>CAMJMR010000007.1 GCA_946407095.1 uncultured Selenomonadales bacterium | reverse complement strand
TTTTCTCATAATACACTTACTATATCACTTTTTACTATTTATGAACACCTGTTCTTAGATTTGGACACCTTAAAGCATAATAATCCGCCTTACCCCGAAAATATCTTGGGCGAGCTGGAAATCCTCGCGGCTCTCAAGGAAAAGATTTTGCGTGCGTTGAACTCGTTCAGAAAGATTATTCTTTGTTCGGATCACGGAACGAGTCGCCTGGCAGTGCTCGTCCGTCAAACAAAGTTCGACAATGCCTTTCCTGCAGACGGTCGACAGGTTTACAAAAGCGGCAGGTTTGCCGACGCTACGGAAAACGACGAAAAACTTTTCCCGACAGCGCCGGAATACGACGGCAAAATTATCTTTGCCGATTATTCGTGCTTTATTCAAAAAGGCACGCCTGGCAATGAAGTTCACGGCGGAGCGACATTGGAAGAAACTTTGGTGCCCGTCATCACGATTGAGCGGCATGAAAAAATTTCAAAGCGAGTAATTCTAGAATCGTCGCCCGCGAAGGAAATTACACGCGGCATTGCCAAGAACAAGAAATTTGATATCTGACGAGGAGGCGGCGAAATTTTGACGGACACTTTAAAATCGAAACTCAAAAAACATTTCGGCGAAATGCTCGTCTACAAATCTTCCGGCAATGCCAAATTCTTTTCAGCGCTGAGCTTGCCGTCGTTCATGCGCGATTGGCTGGTCATGCGTTTTTCCGACGAAGACGGGCACGTCGATACGAATGAAATTTCCGCTTACGTCAAAAAGGTCATTCCCAAAGAAGAGCAGTGGAATGCGTACATGATTAATATGCTTCGTCATGACGAAGCGGCGAGTTTTTTGGCTAAAGTGAAAATTGACTTCGATACCGGCAACAGCCGCGCCCTTTTCAGC
This sequence comes from uncultured Selenomonadales bacterium, assembly GCA_946407095.1. Classification (GTDB taxonomy): domain Bacteria; phylum Bacillota; class Negativicutes; order Selenomonadales; family Selenomonadaceae; genus Quinella. The sequence continues at coordinate 73,512 of CAMJMR010000007.1, read as the reverse complement.
TTGCCGGCTTTTTCCTTCCCAAAGAAAAAAGCTGAAGCCGTTGCCGATTGGAATGTCGTTGAAAAGAACAGAAAATATCTGCTGTCACCCGCCGAGGCTTGAGGCATTATCGATTGCACAGGCTTTTTGAAGCTCTTGTTACCGCACGTAAAATCCGCTGAACAGGCAGATACGACCGGTTTTGAAAATTATTGCTTGAGACCCGCCAAAGAAATGCCCCGTGTAAACCCCGGAATCGTTCCGAGGCTTGCGCGGGGCTTTAGTATTAACAGCACAATTTGAACGTCTTAAAATCGATTTCCGCCGCTCTTAATCAAGCAACACTTTTTGCGTTGAGGTTGGCGAAAGGGAATTTGGAAAGGAATTCGGCAACGGCGGCGTTCAGCAGGCGTTGTTTTGAAGGATCGCTGAAGCTGATTTCTATCGAAAGGTCGATTATCTGATCCTGTTCCGCGTCGCTGTAGCCCATGCCGCTCAGCCAAGACTTTGCCGCCTCGTAGTAAGAGAGGTTGCTATTGTTCGTCATGATTGAACTTCGGCTTAAAGCCAACGCTACGCTGTAAAGTTCCTTGTCTCTAGCAGTGCCAATGCTTGCCAAGTTGGTCAGGCTTATCCTGCTTAAAATTTCTTTCTGCTGTTCAACGGTGATGGGCGTCGTCGTGAAAGTCGCCTCTTCGCCCAGGCTACCCGCCGCATGAAAGTCGTTGTTCGGAGAAGATTCATTAATTGTCGGCGTCGAGGGCGTGACGACGGAGGGCGTGCCGCCGGTGCCGGTGAGCTTGCTTGTGTCGATAACCTTTGTGTTCCACGCCGTCAAGTTTCCGTAGTCGCCCGCAATGTAAGCGTACTTTGCCTTGAGCATGGTCAAGTCGGCGTGTATGGTGAGCGGCGTCGATTCGGAGGCGATATCGTTGGTCGCAGTCAAATTGACGCTCGGAGCCTTGACGACAGAATTTTTGTCCGAAGAAACGATATTGCCCGTGACGGTAATGTTGACGTTGCCGCCCGCCGTTATGTTCTTGACGGGCAAGCTGGCGTCGGCGTTGATGTTGATATTACCCGCCGCGTTGGCGGTGAGCGTGCCGACAACCCCAATCTTTTCCTTTACCGTCCTTTCTACGTCGCGCGTTCCCGCCGCTTTGTCGTCCCTTGAGTAGTTGTACACCAATAAGGTACTTTGGGCGAGTTTATCTGCCTCCTTGACTGCTTTAACGGCATCGGCGTCGTCGAGATTGTAAGTGGCGGTTAAAGTGTAAGTGCGTTCAAAAAAGCCCGGTTCCCTTTGCACGCTGAAGCCGGGAAGATTCGCATATTTGTCAAACAGTCTGAAGTCCGCAACCGGAGTGCTGCTGTAAGTGATTGTCGTCGTAGTTAAAGGCTCGGTCACGATTTTCGTTACGTCGGTCGTCCTTTCCGTGAGTTTGGCATTGATGTCGCCTGCGCCCGCGTAAAGTTCAACTTCCTTGGCTTTAATGCCTTTGCTCGCGTCGATACCATTGCCCGTCATGAGCACGACTTTGCCGTCGCCCGCGTCTATCGGCGTGTTCACGTTGAAAGTGGTCTTGTTGGTGCCGCTTATGAAAGTGTTGCCTTGCGTCGTGACGTTCAGCTTGTCTGTCGCGGAAAGTTGTCCGACGGTTATCGGGCTCTGCTCCGTGAGTGTGACAGTGCCATTCGGGTTGAAAGTCACGTCGCCGCCCTTCGCGCCCGCCAATTTCTCCAGCGCGTCGAGGCTCGTGAGGTTTGAATAAGTCTTGGGCGCCAATTCCTTGCCGAAGCTTTTGGCGTTGAGTGTGATGTTCTTGCCCGTGATAATCGGGTCGTTGATGTTGGCGGTCACGCCCGCTTTGGGATTGAACAGACTTTCTTGGACGGAGTAAAGCAACTGATTCTGACTGAAGCCGTAATCGTTCGAGCTCTTGAGGTCTTGATAAAGGTTGAGCTGATTGACTTGCTCGGCGGTGAGATTGGTTTTATCGGCGGCGTTGTCGACGAATTGGCGGTAAAGCGTTTCGTCGACGGTGCCGTCGTCTTTTAATGCCCACTGCTTGAAAAGATTTTCCAGCCCGTTGAGGCGAACGGCTTTTTCTTCGCGCGCGGCATTGGCTGAGCCGTTTGCCGAATCCTTGTCGCTTATCAAGCCCGCCGCACGCCACGCGTCAATCTTATCGGCTGCGCCCGTCAAGTCGAACGTGGTATCAACCGCATTGACCATCGCGCCGTTCGGAGCCGCGAGGCTGACATCGCCCTTGCTCGTGACTTTGCCGATTTGCAAGTCGCCTTCGGTCTGCGTCACGGTGACGGACTTGTCGCCTTGAGCGGTGAGCTTGCCGCTTATCGTCGTCGTGAGGTTGATGTTGCCGGGCGTCGTGACGTTCAGAGCTTTGGCGGTAACCTTGCCGCTTATGTCATCCGTGCCGACAATGTTGACGTTTCTGTAGTCGGATATGTCGACGTTCTTGAGAGCCGCGTTCGCGTTTATCTTGATGTCTGCAAGGTTCCAAGCATTCGTTGACGTTGCCTTGAGCTCGGTCGTTTTGCTTTCGGGCAAGCCGATTGTCACGTCGATATTTTCCTTCGCGTTGAGATTAACTTTGTCGGCAGTGATTTTGCCGTCGCCCGAAGTCGTGATGTTGCCGAATTGCGAAGTGAGGTTGACTGTTCCGTTGGTGCCCGTCGCCAAGTTGCCGCCGACTATGAGATTGTCTTCGCTCGTGATTTTGATTGTCGAGTCGGCTTTGTTCGTAGTCTGAATCTTTATCGGCTGCGCGGCGTTGATTCGATAGGTCGAGCCCGCGTAATAGGGTATGGTCTCCGTCCAATTGTAAATGTGTTGTGCCGGTAACAAATGAAAGATGTCCAAGTCTTGGTAAATGGGTGTGTCCGTGCGGTCGCCGACAAGTTTTATGCCGGCAGATGTTTTGGTACTGCTGATGGTGAAAAGATTGCCGTCGCCGCTGTTGTCCGTGAAGATGCCGTTTCGCAGCTTGATGCTTTCTTCCAGCGAGTCGCTAGTGGAAACGGTATCGACTTTGACTTTTTCGTTGTTGACCTTTTGTATAAATTCGTCGAAAGAATAGATATTCCAACTGCCCCATTTAATCGCCGTCGTGGATTTCGTTTCAATCCTGTTGTACTTGATGCCGCCCGTCCAGGCGTAAACCGCCTTGCTGTTGGGAAGGTATTGGCTTGCTTTCGAGTAGTCGACGCCGTTAATCATGATGAGCGGGTCGGAGCGGTTTGAGATATCGATGTCATTAACGACGAGCTGTCGGATTGGATAGCGGTCGATGTTGATGTTGACGTCTGCCCCGCCGCTTGCCGCGATTATCTTGCCGTTGCCCGTGCTTATGATGTCTTCGGCTTTGAGGTAGACGGTGCCGCTCGTCGGGCGGACAGGTTCGGTTAAGATGTGATACGTGGACGGGTTGTAGTACAGCCCCAATATTTTGTCGTACATGCCGCTTTGCGCGTTGTAGACAGTTTCGGCGTCGGTATTGTTGATTCTGAAGCGGTTATCGCCTATTACAGCGTTATCGTCCAAGTTCGACCCGTATTTCCTTGGGTCATAGTATTTTTCGTCGGGAGTGGTTCCGGCGACGTAGTTATTGAAGCCGCTTTGAATCAGCCCGTTGATGTTGAGCGTCTTGGCGATGATTGAGACTGCGCCGCCCGATACGATTGCGCCCGCCGGAGTGGTCGGAGTGCTGTCGTATTTGGCGAGCATTAAATCTACCCATCTGTTCCCGTCGTCGCTGTTGCCTTTGTACCAAGACGAACTGCCCGCCACGTCGTTGAGGAGTCGTTTACGGGCGTCAAGGGTGTAGGTGTTGTAATACATCGCCATTGTGTAGACAGAATCCAAATAGTCTTTGTACGTCTTGTAAGTGAACTTGTCCGAAGAGCCCGCCATGTATTTGATAGCGATAGCCTCTTGAAGAAAATCGGAGAATTTTTGGTTGCCGAAGGTGTATTTATAAAGCGGGTCTTCGCCGACGTTCTGCAAGCCGCCCGTGTTGTTGATGATGGTGCCGCCGTTGGGCGTGTTGATTTTCGTCGCGGTCAAGGAATAAATTTCGCCGTTGAGCACGACGGAGCCGTTGGTGTTGTTCAGCGTGACGGAGCCCGCCGCGTTGGAAATTTTCTTGCCGCCGTTCAAGATTATGTCGGGAGCCTTGGTGGTCGTGTCGACTTTGATGCCTTTGCCCGTGTTGTTGATGGTTACGGCGGGCGTGTAGCTGTCTTGCGTCCTTATCTTGAGGTTGCCGCTTTCGGTAGCCGCCGCGTCGTTGAGATAAACTTTGCCGCCCGCTGTGTCCATAGTCACATTGTTCACCAGCAAGGAACGTTCGGTGCTGTTGTTGATTGTGAGTTCCTTGGCGGCGTTGGCGTTGAGGCTGCCGCGTCCTGTCAGCGTCGGCGTGTTGATGTCGATGTTGCCGCCCGCCAATGAGATATCGGGCAATTCCATGGCGGGGACTTGAATCTTGTCGTAGACTTTGTATCGCTCGGAGCCGCTTACCTTTTCGGCGAAGCCGTAAGTCGCCATAACCCTTTCCATGCCGACGACTTGATTGTACAAGGATTTGTATTCGGCGGTGCCTTCCGCGTAGGCGTTCATGTCGTTTACAGCCTTGTTGTAGTCGGCGAGGAAGGGATTATCCATTGAGGCGGTTGCGTTGAAGTTAATCTTTGACGCGTCGAAATTTTCTGCGCCCGCCGTCACGTTGACGGTCGGGTTGACGTTTTCGGACACCTTGCCGCCACTTATCGTCATCTTCAGCGTATTGCGGACGCCGGCGTTGACCGTGCCGTCGACGTTGACGAAATTGTTTTGAGTCTCGGAGGCGTTGCCTTCGTGCCCCGTCGTGACGACGACTTTGCCGTTGCCGCTTTCGCCGCTGTAAATTTTGTATTCCTTCGCGCTTTCGGTGACGACTTCGGTGCCGCTTTCGGCATTTAAGCTGACGTTGCGAACGGCGTTAATCGCGCTGCCCGAATCGATGTCGACGGTGTTGTTGAGCGTGAGGTCGTCTGTGAGCTTGGGCGCGGTCGACAAGGGCAAGGCGGTTTTATTGTAGACGTCGGCAAGGGCTGTCATTGTAATTTTGCTCGGAATGCCTTCGACGTTTGAGCCGCTGTTGAGGTCGACGCTGTTGGCGGAATTGATGACGGACGCATTGACGTTGACGGCGTTGGAGCGGTTGAGCGTGTTGTCGGTGTTGGCAACGCCGATGCCCGCCGCGCCGCCTTGGATGTTGGCAATGGTGTGATACTTTTGCTCGGTGTTGTCGTTGGTCGCCAATCTGATAGCGGACGCGTTGCCTCCAGTCGTGAGCGTCGAGCCGGTGACGTTGATTTGATTGTCGAAGGTCGTATCGATATCGGAAGAGCTTACGACGACTTCGACAGCACCCGCCGCCTTGAGGTTGTTCAGCGAAGAGGCATTGCCCGTTGTCTGCGCGTTCATGTTTAGGGTAGACGTTTCGCCCGTGGCAGTAAGGCTTGACTTGTCGACGTTGACAGCGGCGGAATAGTTCGTCGCATTTTTCAAACTGCCCGCCGAAGCATTCAAGCCGCCGTAGCCCGCCGCCTCCAAATCCAAGCCGTAGCCGAGGTTGTTGGTCGCGTTGTAAGTTTGCGAGCCGCCGCTTGTGATGTTCGCGCCGTCGAAAGTGATGTTGGCGTTTGAATCGGCGTTGCGCTTGAGTTCGACGCCCGAAGCCCCGACGACAGCCGCGCCGAGAGCATCCGCCTTGTACGCGCCCGCGTCGCTATTTTGAGCGTTGACGTTGACGGAATTTTGGACGTTGAGCGTGCCGCCGAGCTTGACCGCCGCCGATTGTTTAAGATTGTCGTCGAGGACTGCCGCCGCCGGAGAAATGCCCGCGAATCCGCCGCCGTCGCCGTTGACGTTGAGATTGGGCGCGGAAGTCGTCTTGGCGTTGATGTCGAGGGTGTTAAGCGTTGCGTTGTCCGCCTTCAACGAGGTGTCGGCTTTCACGTCGCGCGCGGAGGCAATGATATTGGAGCCGACAGCTATCGCGCCGACGCTGTAGCCTTTGACGGAAATATCGGGCGTGCTGTTGGCGGTCGCCGTCATTGCCAACTTGTCGGCAGAAAAATCTTTCGCGGTCACGTTGACGGTCGCAGAAGGATTGCTCGTCACAGCAGCCGCACTGCCATTCGCCGCCAAGAGACCGCCCGCGCCCAACGACACCAACCCGACTTTTTGACGAGGCAAACTGTCGGCATTGAGCGAAGTGGTCGGCGCGTTGATGTTGGCGTTTGTGAAATCGACGGTCGCCGCCGCGCTGCTCTTGTTCAAAATGCCCGTCAAACTGTTGCTTGCCAAAAGGGAGCCGCTAGCCGAATTCGTAGTCGTCTTGACGCTTGAAAGGTTTTCGGCGTTGACGATGAAGTTGTCGCTTGTGAAGGTCGAGCCGTCGCCGCTTATCTTCGCCGCGCTGTTGTTGATTGAGCCCGCGAAAAGTCCGCTGCCCGCGAAACTCGCTGAAGCCGATACCGCCAATCCGTTGACGCTGACTTCGGGAGCCGCCTTGCCGCTGATTGAAATGGTTTTGCCCGTTAAAGCAGACTTGTTGATTTCGATTTCGTTCGAGCCTTCCAGACTGCCTTCAGCAATGAGGACGCCAATCGCCTTGCCCAAAGATGCCGAGACGCCGACAGATTCGACGTTGACTTTGCTGTCGTCGCTGTTGGAAATGTTGAGCGTCGTGGCGTCGAGGGTGCCGCCTTCGATTTTGATTTTGTTCTTACCCGTGACGTTCAATCTGCCGTAGGAGGCATTCGCGGAGCCGACTAAGCCGAAGCCGCCTTGCATGATTTCCTGTTCGGACGTGCCGCCGTCTTGATTGTTGATTGTGAGGTCGTTAGCGGTGAGCTTGCCTGTGACTTCAGTTGAAGCATTGCGTTTCAAGTTGAGGATGCCGACCGAGCCGTTGACGCTGACGCCGCCGATGCCGCCCGTGTACAAGCCTTGACTCAAATTGTTGGTGCCGAGGTTGTTGACGGAAATTTTTTCGGCGTCGAGGGTGCCGCTTATGTTGACGTGCGTGCCGCTGTCCTTCGCGCCGCCCGCCGTGACTTCCTTATCGGCGTCGCTGACCAGTTCGATATTCATGCCGCCGCTCTTGAGGTTGTCGCCGCCTGCAACTTTGTTTACGGAGGCGTCGTTCGCCTTGTCGAGGTTGGCGTTCACGTCGACTTGCGTGCCGTCCTTTTCCGTGCGGTCTTTGTTCGTGTCGGATTCATAAGACGAATCCAGTTCCTTGCCGACGTTCGTTATCATGACGTTGACGGAAGCCGCGCCGAGTCCGCCCGACGCCACGCCGACCCCTTGATTGACGTTGCGTTCTTCGACGCTCTTCACGTCAATTTCGGTAGCATTGAGCGAGCCGCCGTTGACATTGGCGTTTACCGAAGAATCAATCGTGTTGACCGATACGCCCACGCCGACGCCTCCGCCCAAGCCCGCCAAGCCTCCGACTGCCGCTTTGTTTTCAAAGTCAAGATTATTTTGCGCGGCGATGTCCGTTTTGCCTTCGGTCTTGAGGGTGGCATTAGTTAAATCGGTCGAGACGTTATTTTGAACGTTGGCAACACCAATCGAGCCCGCCAGCCCTGCGCCGACAGCCGCCGCGCCCACGTCATACATTTGGTAATCGACGTTGGCATTGTTCGTCGCTTTGACTTTGGCGTTGCCGGCAAGCGTGATGTCCGAATCTTTGACGGCGGTGGCAGTCTTGTCCTTCGTCTTGAGGACGTCGACGCTCAAGCCGACGCCTGCGCCCGTGCCTGCCGCTCCGAACGACACGCCGAGGGTGTTCAAGTTCATCAAGTGGTCTGCCGTGACGTTGAGATTGTCGAAGTTGCCCTTCGTGTTCGAGACGGAAGCATTGGTCGAGCCGTCGACGAGACTGACGCCCACGCCGTTGGACGCACCCGCGCCCGCGCCCGCGAAGCCTACACCCGCTATCAACGAGCCGACGCCCTGCTGACTTACGCTTTTGACGTTGACATCTTGAGCTTTGCTTTCGGCGTTGCCCGTATCGAGCGAGGCATTGACTTCGCGATTGACAACCGCGCTGTCCGAGCCGAGCCCGACGCCCGCGCCCGTACCTGCCGCACTTGCCGTGCCGACCAGCCCCGCCGAGTTTGAAAAGTCATTCGCCAAAACGTTCACATCGGCGTTGGTGCTGAAGGCGGTATTCTTGACGTCCGACGCCGTCGAACCGTTGATTCGGTTGACGTTGACAGTCCCGTTGACCGCCACGCCCGAACCCGCCACGCCGCCATTGAACAGCGCAGATTTGATATCGTGAGTGGCATTCGCGTTAATGACGACGCCTTTGTAAGTGTTAGCGACACGATGAGCGGCAAGCGTGTCCGAGGGCTTGAAAGTCTTCCCTTCGACGAAAGTATTAAGCAAAGCGTTGGGGGCAATCGAATCGTCGACCGTGAACGCGAAATCCGCCACCTTGCTTCGGATATCGGAATCGTTGACGACGTTTTGAACATTCGAGTTGATATTGTTGACGGAAACGGAAAGACCGACTGCCGCGCCGCTGCCGCTGACCGAAAGTGAGCCCGCGTAGTTTGCAATCGCCTCGTCACCCTTCGCGTTGATTAGGACGCCGTTGTTCGCGTTGACGGTTGCCTTGTTGAGTTCGTTGGCGGTGTTGGTGTTGAGGTTGTTGACGGCGACCGAGCCGGTCACTGCCGCCGTGCCGCCCGCCGAGCCGCCGATACCAATCGTCAAGACTTTGGACGAATTACTTGCGTCCGCGCTGACAAGATTTTTGGCAGTCAAGGTGCTGTCGTTGACGGCGACGCCCGTTTTGGTATAGTCGTTGTTGACCGAAACGCCCGCGCCGACCGCCACGTTTCCGCCGACCGAAAGGACATCGGCAGTCGTTATGAGTTCTTCGGCGGTGTTGGCCTTCAAAGAAACGTTATTGGCTTTTATCGTCGAGCCGTCGAGGACAATGCCAACGTCCTTGTTGAGCGTGGCGACTGCCGCCGAGCCTTGCACGGCAACTTTGCTGCTTGCGCCTATGCCGACGCCGACCGTCAACAAATCGGAACTGTCTTTGGCATTGACGGAAACATTTTCGCTGGCGGTGATGTCGTTGCCCTTCATGGAAATTTTGGTGAGCTGTTGATTATCGGACGTGCCGACGTCGTTGTAAGCGACCGAGCCGCCGACCGCGACCGAGCCGACCGCCACTGTGAGCCCGCCGACCACCGCGAGCTTCTTGACGTTGTCTTCCGCGTTGACGTTCAAATTCTTGACGGAATCGGCTTTGACGTTTTCGAGGACGGCTTGCGTCGAGTTGGAGCCGTGATTGACGGCAACCGAGCCGTTGAGGGCGTTCTCTGTCCCGGAGACCGCAACGCCCGCGCCGACCGCGTAGACTTGCCCCGACGAATTCGCATTGACGTTGACGTCGACAGGAGTGGGAATATCAACGGGAATTTGAACGATTGTTGAAGCGGTCGAAAGGTTGCCTTTCGTCTCGCTTACCATCTTATCAACCGCCGCCGCAGTTTCCGTGTCGTCGGCGAAGTAAGTGCCGGTCACTCTGTATCCCGTAAGTATACCTACAGGATAACCCGTGTAGATGTCTTCTTTTTTAAAACCGCTCGGCAGGGTATAACGCCTCAAAGGGTCTCCCGAATTCAATGTGTATGTAATGCTGACGTCTTTTTGTTCTTTGTCCACAGTGCCTTTCGTTGTGGTTGAAGAAATAACTTCGGCATTCGTGACATAAGACTTGGTGTTATCGTTCAGGGCGTTGTAAGCCATGGCGAGACCCGCCGCATTGCCCTTGCCGCCGCTGACTTGCCCGCCGACGTTGACTTCAAGAGCGTGGTTTTCGGTTTTTACGTCGAGACCGCCCGTCTTGAGCGATTTTTGGGAAGAGGCACCGTCGAAGCCCGCAACGACTTGATTATCGGTTGTTTGCCAAGAAACTGAGCCGCCTGCGCCGAAGCCCTTCGACGAGATGGCCGCGCCTGCCGCCGCGTTGATGTCGAGGGTGTTTGACGTTGCGTTGATGTCGGTTTTGTTTTTGACGTTCAGCGCGGAGTTGGTGACTTCAGCTTTGAAGTCGTTGTCGACGTCGCTTATCGCCAACGACGCTTGAGCCGCGCCGTCACCTGCGCCCGCCACCGCCAACGCGCCCGTGATTATCTTGTTGCCGAAATCGCCGCTTTGGTAGCCGACGCTTTCATCAGCCTCAACGCCCGTGCCGCCCGTCGACTGACTTTGAATAGATTGTTTCGTCGAATCGGTTTCGCCGACCTTCGCGAACTCGGCATAAGAATCGCCGCTGACATCGAGCCCCGCACCCGTCAAAGTCCTGTCATAAGCCTTCGCGGCGTCTTTGTTGTCACTGGACGAGTTGACGAGGGAATCGGCTGCAATGGCGGCGTTTTTGATATCGGCGTGCGAATTGTTTTTGATTTTGTTGTAAGTGAAGACGCCTTGAAAGCCGTAGCTTGATTCGGAGCCTTGCGCGACGGAAACGCCGACGCCGCCCGCCACATCAGTTAAAGTCGTGGAAACAATGTTGTTGAACGCGCCGGACGTTTTGTAAGTGCCGCCGTCGATAATGGCGTTGACGTCGTTGGAAATATCTGACCAGACACCCGTGCCGCCCGCCGCGACGCCTTTCTTGCCGCCCGCCGCCACAGAAACATTGACGCCGCCCGTGACTTGCGTGTCGACGTTCCGCGCAATATTTTTTATCGCCGACGAGTCAATCGCGGTGTTGTCCTTGAGGACGGCTTTGACGACGTTAGAGGACAAATTGACGTTGGCGGACGCCGCGCCGGTGTAGTTGCTTGACTCCGAAGACGCCTTGCTGACTGTGAGCCCCAAGCCTGCCGCAATGAGCGCGCCCGACTTTTCCGCCGTGTTGTTGATTGAGCCCGTCAAATTTTCCGTCGAGGCGATATTTGACACGACGGTTGAATCGACTTTGTTGACGGCGACCGCGCCCGTCATGGCGACGGACGTTTTGCCCGAATCGGCACTGCGGAAGTTGAGCGCGCCCGCTCCGCTCCATGCGCCAGTGAAATTGTTATCGACAGCCCCGACATCGACGTTGGCGACGTTGTGGGCTTCGACTGACGTAAGATTTGATTCGGTGGTGCGGCTGCCGAGATTGACCGAAACCGAGCCCGCGCCGTCGAAGGTGACTTTCGGTTGAGACTCTTGGCTTGAAACGTCGTCGCTTTTGGCAATGTTGACGTCGTCGGGCTTAGAGCCCGTGACCATTGAAACTTTTTCGTCAATAGCCTTGTCAATCTTGTCCTTCGTTTCGGTTATGGTTGATTTGGCGTCGTTGAAGTGCTTGAAGATTTCGGCAATGGTTTTGTAAGTTTCGCTGTCGACAAAGCCGTTGATTTGGTCGAGAAGGGCAATCCCCGAAGATTCTTGCTTCGTCGAAGTGTTTGACGTCGTGCCGGTCGTCGTCGTGCTGTTTGACGTCGTTGAAGTGTTCGTCGTGGTTTTGGTTGAAGTGTTGGTTGAAGTCGTCGTCGATTTGGTCGTTGAAGTGTTGGCGGAGGTGTTCGGTGTGTTGTTGGTCAAATTGCTTGCCGAGTTGCTTGACGAGCTGTCGGAAGGTTTATTGCTTGCCGAAGTGGACAGCCCGCCCGCCACGCTCAAAGAATTTACCATGCCGTCGGTCTTCGCCTTGACTTCGACGCTTTTGGAATTGAGGTAGCCGTCATACTGTTTGTCGCCGATGTTTACCTTCGTATCGACGTCGTAATTGTTGACGGCTGCGCCGATGCCGACCGAAGCCGCTCCGCCGCCGTAGCTGAGCCCGCCCGCCATGTTGAAAAGATTTGTGTTGTTGGTCGCGTTGATTTTGAGAGAATTATTGGAATTGATAATCGGCATAACGCCGAATTTGACAATGGCTTGAGACTTGCCGTCCGCATAGGAAACCGTGCCCGCTGCCCGATACGAATTGTTGACGCCCTTGCCCGAGCCGTCGTTCAAGTAGATGTGATTGACGTCGTTGTTGGCGGTGATTGAAATGTTGTTGCCGCTTAGGGCATTGCCGGCGGTGAATGTCACTGTATTCACGTCGTTGACTCTGTTGACGCCGACGATGATATCGGTCGCGGCGGTGTCGAGCGATTGCGGAAGAATGTGCCCGCCGACCGACAAGCCGACGTTTTTCAAGTTAGAATCGACGGTGACATTGCCGTTTGTGGCAATGAGGTTTTTGCCCGCGTCAACCAAGATTTCCGACTTGTTGTTCATGATATTGATGAGCGCGGCGCCCGCCAGGCTGAAACTTGACGAGCCGCCCGAACCCGCAGAATTGATGACGCTTTCCCTGTCCGCCATAAAAGTCGAAACTTTCGTGGCGTCGGTTGCCGTCTCCAACGTCTTGATAATCGCTTGAACATTTTCGTCGTCGGCGAAATATTCTTTCAGGTCGTTGACGATTTCGGATGTCTCTGCCGTCAAAGCTTTGAGCGGGTCTGTGCCGTCCGAGCCGTCGATTTTCTTCAAGTAGTTGTCCAGGCGGGTTTTGGCCTCTTCAAGCGCGGTGTTGAGTTCCTCGTCACCCGCATTCTTCGCCTTGTTGAGGATTGAATCGTAAGCCTTCGCCAAGCGCGGCTTAATCTCCAAAATATCGGATCTGACCTGTTCAAGGCGCGGATTGTCGAACGTAAGGTTTGATTTGATGTTAATGTTTTTGGCGGTGATGTCGCCCCTGATTCCGACTTGTGCGCGGTTGTTGTTAATCGACGAATAAGTTACGACGGGGCTGATGTTGGTGCCGCCGACTTCCACGGGCGTGACGGAAAAGGCTCCGATTTGCGGGTCTTTAATGACGTTCGAGGATTCGATATTCACGTTGCCCGAATTGCTTGTGACTTTGCCCAAATTTACCGTCGCGAGATGGTCGGCTATGAATAAAGCGGCGTTTGTCGTGACATTGCTTGACGCCCTTGACTTGTTGCCCGAACCGTCGGATTGAGAATTGTTGATAAATTCGGTGATGGCCTGCCCAGACTTTTTAGCTTTGTCGGCGTCCTCCTTAGTCTGCGCCATGCCCGAAACGGGATTGTTGACCAAAATCGCGGAGGCAATTTCATAAGTCGGCGCGGAAAATTTTGACGAAATGTTGACATCGCCGTTGGCCGTCATTGTGCCTTCGGAATTTACCAGGGCATAGGAAGTGAGCTTCCCGCCGCTCAAAGTCAATGCGCCGAGCCCGCTGCCTTCCCTCTGCAAAGTTGTCTTCACATTGAAAGGCGAGTTGGCAACAGCCGAAACATTTAGCTTGCCGCCCGCATTGATATCCGCCGATTCGGAAACGTTAAGTTCCGACAGATTTTGACTGAAAGCCAGATTGAGCCCGAGCGAAACGGAAGTATTGCTGGTTTGGGCAAAAACTATGTCGGCAGTGCTTTTCATATCGGTTGTTGCCGTCGAATTAAGGTTGATGTCACCGCCGGCTTTAATCGCGCCGTGAATGTTCAGTTGCGAGAGGTTATTCAAACTTGTGGCATTGAGCGCGGCGGCGGCGGCACTGTCTTTGGAAAACGCAATTGACGTTAGATTTGTCGTGATATCGGAGTCGGCATTGACGTCGATATTCTTCGCGGCGTCCAGCGTGGCAGTCTTGTCGATATTGATTGTCGCCTTGTCCAATCTGAAGACGTAGCCGTTGGAAATGTTGGCGAAGTCTTGAAGAATGTTTGAGGCGTTCATCAAGGAAAAGACATTGAAGATTTGGGCAAAGTCGAAGTTGAATTCGCCGTCGGCAAGGCTCTGGTGCGCGTACTTGTCGACGATTGACGCCTCAAGGTTGATGTTCTTCGCCTTAATGGTACCCGCCACGTCGAGATTAGATTCAAAGCCGTAAAAGTTTGAACTCATATCCGTGCGGTTTCCGCTTGTGCGGTTGGCGGTGACGGTCGAGCTTAAAGTAACGTCGGCATCGGAAGTAATTTCCGCGCCCTTGCCGACATTTATCGAAGCAATGGTAGGGTCTTCGAGCTTGTCAATGCCGAACCCGATAACATCGGTAATGCCGGTTTTGGAGCTGACGGTAGCATCGTCGACGCGCGCCGAAATATAAATGCCGCCGTTTTCGTCGGCGGTAAGCTTCAAATCTGAATCAAGTCCGGCAGAAACAGCGACGCCGTCCACATCAACCGTATTGACGAGATTGGAAAAATCAATCGTGTTGGTGTTTAGGAGCTTCGCGCCGGGTTTAATGTTCACGTTCTGCGCAGTAAGGGTTATGCCGCCAGGCGCGTTGATACTGCCTTCGACGACGATTGAGCCTTCGGGGTTGAGCGCGACTACGTTAATGAAATCTTCCCTGTTTGAAAGATTTTCATCGGAAAGCTGATCCTGTTTCAGCAAGAAATCGTACATCGATTTGTGCGGGACAATCATCCCGACTTTGCCGGCATTAATGACGCCTTCGGGACCGACAGCTATCCCCTTCGGGCTCAAAAAGTACATGTTGCCGCCGATTTTGTTATCCTTGACGGCGTTGACTATGCCGTTGATGCTTGCCCTTGAATCGACGAAATTTACAAGCGTGCCTGCCCGTTCCAGCTGAAGATTGGCGATATTGCCCTTGTCGAGTTCAAACTTGGCGAATTGGTTTATGGCGGTGTTGCCGTCGTTGACGAATCTGTCGGGCAGGATATTCGTGACGTTGCCGTCGACCGTGATTGTTCCGGCTTTTGAGGCGTCGGTCTTGGTTATGTTCTGAGCATGAGCCGCCGAAGACGTTACGAACAACGAAGCCGCCGCCAACATTGCCGGCAGTCGTTTTTTGATTTTGTTTCGCATTGTCGGACACCTTCCTGAATTTCAAAAGCTTCCGTGTCAAACGAAATCAGTTTTTCGCCTCCGCGCCGCCCCAAATCATTTTCATAATGCCGCGATAATTTTCGTTCAAGTAATTGATAATGACCTGGAACATCAGATAAATTTCGTCGGACTTAACTTCCTCGTCGGTGAACAGCAGGCAACTTTCAAGCATCAAGTCGCCCGCGCTGTTGAGGAAAAATTTAAACGGCTTGTAGCTGAAATTCTGCTCGTTTAGGAATTGGTAAAGGGCAGTCGGCTCTGCTTCGTTCAAAGCCTGCGGGCAAATCTGCACCCGTATGACAGCGAAAACCGAAGTGTCAATCACGACCAATAGCGGCAGTTGCTGCCCTTGAACGCCCACGGTTGAGCGGAAAACGACCGCCTCCTGCTTATCGCCTTCCAGCTCTTCAATGCGGAAAACGTCGGGATGATTTTCCCTTACGAAATTTTTAAACGATTCGGCTTTAGAATTCATGAAAGTTCACCTCATAATTTGTTGTTGAATTGCGTCAGTCGTCTTTGCTTTCCCGATGGCAGACGGGCAATGAAATGACTCCGCGAGCGGCGACGACACTTGCCGCTTCGTCGTCGTCGAGTTCGCCGTCCGAAAAAAGCATACTCAGCTTGTTGTACAACCGCTCCTTAAAGTTCGTCTCTTTCGAGAAATCGGCTGTCTTCAGTAGTTCATCAATACACATGATTTTACCCGTCCCGTTATGCACCAAAAGCGAGGTCAAGGCAATAACCCAAACCCCGCTGATTAACATAGTTTCATGATTCAAAAGAAAAGCGGGGCTAAGGCAAGGAGCCTCAACCCCGCTTTCAACAAAACGTGCTTGCTCTTGCCGGCTGATTGTTTAATCGAATCCGTATCAGAATTGTTTAATTGCTACTGCCGCCGCTGCCGCTGCTGCTGTCGTCGCCGCCGAACAGTTCGAGCAACTTGTTAATCGGCGTCTCCAAAGACTTCATGAATTCGCCGATAGCTCCCAGAAGCGAGCCGAGGTTTTTGATGTCGAATGAGCCGCCGGCAACTTGTTCGGCAACGTCGTCGGGCAGTTCGCCGTCGTTATCGCGCAGTGCCTTCAAAAGCGTGCCCAGGCTTGCGAGTTCTTCGGCGGTCACGGTGACGCCGTTTTCCTTGAAAATCGCGATGGCTGCATTTTGGTCAGCGGCTTCGGAGACCTTAATGACAAAGTCCTCTTTCTGCAACAGTTCGGCAGCCTTTTCCATGTTAGTGGCCAAAATAATCACTCCTTAAAAGTTTTGCTTGTAAATTGCCTTACATTCTCTTATACGATTCAAGTCGGGGAAAATCCGCGCGCCGCAAAAAATTTTTCAAAAAAATTTTTTCGTGTATCTTGCGGCACTTATTCAGCAGGCGGGCATAGCGGTCGCTTACGGCTTTGGGCGTGATGTTCAGCATTTTGGCAATTTCGTCGTTGCTCATCTCCAGCCCGTAGCGCAAGCCCAGAAAGTCTTTTTCGGCGTCGGTCAAGCGGCAAAGGATATTGAACAGCTCCCGATTCTCGACGTACTTCAAGCTGTCGGGGCGTCTAAGTAATATCGGTCGGCGCGCCCCGGCAGCTCGACGCTCTCATCCGTTGCGTCTTCGCGGTTGACGTATGCTTTCTTCCGATAATCGGCAATGGTGTTCCTTGCGATAGCGAAAATCCACGTCGACACCTTAACGCCGCGCGAAGGGTCGAAGCGGTCAAGATTGGTCAGCACCTTCCCGAAAACATCCTCGGTCAAGTCTTCGGACACTTCGCGGTTGAGCATCTGCCCGAAAATGTAGTTGTACACCTTTCCGAATTCAGTCTATGGTCTGCCGTTTAACCATGCCGGAGAAAATTCCGCCTTGGGCAACGAGTTCGTCGAAGCTGCCGTTCTCAACGATTTGCCCCTTGTCTATGACGATAACGCGGTCGACGTTTCGGATTGTCGAAAGGCGGTGCGCAACGATTATCTGCGTGGCGTGCATTTTGTCCAAGCTGCGCGTGACGATGGCTTGAGTGCGATTGTCCAGCGCGGAAGTCGCCTCGTCGAAGATGACGATTGACGGTCTGCCGGCGAGGGCGCGCGCGATTAAAATCCTTTGCCGCTGCCTGCCGCTTATGTTCGTCGAGCCTTCGCTTATGATAGTCTGCATATCCATTGGCATGTTCTTTATGTCATCGGTCAAGCCCGCCGCCTCAGCCGCCGCCCAAGCATCCTCTTCAGTGAGTGCGCTTGTCCCGACAATGTTGGTGAAGATGCTGCCGCTCATAAGTTGCCCGTTCTGCAGGACGACGCCCATTTGACTGCGCACAGACGACAGATTGACTTCCGCCAAGTCTTGCCCGTCGTAAAGGACGACGCCGCGAGTCGGTTTCTCAAAGCCGAGCAACAAGCGAATCAGCGTAGACTTGCCGCCGCCGCTCCTGCCGACTATCGCCACGTGTTCGCCCGCCGCGATTCGGAAACTGACATCCTTGACCACTTCGGGCAAATCTTCGCCGTAGGAAAAGCAAAGGTTTCGCACTTCGACGGCTCCGCGCAGATTGTCGGCGTCGGGCTTGTCTTCCGAAATTTCGGGCACCGCCTCCAAAAAAATCTTCAAGTTTTCGACGAGCGGCTTGGTAAAAATCAAACCGCTGACCGAGCCGATAAAGCCGCCGATTGTGGCATTGAACGACGAGGCCGCCGCTTGAAAGGCAAGGAACGACGCATAAGTTATGCCCTCCTTGACAATCATGCCCGTTTCGGGATTTACCTCGTTGACGTAGTTCATCGTGACGAAATAAACCAAAAGCGTATACAAAGAGAATTGGGCGACGCTGACGACGCCAAGGTGATTGTTGTTCCAGCGCAGCTTGTAATTCCAACGCCACTCCTCGGCGAAGCGTTCGCCCCAAAGTCGAAAGGCATGTTCCTCCGCGCCCGCCGTTCGGAATTTCGCCAAGCCCGTGAAGACTTGTTGAAGCAAAGCCGCCGTCTTGTTGTGCGCGGTCGTGAATTTCCTTTGCAAGCTGACGAACTTGTAAACGAACAGCGCACTGACAAGCGTCATAACGATACTGATAAACAGCACGAGAATCGCCAACGTGAAACTGTACCAGCACATGAGCGCGAACGACCAGAACGAAAACAGGAAATTGAAAACCTGGCTCACGATATCGCCCGAAACGGCATTAACCACGGACTCCATGCCCATGAAGCGGCTGGCAATCTCGCCCGATTGAAATTTTCGGAAAAAGGCAGTCGGCAAGGCAACAAGGCGACCGAACATCGCAGATTCGACGGCAAGGTCAATATTCGTGACGAGGCGGGTTACGGCTATCGAGCGCACGATATTTATCGCGGCAGTGGTGAAACCCGCGACGACCGACACTTGCGTCACCGTTGCCAAGCCCTTGCGGTCTAAAATCGGGATGATGTCTTGAAAAATCGTCTCCGTGATTATCGGCGTGATTATCGGGATGAGCCCCGCCAAAAAGCTGACGAAAATTATCGTCCGCCAATCGGGCGCCCAACAGTGGCTGAACATGAACCTTAGGACGTCGAAGTTGGAAAGTTTCCTCGGCGGCAAGCCCGCATGAACGACAAAGGCATCTTTATCAATTTCCTCGGCAATTTCCTTCGTGACGGGCATTCCCTTCGGTCTGTCACGGCTCACCATGATATAGGAGCGCGGCGTCTTCGGAATCAAGGCGACGAGTTTTTTCTTTTCGCCGTAGTAGCACAGCATGACGCCGCAGTCGAGTTCGTACCAATCCGCCGACAGTTCGACCAAACGCATCTGCATGTTGCCCTTGCTGACGAGCCGCCGAATAATTCCCAACTGGTCAAGCTTTTTCGCAATTTCGGGCGGGATGTTGATATGCGCGTTCGGCATCTTCAAAGCGGCGGCAACGCGCTTGACGATATAGGTTATCTCGTTGATGTTGAAGTCGGTGCCCGCGTCGTCAAAGGCAGAGCTTTGGTAAAC
This sequence comes from uncultured Selenomonadales bacterium, assembly GCA_946407095.1. Lineage (GTDB taxonomy): Bacteria > Bacillota > Negativicutes > Selenomonadales > Selenomonadaceae > Quinella. Next base: position 54,655 of record CAMJMR010000007.1, on the reverse strand, counting down.
AGTCGCCTCTTGCCCAAGGAGCTTTGATATCGTTTCGTCGACAATTTGCCGCTTGTTTTCCTCAATGCGCTCAATGCGGCGAGTAAGCTTTTCGTCTTCGGCGCGAAATTTCATTCCCAGCAACATCGAAAGAATCTGCTCATTGTCGACGAATTCGTCTTGCAGGTATTCCATATCGATATCGTCGGAAGAAAACAGAGCTTTTGTTCGCCAAGACTGAAGAACGTCGTCGCCCAAGTCCGCCATCAAGCGCAACCACGGCAGCTCAACCAATTTCGCGAACCAATTCTGCATAAGCAGGCGCAGGGCGCGCGGCGGCAAGACGTCCATGCCTATCAAATCAATTTCGGAATCGTCGACGGCGTAAACTTCCAGCTTGCCGCTTATCGCCTTGACGAATTGCTTTTCGTTTTTCAGATAGAAGCGTTGCCCCGCAACCAACTTCATGACGTTTCCTCATTCCTCAACGGCTGCTGTCTTCAATCAGTCTGCGATACGCGCCGTCGTGTTGAATCATTTCGCGGTGCGTGCCGCGCTCAACGACTTTGCCCTTGTCCAAGACGATAATTTCGTCGCAATCGCGAATCGTCGAAAGGCGGTGCGCAATGATAAAGCACGAACAGCCGCGCCGCCTGATGTTTTGAAAGATTTGCTGCTCAACCATGGGGTCAAGCGCGCTGGTCGCCTCGTCCAAGACAAGCAACAACGGATTGACCGCCAACGCCCGCGCAATTTCAATCCTCTGCCGTTGCCCGCCGCTGAAATTGCTACCGCCCTCCGCCACTTGAGAATCGTAGCCGCCTTTGAGCGCAATTATGTCGTCATGAATGCAAGCGTCCTTGGCGGCTTGAATTATGTCCGAACGTTTCATTGAATCGTCGAAAAGCGAAATGTTTTCCGCAATCGTCCCCGTGATTTGAAAAATGTCTTGGTCGACGACGGCAACCGAATGCGTAATGACGGCGCGGGGAATTTCGCGGCGATTGACGTTATCGAAGAGGACGTCGCCCGACCACTGCTCGTAAAGCCCCGTGACGATTTTCGCCATTGTCGACTTGCCGGAGCCCGACGCCCCGATTATCGCCACCCAACGCCCCGGCTTGAGGTGCAGATTGAAATTTTTCCAAAAGCGGCGGGTCAAGCGGGCTGTAGCCGAACGAAATATTTTTCAGTTCAAGTTCGCCCGAAAGGCGGCTGCCTTCAAAAGAAATTCTTTGCTTTTCGTCGGGATAGTTCAAGCTGTCGGCTTCATAGCGGTTTATGTCGTCGAGGCGTTGCAACTGCATTTCCGTCGTTTGCAACGTCGTGCCGAGATTTAAAAGCCTGTCGAACGGCTCATTGAAGCGCGCCATCAGATTTTGAAACGCCGTGAAGATACCCGCCGTCATGACGCCGTCCATTATCGAAAAGCCGCCGATTGTCATAATCAGCGCGCTGTTCAAGCCCGCCAACAGACTCGGCAACATTCGGACGTTTATGTTGAAGAGCTTGATAGTTTGCGAGGCGAGCACGACCTTTGCGCGGTAGCCCGCCCACTTGGTGAAGAAGTCGCCTTCGCCGCCGTTCGCCTTGACCGACTCAATCATCAAGAGCCCGTTCATCAGCGTGCCGTACTCTTTGCCCTTATCTTGCTGAAGACGCATTGTCAAATCCGTCAGCTTGCGCCGAGTCAACATCAGCAACGCCAAATTGACCAGGCTGAACGAGACGCCGATTATCGTCAGCGGCACCGAATATTGGACGAGCAACGCCAGATAGAACAGCGCAACAAAAAAATCCAGTATGGCGGTTGCCGCCGAGTTCGACAGCACGCCCGCGACCGCTTCGTTGAACGTGATACGCGAGGCGACTTCGGTGCTGTAGCGTTGCTGGAAAAATTGCATCGGCAGGCGAATCAAATGCCAAAAGAAATTCGTCGAATCGGACAGCGTCAACTTTTTCTGCCATGTGGTCAGAATGTATGAACGCAGGTAGTTCATCACGCAGTTTATGACGATTGCGCCGAGGAGCGTCAGATAAATTTTCGTTGCCCAATCGGGATGCCTGTTGGTCAGCACCTCGTCGATAAAAAGCTGATTGATGACGGGCAAAGCCAGGCCTGGGATAATCATGCACAGCCCGATAATCAGGACGAACAGCATCGCCCACTTGTCTTGAAAGAGTTTCTTGGCGATAACCTTGACGACGTTGTAGCGGTGACCCGACGGCTTGAAGTTTTCTTTCGGAATGATTTTGAGGCAAACGCCCGTATAGGACGTGATGAACTCGTCGAAGGGCACCTTCCGCCTGCCGAGCGCGGGGTCGTTTAGGTAGGCGACGCCGTTCTTGATTCCTTCCAAGACGACGAAGTGATTGAACTCCCAATGGATAATCAAAGGGTAGACGTTGCGCAAAACGATTTTTTGAGCCGGCCAAGTGTATGCCTTCGCCTCACAGCCGAGGGAACGTGCCGCCTTCAAAATGTTTCGGGCGTTCGAGCCGTCACGATTGACGCCGCACATCTGCCGCAACTTTTCCAGCGGAAGCCAAAGTTTGTTGTAGGCAAGCACCATTGCCAAGGAAGCCGCGCCGCATTCGGTCGCCTCCATCTGCAAAATCGTCGGCACCTTGACGCGTCTTGTCTTGAAAAAATCTTTTAGCTTGTCGAAAATTTTCATGCCCGCTGCCTCATCTGCTCCGCAAGAATTGGCTGAGCTTGTAGAAAACTCTTTCAATCGGCGGTTGGCGTTCGATTATGATTGAGCCCGTGCAGAACGAGCCTGCCGTTATCGGTTTGTGGTCTCCGATGACCGAAGTCCAAAGATAGCCCGACTTGTCGGCGGCGTCCTTGACCAAATCGAATTTTACTTCGACGGCACCACCCATGCCCTGCGAAACCATCCACTGCGCGAGTTGCGCGTTGCCCAAGCTTTTTTGAATGCCTTGACCCGAAATGGGATATTGGGAGACGGAACGCACTACGCCAATAAGCGAGCCCGACTTTGAAACGTCAACGCCGTTGGGCGCAAGCTGAATCAGCATTCCGTTTTCGATTTGCTTGCCCTTTTCGACCGGCACGTAGAAAACGCCCGTGAGTTCGTCGCGGTTGCGCGTGAGCCGGATTGTACAAATGGGGTTGCCCGCCTGAATAATAGAGCCCTTTTCGATTAAAACTTCGTCGACGACGCCGCTGTATTCGGAATAAATATTTTCGCTGGCGTTCTGCTGATGAAGTTTCGCGTCGTATTGGTAAACTCTGCCGATAACATCGCGGTCACTTGAAGCGAGCCCCGCGCCGTATTGCGCCATTTGAGTATCGGCAACGCGCTCGGGCTGTTCCATGCGGGCAATCAGCTGCCCCGATTCGACGGTGTCGCCCGTTTTGATATAAACGGCAGTGATTTTCCCCGCCGCCGCATGCGAAACGTTAATGACGCCCGCCGAGTCCATGATGAGCCCCATGCCGGTGGCGCGTTCGGTGAAGGCACCGAAGACCGACCAAAGGACGATAGAAAACATCAGCACGCAAATGGCAATGAGACCAACCCAAGCGATAGGATTGGTCACGGGGATGAGCGTATTCAGTTTTTCGGGCGAGCGCAACTTATTGAGTGCTTCGCGGCTGAAAAGTTTTTCCTTATCCATAATCAGAAAGTCAAAGAGGCTTGAAAGTGAGTGCGGCAACTGTCGGTTCTCTGCGTTTCAAAATGTTTCTTCAGCGGGAAGCCGACCGTCAACGAGGCTGAAAAATTTTTTATGCTTGCCGCCACACCGAGACCCGTGCTGAGCAATTTGTCATCGCCGCTGACGACCGTGGAGCCGCTGACCTTGCCGCCGTCAACGAACGCCAACAGCATGAAATTTCTGCGCTTATCCAAGGGCAACTGATATTCAAGCGAGGCGGTAAAGCCGCGTTCGCCGCCAAGGAAACTTTCCTCGTAGCCGCGCACGCTGTTGCCGCCGCCTATGTAAAATCTGTCCGACGAAGATAAATTTTTGCTGTTGCTGAATTGCGCGTCTATTCGGCTCTGCAAGACCTGTCCGCCGCCGAATTGCTTCTGATAAATCAAATTCAGCTGATAAATCGCGGCGTGACTCTTTTCGTCGACAGCGTCCTTCCGATGCGCGAACGCCACGGCGTGCTTGTGGTAAAGGACCGAATCCTTGCCGTTGTGCATGAAGGACACGTATGGCGTCACTCGATTGATTTTGTCGTCCGTCCAAACGAAACGCTCTTCCAACTTTGTGCCCAAGTCCGTCGTCGATTTTTGATGAGTGTATTGCAAGCCCGTTTCGTAACGGCGGAAGGTGTCGACGGTGAACGGCAGCCGCCACGTCATATTGAACGAACTCGCGTGACCTTTGACTCCCAATGACCTCAAGTCGCCCTTTATGGTCTCGTTGGCGTTGGTGCTGTAGTCGAAGTCCAATTTCATGCCGCGATGATTCAACGGCATTGAATAGCCGACGGTGAAGGCGTTCAAGCCCTTGCCGTGCAGATAAGTCAAGTTGAGCGCGTCGCGGCGTCCCGTCAAACTGCGATAGCGATAAAAAATTCCGCCGCGCCACCGCCCGCTGACCTCGGAGCCGTTGTTGTCGGTGTAGAGCGTCACGGATTGATTGTTCGGCTCGTAAATGACCAGCTCGTAATCGGTGGTGCCGGGTTTTTCGCCCGCCTTCATGACCACTCGCAAAGGCGCGTCGCTCGTGCGGTTGAAGAGTTGCAAGCGGCGATTCAGCTGTTGCGTGTTGGAAATTTCGCCTTCCTTGAGCGGGAAGCTGTTCCGAATGAAACTTTCGCGGGTGTGCTTGTTGCCGCTGACTGTAACTTTGCCCGTGCGCCCTTCGACCAGCGTAATCTTCACGACGCCTCCGACAATGCGCTGTTCAGTCAAAAAGGCTCGGCACGTCAAGAAACCTTTGTCGGCGTAGAGCTGATTGACTCGATTGACTATGGCATACAAATCGTTGACGGTGACCGCCTTGCCGATGTAGTCCGCCGTTATCGCCGCCAATTCTTCCTGCGTCAAAATTTCCGACTCACTGAAAAGCACTTGCGTCAGCTCGAAAGTCAAATCGGACTCGGCTGGCTTGTCGGCTTCGCGTTCGTCTTCCACTTCGGCTTGGCGATTTTCTTCGCGCTCTCGGATTTGCTCCCAAACGCGTTGCCGTTCCATTTCCTCGCGGTCGCGATTCAGTTGCGTGCTCGGGTCGTAACTGCCGAAGTCAGCCGCCGTTGCCGCGTTCATATTCAATAACAGCAGTGCCGCCGCCGTTATGCTTGCAATTCTTTTCACTTTAATCAACTCCAAAGCGATTGCATGAACTTAGAAAGCTTTACATGGGCTTTTACCAATCGTCAAGAAAAAAATAAGAGACTATGTGCTTGTGACCCGCGTCGTCATCATGGCACAGAAGTTCGGCCACAAAATCAATTTCGCTGACGTGTTCCTCAATCGCACGCCGCACTTCAAAAGGTAGCGACGACTTCGGCTGTCGACAAAGAAACAACGGCGACCGCCATCCGCTCGGCAATATCGTTTTGGCGGGCTCGAAGAGCTACTTGGGCATTCACATCCTGCATGAGTTCATTGAGAATCACGCGGGCAAAGTTTACTGGCCGTGGAAAGACCCTCAACGCAGGGGAACAGCAAGGGCGCGTCCTCCCCCTTCAGCTTTCGACGACTTTCAACGCGCTATCTGAATGCAACGTTCACGTCGCCAAAGAAACTCGCCTCGCAGGGGCGGCCAAATATTACGCGCCGGCTCTCGTCACTACAAAAGCTCGGATTCTTCTCGGTCTATTCCATTTTCAAAATGCAAAGAAAAAAGCTCCTCAAATTCGCTTTGAGGAGCTTTTCTGACAGAAGACGATTCAACGAGAAAAATCTTTGACAATGCCGATATTTTCCTTGTCGACAATCATTGGGATGCAAAGATACGAAGGAATGGTCGTGACGTCGTTTTTGATATTGGTTACGTCGTTTATGGGCGGCTGACTTCCCTCGACGACGGCTTTAACCATGCGCACGATTTTGGCGCAAAGGATTTCGGGGTCCTTGTAAATGGTCATAGCTTGCTTGCCGGCTTTAATGTTGTTGACACCGGTCGCGGTAGCGTCCTGCCCCGTCAAGATGGTGGGCGTGCCGCTGTAACCTGCCGCTTGTTGCGCGCGGATATAGCCTTCAGCCAAATCGTCATTGGCGGCGATAACTACGTTCAATGATTTTCCGCCGCCATAATACTTTTGAAGAATGTCGGTCATGCGGCTTTGAGCAGTTTCCATTTTCCAGCCCGCAGTTGCGACGCTTCCGAAATCTTTTTGCCCCGAAGAAACGACAAGTTGCCCTTTATCGATATAGGGTCTTAAGTAGTTGAAAGCGCCGTTGAAAAAAAGCGTGGCGTTGGAGTCGTCGGGCGAGCCCGCAATGAATTCGATTGTAAAGGGACCGGCGCCGCTTTTGAGATTGAGCTTCTCTTCTACGTAGCGGGCTTGGAATTCGCCGACGGAATTGTTTTCAAAAGAGGCGTAATAGGAAATGGCGTCCGTGTGCATGATGAGGCGGTCGTAGGCGATTACGGGGATGCCTCTTTCCTTGGCGAGGGCTAACGGCTCGGCGAGGTTGCCGGCATCTTGCGCGCCGACGACCAGGGCGGCAGGATTTTTTTCGATGGCCTCCTTGATTTGTTCGACTTGGTTAGCGGGGTCGGTGCAGTGGTGCAGTTCGACTTCGTAATTTGCCTCGCGCATGAGTTGGGCGCACAATTCGCCAATGTATTTCCAAATGCCGCTTGAGGTAGTGGGAAATAAAATTTCCACTCTGTCCTTTTGAACGGCATCCTCACCGCAACTGCTCAAGACGGTGCAAGTTGCCAGACACAGAATCAAAAAAATTTTCCGCATGGTAAACACCTCACACCTTGAATTGAGAAGTCAAATCTTTAAGCTGTTGAGCCATATCAGACATATTTTTGCTTGCGCCGGCAATTTCGTCCATGGAGGCGGAAAGTTGCTCTGTGGCGGCGGAAACCGATTCGGCTTCTTGTGAAACGGCGGCACTGGTTTTGTTTAAGTCGTCCATGACGGCAACGAGCTTGGTAATTTTTTCGGAGGACGATTGGGCGGCACACAAAATGATGTCGGCATTTTTGGTGAGTCCAATAACGGCTTGGACAATGGTGGTGAAAGAGTTGCCCGCGTTATCGACGACGCTCTTGCCGCTCTGAACTTCAAGGGTTCCCTGTTGCATTCGTTCGACGGCCTTGGTGGTGTCGTTCTGAATGACCCTGATTAGCTCGGCAATTTTGTTGGCGGCAAGAGCAGAGCCCTCGGCAAGCTTGCGAACTTCGTCGGCAACGACAGCAAAGCCGCGACCGTGTTCACCGGCGCGGGCAGCTTCGATAGCGGCGTTAAGCGCAAGGAGGTTGGTCTGCTCTGCGATGCCGCTTATGGTATCGGAGATTTGGCTAATCTCTTCGGAGCGGGAGGCAAGTTGACGAATGACTTCGGCGGACTCAGTGACGGAAGCGGCGATAGTTTCCATTTGCGAAACGGCACCCGCAACAGCCTCGCGCCCGTTCTTTGCAATTTCGGCAACATCATTGGCGGCCTTGGAAGATTGCTCGGAAAGCTTTTCAAAAGCAGCGATATCTTCGGTCATGCGGTTAATCTCGTCGACAGAAGAATTGACTTGTTCGCCCTGCTTGGTCATGTTGAAGGCGACATTGCTGATTGAGTTGGCAACCTGTTGGGTGGCAAGCGCGGATTGGTCGGCATTGGAGGTCAGCTGGTCGGAAAAGTTGACAAGGTTTTCGGCGGTGGAGGTTATGCCTTCGATAAGTCCTTTGAGTTGCTTGACGGTCTCGGCAAAAGCATTTGTGAGCATACCGAATTCGTCTTTTGACTTGGGGGTGACGTCGACTTTCAAATCACCTTGCGCCACGTGGTTAGCAATACCGATAAGGTATTGAATCGAAACGTTTATAGAACGACTCAGATAGAAAGCCATGGAAACAGAAATCAAAATGACGATAAGCACCGAGGCAATCAGAATGAATTTCGTCCGCTGATATTCGGCAGCGGCAACACGAGTTTCGGCGTTGATGAAGTCTTTGCGGGCGTCGATAACTTTTACCAACAGGTCGTCGAGGTTTTCAAACTTGTTGAGGGAACTGTCGAGAATCAAGGATGCCTGGGCGGATTGGTTGCTATTGGCGAGGGCGATGACGTTGGTTAGCTGACTTCTGTAAGACGACCAGCCTTGACGCAGTGAGCGAAGATTTTCGTCGGAGTTCCCTTGCAAGCTTTTTTCGAGGGCGTCAAAGGAAATATCGATTTGGTCGGCTAATTTGGCGGCTTTTTTCTCGGCATAGCTACGACTGATGAGATTGGGCGCGGTGACGATAGAGTATTCGAGTTGCCGGTATTGATTCATGGCTTTGGCGTTGTCGGAGGCAACTAGCACGCTTAAAAGATGAGTCGTGGCAATGCGCATGGCGCCGTCGTTAATCTTGTTTAAGGCGTAAGTGGAATAAATACTGACAGAAACGAAAACCAAAATCAGAACAACGAAAATTAGATTCAACTTTTGACGAATAGTTAAAGCACTCAAAGAAATCGCCTCCTTTTTTTGCCGAGCACCCGCTTGCGTTCGGTTAGAGTGATTATTGCACTATTCGCCATTTTTTTCAATCGATTTTCCGTTCGAGATACGGAAATGCGGAAATGGTATTTCCGCAAGCCGCACGACTAAACCGGCAAGTCGTCAACGGTCTCAGCGCGGACAAAGTGGCGTTGCCGTCCAATGAGGACGATCTGACTTTGGAGTCTTCAAATGGAATTCCAGAGCGCAACTTTTTTACTTTTGTTCTTGCCGCAAGTGGTCACGTCGGGATTGAGCAAAAATTCTGTTTGACCGTTCACCTTCCGTTCCTTAACATAACCGTTTTCCTTGAGCCAATTAAAGCCCGCAATAACAGAACGATAGGAAACTTTAATCTTATCAGCAACGGCTTTTTTCGTTGTATTGATACCTCCTTCAAATTTTTGTTGAGTCATTAACACGCCAAAAATCTTAGCTGTAGTAAAATCTGGAGCTGTCAACAAAAAATCTTCGAACGATTCGCGATAAATAATCACCCAACCATCGCCATTCTGGGATTCAAATTGGGAAGTAGAGAGTCCGCCTTCCGTTAGGCGCAATACAATTAAACTCAGCAATATAATGCATTTCAAGTTCATACGCCTGTTCGCGAGTTTCGCAAGTTTCTAACACTTCGCGCAGAAAGCAGTCTTCACCATGCGCACGAATAGAATACCCCAAGTAGCTGTCAGCTCGTACATGTTCCTTGAATCTTTTTTCGACAGAAAATTTTGTTTGTCCAATGTAAACTTTGCCGTTATCCAAGGTTAGTTATCTTATAGACAATCATAAAAGTCTCCTTTCTTGACAAGCAGAACGCAGACTTTTAGAATTGTTTGTACAGAAGGCTTTGTAACTGCTTGCGATTATTCGTTAACGAATTAATCGTAGCATTGCGAAGCTTTTTTTGTCAAGAAAACATATCGACCGGCTCTCCAGCCACCGCGCAACTTGACCTTCTTAACATTACCGCCAAAAAGTTCGTCGGTAGCGAAGGTCATGCGAGTTTTGCCTTGACAAGCGGTTTTTCAGGCTGTTATCATAAAAAAAATTTGCAAAGGAAGTGATGACCTTGGAAGGCTTTTCCGTTTCGGAAATCGACGACAAAATCTTTTCGAGGATAGCGGGACGGTCGTACAAAGCCGCTTGTCCGCTGCCGCTTAGTGAGCTTCGTTATCTTGAAGTTCTGCACAAAAACTTGGTGGGCGAGACGTTGCGCGGCGAGATGATTTGTCACGTCCGAATCACAGGCGACGTGCTGGACATATTCGAGCGGCTGTTCGCGGCAGGCTATCCGATTGAAAAGGTCAGGCTCATTGACGAATACGATGCCGACGACGAACTTTCAATGCAAGACAACAATTCGTCGTGCTTCAACTTCAGGACGGTATCTTTCACCAACAGAATTTCTCGGCACGGCTATGGGCTGGCGGTCGACATCAATCCGCGCTACAACCCGTACATTAAGACCGTCGATGGGCAAAAGATTATCGCGCCGGTAAACGGAGCCGACTACGAAGACCGCAGCAAAGATTTCCCGTACAAAATCACGGCGGAGGATTTGTGTTGCCGATTGTTCAAAGAGCGCGGCTTCTTGTGGGGCGGCGACTGTTGGGATGACGAAAAGGACTATCAGCATTTCTTCATCCCCGAAGAAGGAGATTGATTATGAAAAAAATTTTTTCATTGCTGATGATTTGTACGCTCGTCTTGGTGACGGGTTGCGGTGGCGGTTCCGACAATTCGACGGGCAAGCTCAGCGTCATGCTCGGCTCGAACGTCGTGTCACTCGACAGCGCGAAGTGCACCGATTCCGCCTCGTTTGAAGTCATTACCAATTGCATAGACGGCTTGATGCAATTGGACGCCGACGGCAAGCCGATTCCCGCTATCGCTGAAAGCTTTGACGTGTCGGCTGACGGCAAGACTTACACCTTCCACCTGCGCGACGCGAAATGGTCAAACGGCGAGCCAGTCACTGCCAACGATTTCGTCTTCGCGTGGCGGCGGCACTGCCAAACGTCCGACAAATACGCTTACATCATGGGCAATACGGTTGCTTGTGTGAAGAACGCCGATGCCGTCACCAAAGGAGCCGACCCGACAACGTTGGGCGTGAGCGCCCCCGACCCGAAGACGTTCGTGGTTGAGTTGGATGCGCCCGTTCCGTTCTTCCCGTCGCTTATGACTTTCCCGACGTTCTATCCGATTAACGAAAAATTTTACAAAAGCTTGGACGAGGGCACTTACGGCACGACGCCCGAAACTTTCCTGTCAAATGGCGCGTTCGTCCTCAGTGAGTACTTGCCCGGAGCCGCTAACATTCAGCTGAAAAAAAATGCCGACTATTGGAACGCCGACGCCGTCAAGCTCGACAACTGGCAATATCAAGTCGTCACGTCCTCTGACAACGCCTTAACTGCCTTCAAGAACGGCACGCTTAACGTCGTCGGCATAAGCGGCAGCCAAATCGAAAGCGTTCAGAAGGACGCCGACCTCATGAAAAATCTGCACAGCATTCCTTCGGGCTCGCTCAGTTACATTTCATTCAATCAAGACGCGAAGAACAATCACGGCGGCGCGCTCGCCAATGTCAACTTGCGCCTTGCCATCTCCAATGCCATTGACCGCGAATCGCTGGCAAACAATTTCGTCGCTAACGGCTCGAAGGCAACGTACACCGCCATCCCGCTCCACTTCGCGCCCAATGCCAAGACCGGCAAATTCTTCGCGGAAAATCAGCAACAGTTCGCTGAATACGTCGGCTTCAACGTCGACAAGGCGCGGGATTTGTTGAACACGGCCAAAGCCGAACTCGGCAAGGACACCTTTGAACTTGAACTGATTTACGCCAACGATTCGGGCAACACCACAGTCAAGGTCGCGCAGGCGATAAAGTCGCAAATCGAAGAGAATTTGCCCGGCGTCACCCTCAAGCTTCAGCCCATGCCCAAAGCCGAATACCTCGACAGGCTCACGACCAACAGCTTCGACGTGGCGATTAGCAGCTGGGTGCCCGACTACGACGACCCAATGACGTTCTTCACGCTGTGGACGACGGAGGGCAGTGAAATTTGCGAGCACTGGAGCAACGCCGCTTACGACAAGATTATCGAAGACTGCACGACAGGCGCGCTCGCCGCCGATTACGACGCTCGTTGGCAGGCAATGTACGACGCCGAAAAAATTTTGCTGGAAAATGCGGTTATCGCGCCGCTGTACACGGGCTCCAATGCCACGCTGATTGCCTCGAACGTAAGCGGTCTTGAATTCCACGTCGCGGGCGTCAACCGTGTCTTTAAGTCGGCGCAAGTGAAATGAAAAAATACGTAGCCAAAAGAATCATGATGTCGGTGCTGACGTTGCTTTTGATAACGTTCGTGCTGTTCGTGCTTATAAGAGTAGTGCCTGGCAACCCGTTCCCCGTCGAACGCATGAGCGCGGAAATGATTTTGCAAAAGCGGGCGGAGCTGGGCTTGGACAAGCCGATATTGGAACAGTTCGTCAACTACATGACGATGCTTCTGCACGGCAGCTTCGGCAACGGAACATCCCTGTACAACGGCGCGCCGATAAAGCCGATCATGCTAAAGTGCTTGGAGACTTCGTTCAAGATAGGCGTGCTGTCGATTTTGTTCGGAACGTTGGTCGGCTTGGCGATTGGCATCACGGCGGCTCTCAATCGCGGAAAGTTCCTTGACGGACTCTGCACGGTCGTTTCAATCTTGGGTGTGTGCATTCCGTCGTACGTTTTCATGATTTTCCTGCAATATTTCTTTTCGTACAAGTTGCCGCTGTTCCCATACTTCTTCGACCCGTCGAACTTCTTGCATTCGTCGATAATGCCGTCGTTGTCGTTGAGCCTGTTCTCGATATCGGCGGTGGCGCGCTTCGCCCGAAACGAAATGATAGAAGTGATGAACAGCGACTACGTGAAGCTGGCGGAGGCGAAGGGGCTTTACGGTTTTGAGCTGTTGCGGCGGCACGTGCTGAGAAATGCGCTGATACCCGTCGTGACGGTTATAGCACCGCTGGTAGTAGACTTGCTGACAGGCGCAATGGTTATAGAAAAAATCTACGGCATAAACGGCGTGGGCTCGCTGATGGTTAGCGCGATAGCCGGCGACGGCGTCGACTACAATTACGTCTTGGCGTTGGGCATAGTCTTTTCCGCGCTGTATATCGGCGTCATGCTCGTGCTCGATATCCTTTACGGAATAATCGACCCGCGCATCAGCTTGACGGCAAAGTATACTGTATAATTTTTGAGGAATGCACATAAAAATAAGGTGTAATAATAATGTATAGTGGAGAGGCTAAAGAAAATTTTTACACGCCCAAGGCAGACGACTTTGAATTCATAACGGGCAGAGACTTGAACGTCGACGAAAACTTTGCCGCGCAGGGCTATTGGAAAGGAGTCGTCGTTCACTTCACCCGCAACCGCCTGGCAGTGACGGGCGCGGTAATCATCGCCGTGATAATCGTCTTGGCAGTCCTAGCACCTGCAGTCAGTCCTTACGCTTATGACGAAATTGTATCGATTCAGACTGCGGACGGGTTTCGGGTCGTAGCGAAGAACTTGGAGCCTCAGACGGGCGTGTACGGCGCTGAAAACGGCATGTCTAACAACTTCGGAGACAAGACGTTTATCTTTGGCACGGACGAAATGGGACGCGACCTTTGGACACGAACATGGCAAGGCGCGCGGGTGTCGTTGATAATCGCGTTCGTGGCGATTTTCATAGACATGCTGATAGGCACGAGCTACGGTCTGATATCGGGCTACTTTGGCGGGCGCGTCGATAATGTCATGCAACGATTCATCGAAGTGGAAAGCAGCGTCCCGACGCTCGTCATCATATCGATATTGGCAATCTTCATGGAAAAGGGCATCGGGTTGGTTATCGCGTCGTTGCTCTTGACCGAGTGGATAGGCATGAGCAAAATCGCGCGCGCCGAGTGCCTTAAGCTCAAGGAGCGCGAATATGTCTTGGCGAGTCGGACGCTGGGCGCGGGCAGTTTCCACATCATCTTCAAGCAGATTTTGCCTAACACGATAGGCCCGATAATAACGCAGGTGATGTTTTCGATACCGGTTGCGATATTCACGGAGGCGTTCCTTAGTTTCGTGGGAGTCGGAATAGTCCTGCCGCAATGCTCGTTGGGTTCGCTAATCGAGGCGGGCTTCAACAACATCACAGTATTGCCGTATCAAATCTTGCCGCCGATAACGGTCTTGGCATTGTTGATGTTGGGCTTCAATCTGGTCGGCGACGGGCTGCGCGAGGCATTGGCCCCAAAGCTGGAGGACATGTAATGGAACCGATTCTTTCAGTGAAAAATTTGGACATAAGCTTTCGGACGAATGCGGGCGTCGTTCATGCGATACGCGGCGTCGATTTCGATTTGGCGCAAGGAAGGACGCTTGCCTTGGTCGGCGAGTCGGGTTCGGGCAAATCAGTCACAATGAAAGCGGTGGCGTGCTTGCTTGACGACAACGCCACAATCAACAGCGGGCAAGTTCTTTATCGTAAGGGCGCGGGCGAGCTCGTCGACTTGCTTAGGCTTGGCAAAAAGGAAATGCGCCGAACAATCAACGGGCAAGAGATAGCCATGGTATTTCAAGACCCAATGACGAGCCTGGACCCGACAATGCAAATCGGCGCGCAGATAACCGAGGCCATGCTCTTGCACAAAAAAATTTCCGCCTCCGAGGCAAAGGACAAGGCGGTTGAACTTTTGCGGCTGGTCGGCTTGACCGAGCCCGATAAGCGCGTAAAAAATTACCCGCACCAACTTTCGGGCGGGCAACGTCAGCGCGTCGTGATAGCCATTGCGCTATCGTGCGAGCCGAGGATATTGATATGCGACGAGCCGACGACAGCTTTGGACGTGACGATTCAAGCGCGCATTCTGGATTTGATTCGGGACATTCAAGCGCAGATGGGCTTGTCGGTGATATACATCACTCACGATTTGGGCGTCGTGGCGAAGGTAGCCGACTTCGTGAACGTAATGTACGCAGGCAAGATAATCGAAGCGGGCACGGTCGACGAAATTTTTTACGACCCGAGGCACCCTTACACGTGGGGCTTGTTGTCGGCGATGCCCGACTTAGAGACCGACGACGACAGACTTTATTCAATCCCCGGCTCACCGCCGAATCTCTTACACGAGCCGAAAGGCGACACCTTCGCCGCGCGCAACCAGTTCGCCATGAAGATAGACGAGCGCGCCGAGCCTCCGATGTTCCGAATTACCGAAACGCATACGGCGGCGACGTGGCTTCTGCACCCCGACGCCCCGAAAGTCGAAATGCCACAGGAATTGCGGGCGCGCTTGACACGGGCAAGAAAGGCGGCGAACGACCAATGACAGAGCCCTTGCTCAAGGTAGAGAATCTTTATCAGCACTTCCAAGTTTCGCGGAACTTTACGGTCAAGGCAGTCAACGGCGTGTCGTTTGAGATTTACCCCGGCGAAACATACGGGCTGGTCGGCGAGAGCGGCTCCGGCAAGACGACAATCGGGCGCAGTGTCATTCGCCTTTACGAGCCGACGGCGGGCAAGATAACTTTCAATTACAGCAACATTTCGGGCGAACTGGACAGAAAGACGCGCCGAATGCTCCGCAAGAACATGCAGATGATATTCCAAGACCCGATGTCGAGTTTAAACCCGCGCAAGAAGATAGGCGACATAATCGGCGAGGGCTTGGATATCCACGGGCTTTGCTCAACGCCGAAGGAACGTAACGAACAAGTCAGCGAAATATTGCGCAAAGTCGGCTTATCGCCGGCGCACGCCGAAAGGTATCCGCATCAATTTTCGGGCGGGCAAAGGCAACGAGTGGGGATTGCCCGCGCGCTAATCATGAAACCCAGACTCATCATTGCCGACGAATGCATATCGGCGTTGGACGTATCGATACAAGCGCAGGTCGTCAATCTGATGAAGGACATCCAGGCCGAAACACAATGCGCGTATCTTTTCATAGCGCACGACCTAAGCATGGTCAAGTACATATCGGACAGAATCGGCGTCTTGCATTTGGGCTATCTGGTAGAGACGGGCACGACGCAGGAAATTTTTTCAAATCCCATTCACCCGTACACGAAGGCTTTGCTTTCAGCCATTCCGTATCCGAATCCGCGAGTAGAAAAGACACGTCAGCCGTTGTCATATGATTCGGCTCATGTCGACTATTCGAGGGCAAGCATGAAAAAAATCCAAGACGACCATTTCGTCTTGGTATGAAGAGTTTAACGAACTTCCTCACCGAACTTAGCTTTTATGGCGGCCTTGTGGTTGTACATAGCGGCGTCGGCGCGTTTTGAGACGGCGGAGAAATCCATACCCTGTTCATGAACGCCGAGCCCGCGAGCAACGGATAAGTTGAGCGTATTGCCGGCAACGGTGAAAGTTTCTTTGTCGACCATTTCGTCAAAGAGGAGGAGGAGGGCATGTCTATTTTCGTAATCCTTTCCTTCAAGGATGGCAGCGAATTCGTCGCCGCCGGTGCGGTAAGCGGGACTGTTTTTGAAAACTTCTTCGATGACTTTGCCGGCGTGCTTTAGCAATTCATTACCGGCCTCGTGCCCGTAATTGTCGTTTACCTTCTTGAGGAAATTGGCATCAAAGATAACGACTCCGAAATTCAAATCGGGGTCGTGTTTTATTTTGTCGTCGAGTTCTTTGGATTTGCTCATGAAGGCGGCGGCGTTCCTTAAGCCGGTGAGTTTGTCGCGGTAAACGTAAGATTCAAGCTTAGCGGCCATTTCGCGAATGCTGCGTACCAAAATGCCAAGTTCGTTGTCAGATTCGTAGGAAATTTTAACGTCAAGGTCGCCGGAAGCAATTTTCTTTGCAGCCTCGGTCATGCCCGCCAAGGGAGTTATGGCTTTGGAGGCAAGGGAGATGCTAGCAAGAGAAATCAGCATGGCAACAATCACGACGGCGGCAATCAGATTCATCAAGATATCGTTGCGAGCGTCGTAAACTCTGCTAAGCGGGGTGGCAATGCCTAGCCACATGCCGTTGGCCAAGTAAATTTCAATTTCGCGAAAATCGGGATTGGGTTGAAAGAGCGCGCCTTGCGGCTGATCTCTGTGGTAGAGGACGATGTTGTTGCGATTCATAAGGTAGACGTAGCCGTAATCGTAGATGGACATGCGGCGCAGTTCCTGGATGATAAAGTTGAAGTCGATATCCATGCCGACGACGCCGATAAAGTTGTCGTCGAGGAACAGCGGGGCAACGTAAGAGATAACGTAAAAATTGCTGACGGGGTCGATGTAAGGCTCAATCCAAGTAGCGGTCTTGCTTTTCATGGGAATGTAGTACCAGCCGACATTTTGAACGTCGTCGGGGTCATAGGGTGCAAGGTCAATGGGCTCACGTTCGACGAAAGGTGAAAGAGCGCCTTCCCAACGAGCCTCTTGGCGTTGCATGGAAAAGCCGCCCTTGGAGCCTGCAATTTCGGGCGTCAGGCGCAAGTAGTAGGAAATGCTGCCCGAAGTGCCTAAGGAGATAAAACTGAAGTCGTTCTTCATTCGTGCGAGATAAGCTTGTCTGTAAGCGTGGTCGTTGGCAAGTCGGTCATAACTTTCAATTGAGTCAATGGCTTGGAGCTTCATACCGTTGACGGCTTGGCGGACGCAGAAAAAAGTTTGATACAGGCGTTCGCGGCAAATAACGCTCATTTCGCGCAAGGATTCGTTGGTATGTTTGTTGGCAAGGTCAGTCATGGCAACGGAGTTGTTCCAGCCGAGCACAGTCGCAGTGACAAATACGGTTTGCGTCACGAGAAATACGACTTCAACCATAATGGAGCGGCGATAGCGCAAGAGCAGATAAAGCATGAGAACGAGGTAAATATCAATGGCAGAGATGCATTTAGCCATGAACGGTAGCCAAGCGTTGATTCTATCCATACCGTAGATTTGAAACTTGTTCATGTAAATGAAGAGCGCCGGGAAGAACAAGTAAAAGCCTGAAGCGATGCGCCAAGCTCGAAGACTTTCAGCGGTCGAAGTGTCGTTTTTGTCGACGGGCGGCGCGCTCGTTGTGCCCGTGGGATTGACGAAAGGATATCTTCTGCTGACCAAGGAGAAAAACAACGCCAAGTCGATAAAAATCGCCGAGAAGAAATCATTCACGAAACAGACAACGAAGCAGTTGAATGGGGTGGCAGTCCTGCCTGAATTGAACAAAGATGCCAAGGCCTCCAATTCTGCCTGCGTGACGGTCAAGGCGCGGAAAGCCGAGGTCGCGGCGAAGGTGACAAACATGACGACGAGAAATTTTTTGAGGGTGTGGACGTTTAAGGTGAAGCGGGATTGTCCCGAGCACATGAACTTATGCCATAGGACGTAAGGCAGCCAAGCCGCGATAAAAACCCAAAAGGCGCGCACAAAGTAAAGTAGCCAATCGCTGATGCCGCCGTTCGTCACCAAAAGATGACGCAGGTCGGGCAAGACAAGCAAGGCGCCGAAATACAAACCGACGGCAGCGGGCAAGCCCCACATGAGACCGAGCAGTGGCGGGAGGAAAGCGGCAATGCTGATGACTTTGTTGGGGAAGTCCAAGACGTGAGCCGCGAAGGAAGCGACGAGCCAATACAGTAACAGCGACAGGGCAAATCGGTAGAGTTTCTGTTTCACGTGCCCTCATCCCCTTCGTAGTCTTTTTCCATGTCGATGCGGAAAGCGCGGCAAGCCTCGTCGCCGTATTTTGCTTTGAGTTCTTCGCGCAGTGGGCGGATGTGTTCTTTGAATAGATTCACTTCTTCTGGCGTAAGGTCGATAATTTTCAAGCCTTCCTCGGCAAATTGAATTCGGATTCTTTTCTCTTCTTCTTCCAAATAGTCCCGACTCCATTCACATGCCTCACGCATTTTCTCTCGTAACAAGGTCTGTGTCTTTGGCTCCAATTGTTCAAAGATTTTGCGATTGGCGACGAAAATATAGTTTTCGTAGAGGTAATTCCAGACAGTCATGTACTTTTGAATTTCGTTGAGATGACCCGATTTCATGAGGAAGAAGCCGTTTTCTTGTCCTTCTACGTGGTGTTGCCGAATGGCAATGTTTAGCTCGCTCCAACCTAAAGGAACGGGCTCCGCGCCGAGAGCTGCAAAGAACCGCCGGTAAACTTCGCCGCCCAAAACGCGAATTTTCATGCCGCGCAGATCAATGGGAGTCCTTACGGGGTTACGATTGTTGGAAAGTTGTCGCATGGCGTTGTGCGTCGAGCCCAGGTAAATCAAGCCGTATTTCGACAAAATTTTTTCGTAGTATTCGCCGCCCGTGTTGTCGATAATCTTACGAGCCTCTTGATAGCTTGAAAAAGACCACGGAATGGTAGCGACTTCTAAGCGCGGGTCGAGCATGGACATGGTGCCGGAAACGTAAGCACCCAAATCGATTGCGCCTTCGGTGAGAGAGCGGACAGCCTCGTTGGTATTACCGCCGGTCATTTCGTCATTGGGGTAAAATTCTATATGTACGTTGCCGCTCGACTCCTCTTTAACTAGCTCCGAAAATTTTCTTCCTGTGAGCACTTCGATTCCGATATCCGTGCCGTTGGCAGTCATAACTAAGCGGACGTGTTGATAATCTTCGTCAGTTTTTCTGATAGTCCTATGTTGTTCGCCGCAACCGCTCAAGAAGAGCATCATTGTCAGCAAGAGTAAAACAGAAGCCAAACAACGTCGCATTGAGAAGATAACCTCCTAAACGTAAAAAGACGTCGCGCATCGATATTCGGTGAATGACGCCTTTTTTATTGGTTTTTTCAATGATAATGCATTAGGTTGTCATGCACAAGCCTAGGTATAAAAATTTTTTGAGTGTAGAGTTTGTTGAGGTTCTATCTTGGCGGTAAGCATTGTTTTGTTAGAGGAGTCCTGATGAACGAGTGGGGGGCGCATCTCCGGAAGCAGTTAGCCAATTGGTTTTAGTGATTGCTGTTTTTCTGGCGGGTTAATCTCGCTTAATTGGGGACCTTCTATGTTTGGGGCTTGTGGTCTTAGGGGCGCGTGGGAGTTTTATTGTTTCGGATTGTGCAGGTTGGTTATGCGTTGACTTGTCGTTTTGACTTTTGCTGTTATTCTTTTTTTTTGGGTAATTATTTGCTTTTGATTTAGTTTAATCATTTCTGTGGTGTTGTTTGTTTCTGTTTTTTTGTTCTTGTTCTTTCTTGTTTTTTTTACTTTCGGGTAGTGTGCTCGTTTTTTGGGTTTTAATCTTATTTTTTTTTTCACGTTCTTCTCTTTATGTTTTTGTTACATATATTCTTTTTTACCTTGTTTTAGCGAGTTCGCATTTTTAATGTGATTTTTTTCTTAAGTTGTTATGACGCCAAAAATTCGAGCATTTAGCTAGTATTTTTATCTTTGAAAATGCCTATTCGGCTAGTATTTTTATCTTATTCAGCTAGTATTTTTATCTTTTTTGGGGGCGCATTTGGCTAGTATTTTTATCTTTTTGGCGAGTGAGGGGCTTTTTGCTCATCTGAGAAACTCTCCGTTCATGATGTGAGATGAATGAAGTAGTACTGTGATTTTGTGCTAAAATTTTTATTCATTTAATAAACAATTTAGTTACATCAGCAACACGAAACAGCTAGTTGACATACACCTCAACTAGCCAAATGCAAAAAAAAAGCATAAAAATAACATGAAATTTTCTTGTTTTTGCACAGAGCTTGATTTGACGCGATTTAAGCGGTTCATTAAGCTAGCATTTTTATCCTATTAAGCTAGCATTTTTATCTTTTGGGTGAAAAAGGGGTTTTAAGGGTTTTTTGATTATCTGAGTATACTCGTCATTCGTGATGGGAGACAAATTTAGTATTAATGCATTTTTGTGCTAGAATTTTTATTCATTTAATAAATAATTTATTTATATTGGCAACAAAAAAAACAGCTAGTTGATGGCATGTCAACTAGCCAAATAAACAGAGTAAAATACAAACAAACATGGAGAATTGATGAAAAGTGTTTTTTGTCTTAGAGCTTGATTTGACGCCATTTGAAAGTTAACATGTATGTCGGAAGGTTTTGCTTTCTGTTATCTAAAATTTTTACTGAATCTGAGGTAGGTCTTATGACAACAGAAAAAACTAAGGGAAAAGCTTCAGTCTTGCACAAGGCGGTCTACCAAAGCAATCCGATAATTCAAGCGCGGAAAGACTTCGATGTTATGGGAATGAGGGTATTCTTACTGGGCTTGTGCGGACTTAATCCCCATTTTTCGGATAAAGACAAATATTACGATGAAGACTTCAACCGACTGTTTATCCCGACAAGTAAACTCGTAGAACTATTTGGCGGAAACACAAAGTACCTAGCGGAATTAAAAAAGGCTTGCGCCAAGCTCTTCGATGCGATAGTCGAACTAAACTGCGAGCACGGTGGCTTCAAACTGATGCGTATATTTGAGGAACTCGATTATATGCCGAAAGAAGGACTGTACCTTCAGTTCAGTCAGAAGATGCGCCCCTATATTCTGGATTTATTCCAAACGTCCGGCTACACCCGAATCAACGTCGAGTATCTGTTCAAGCTATCGAGTCCATATGCCGTGAGACTGCTCGAATTGCTTCTGCAGTATCAAAATATCAAAGAATATAAAGAGATGTTGCAAATCCAACGCACCCTTACGGTAAAGGAACTGCGCTTTGCCTTGAACGTGCCGGAAAATGCCTATGCCGACCGAATGAACAATTTCAGAAAATATGTCCTTGATGTTCCGATAAAAGAGATAAATTCAAAAACACCTTACATTGTTCGTTACGATGTAAAGAAAAAAGGGCGTAATGTTTTGGCGTTCGAATTCGTAATGGACACGTATAACGTTCCGCTGGAAGAGGTTGATAAGCCGCGCTTCAGCAACGATGCGATAGATTTGCTGTGCGCAATAGGATTTACCGAAAGGGTAGCCCGAGCGATTTACGCGAAGTGTGCCAATACAGAAGATTGTTTTTCGAGAATCAACAGGGCGCAAGCAATTTTGTCACGAAATAAAAGACCGATTAAGAATAAGTTGGGGTTTTTGCGCAGAGCGATAGAGGGAAATTGGCAGGTCGGTCCCGCGAAAGCTCAGTGGGCGAAAACGTCGACAGACGCTGACCAGGCAGTAAAGCTTGCAGAGGATTCTATGACCCCAATAGGGCAAATTTTGGACAAAACACTTTCCGTCCTCAAAGTACAAAGGCCGAAGGTGGCAACCGGCACGCCGGCGGGAAAAGAATCTGAATCGAGTCCGAGCCCCAGACCGATTAAAATTGGCAAAAAGCAAATACCTTACAGCTTGGCCAAAAATCTCATTAATTGCATAAGGAAAAATGAACTAATGCACCTGGTGAAAGAATATCTTGCAGATTTCGACACGACAATTGAAAAATTTACAGCAATCTGCGAAAAAAATGGACTCTGAAAAAGCTTTACCCTTCGCTGTGGCTTTTTAATTGAGTCTCTTCACAATGGCACCGCGACTTTCAAACAACAGCGTCCTCACAAAAAAGTGGTGTAATAATTCGGCAATGGTGGTACAATAACAACAGGCGGTAACTTAAGTAGGGGTTGTTGGCAAATAGGACTCGGCGCGTAATAGAGAGGCCGCCCAAGGACGGGGCAACGTGCCGGTCGCTTTGAAAGCGATGGAAGCAACGTGACGCAAACGTGACGTTTGATCCAGATAGCGCGTTGAAAGTCGTCGACGGCTGGAGGGTGGACGCCGCGTCCCAGCTGTTCCCCCGCGTTGCGGGTCTTTCCTCGCTGAAAGAAAGTAGATTGTAAACGCCGAATTGGAGCTGACAAATTCAAGAAAGCTCAAACGAAAAAATCGCCGCTCTCGCGAAAAAATAACTGCGAGCTTGGGCGGCGTGGAGGAAATTTATTTCAACGGTGAACAAGTTTACATTTCATTCGCGCCAATGAAGGCAACGGGTTGGAGCATGGGAATTTTAACGCCAAACTCGGAAGTCTTCGAAGCGGTCGACGGTACCCGCCAACAATGACGACGAGCTTTTTGTCACGGCCTTTGGCGGAATGCTTGACTTGACGACAGGAATTTTTCGCTATGTCAGCGCAAGGCACAATCCGTCACCGATTCGTCTCAAAGAAAATAACTATGCGTCGTAAACAAAGCGCAATGGCGTTTCGCAAAGTCAATCCTGCCGTCAAGGAAATAATCAGACTCGCGGGCTTCCTTCAAGTTATGCATATCAAAGATTAGAACGGGTTATCTTTTTAGGAGGCAGTTGCAAATGGATAACAGTGTTGAATTTCAGAGCTCTACCTACAACGATTGGCACGTCTTTTCGATAATCGGGCGCATTGATGTTGCGACCTCGGCGTCAGTCGAAGAGGCTGGGACTGCCGTCTTGAGCACCGCCGAAAAAATCGCGTTGGATATGGCGAAGACCGATTACATTTCCAGCGCGGGTCTGCGAGTCTTGTTGCGCCTCAGCAAGAAGGCCAAGCGTGCCAAAAAAGCGTTCGTGATATTCGGCGCGAACGGCATGATTAAAGATGTTTTTGCGGCGTCGGGCATGGATATGCTGATTACCAT
Organism: uncultured Selenomonadales bacterium; assembly: GCA_946407095.1. GTDB lineage: Bacteria > Bacillota > Negativicutes > Selenomonadales > Selenomonadaceae > Quinella. Next base: position 31,459 of record CAMJMR010000007.1, on the reverse strand, counting down.
CTACAACGCCCAAAGCGATTTGCCTTGAAACTTTCGGAACGACCATGCTCGACAAGCTCAAAAACTTGAAACTTAATATCCGTCAGCGCGTGTTGCTTTTGATTTTCGGCGCTTGTCTGTTTACATTCCTGGTAATGATAGTCGTCTCGTTTCATTCGTTCTTGGACATTCGGGACTCCGTTGGCGGCGAAGGCACCCTTCTGAACAAACGACTTACCGACTCTTTTGGGCAATTTTCCGAAACGAGCATAAAGGAACGCTTGGCGGAAAATGCCGAGCTTCGCGCGCTTTACATTGACCGCGAGCTTGCCGGCATCGGCGACGATGTCAAAGTTTTGGCGAACAGCATGTCCAATATCCTGCAATCGCCCGAACGATACAATCCCCATAAGGTTGCGGAATTGCAGGAGCTGACGGATATTTATGCGGGCGAACCATATATGGTCTATAGCCCGGCACTTCTTCGGCAAGGAATCAGCGCGGAGCTTTTGCACGAAATGGATCTCGTCGGCAACATTGCTGATACCCTCGTGGCGTTGAGCAAGAATTATCAAGGTTATCAGGCTTCTATACCTGTGGCTTCGCGAAAAGGCTATTTACTTTGTGTGGACGTCATTCCGTCAATCGGAGACTCACGCGGCACTTACCTCACGAAAGAAAGAAACCAAGCTTTCCCCACATACGAACCCCGCGAGCGTCCGTGGTACAAGCTTGCCGAAAAGGAAATGCGTCTCGTTTACACCGACCCTTACGAATCAACAGACGGTCCCATGGAAATTTGTTGCGCCATGCCTTACTACGATAATGACGGATTTGCCGGCGTTGTCGGCGTCTGTTGTCATACCGATGAAATTTATCGCCAAGTGGCCGACGGCGTAATCGGCGAAACGGGTTTTAACTTCGTCATGAACGCTGAAGGCAAAATCATCTTCTCGACGGATATGGGATACGTTTCGACGGAATTCGGAATAAATGACTTGCGCCAAGCCTACGACACCGACATTGCCCAAGCTGCGCGCCGCATGGTTGACGGCGAAACGGATGTTCTTTTAATCGGCGTGGACGACAAGGAATACTATCTGGCTTTTGCGCCGATGCAGAAGGTCGGCTGGAGCTTCGGCATGTTGCTTGAAAAAGATGAAGTGATGGCGCCGGCTAGACAAATCAGCAAGGAAACTTCCGACGCAATGGACAACTTCCAAGCGATTATCAGGGAAGATTTCGTCGAATCCGCGATTAAAGCCGCGCTTCTCATGGTATTGCTGATTGGCGTGTTTTTCGGCTTGAGCCGCGCGGCGGCCGGACGAATCACGCAACCCATTTCCACTTTGTCCGAAGGCGTTCGCGAAATAGCGGCGGGCAACCTCGATAAAAAGCTCGACATACGCACGGGCGATGAGATTGAACACTTGGCCACTTGCTTCAACGCCATGACCGATGAGCTGAAAATTTACATGACGAACTTGGCGAAGTAGACAGCCGAAAACGAACGCATTGCCACCGAACTCAACGTCGCCTCGGATATCCAGCAAAGCATGTTGCCCCACGATTTTGACTTCGGGCGCAACGATTTTGAAATTTACGCGACAATGAACGCGGCAAAGGAAGTTGGCGGCGATTTCTACGACTTCTATCTGCTCGACGAAAATCATTTGGTGATAACAATCGCTGACGTTTCGGGCAAAGGCGTGCCCGCCGCGCTCTTCATGTCCATTTCAAAAGTCATTCTGCACAACTTTGCGCTGTCAATGAAGACGCCCGACGACTTCGCCTCCGTGGTGACGCTCGCCAACCGACAGCTTTGCCACGGCAACGACGAAATGCTTTTCGTGACGGTTTTCATGGGAATGCTTGACTTGCAGACGGGCGAATTCGTTTACGTCAACGGCGGGCACAATGCGCCGCTGGTCTGCCGCGAAAATGATTTCGACTTCCTGGACGTGGGCAAAAGCTGTATGCTCGGCATTGATGAGGATGTCCCGTTCGCGCAGAAAAAAATCGCCCTGGCAGAGGGCGATAAGATTTTCCTTTACACCGACGGCGTCACCGAAGCGATGAACGCCAAGCGGGAATTGTTTTCCGAAGAACGGCTGCGCGAATTCTTGAACCGCGAAGACAAATCCGAGTCGCTTGAATCTCTGCTGAACAACCTGCATGACGAAATCAAACGTCACGCGGGCGGCGTTGACCAATCCGACGATATTACCATGTTGGTTCTCACTTATCACGGCCAAAAAAAGCTTTGAAGACTTTCTGGCGAATGGTTCGCTCTTTCACCAGAGGATCGGCAGTGTGTCGAAAACATTGCCGAGCTTTTCGCATTTATATCGCTCGTTCTATGACTTTTTCTTCTAATGGTTTTACGTTTACCAACAGCGGCTCAGGCTTTGTCGGGTTTGTCCGGGCTTTTTCATTAAGCCGGCTGGTCTTTTGCGAAAAGTTATCGGATATTCGAACACAACGTTGCTTTGGACGGCAACGGCATTGTATAATAAATTTGAAAAATATTGTACGGAGCAAAAGCAATGACTGATTTTGCAAAACTCAAAGAAAACGTTTCAACAAATTTGTGCGACACAAAAGACGAACTGAACGCCGCCGCCGAAAAACTTAACCGGAAACTGGAAGCCGCCAAGGCTTTGCTCGGCAAGCTGAGCTACCGCTCGAACATATTGCTCAATCAAAACTATAATTGGCAGGACAAAAACGTTTCCGTCACCGCCGACGAACTTTGGCTTTGCCAAGTCGACGAGATAACTTTTGTGGACAAGGCGCCGCAAAAGGAAGGCGTCGAAAATATTCTTGGTACCTTTCGCGGGTTGCGCGAGTTCAATTTTGTCTATCTGATTCTCGGCGACGGTCAACGCGTTCGTTTCTATTTGGGCGTCGTCAGGAATAAATTCTATTCCGGCGAATACAGATTTCAAATCACGGACGTCGGCGAAAACCTTTTAAAGCCTGCCATCGAAGGAAATTTTCGCGGATGTAAGTTGCGCAGCATACCGACATTCACGGACGAACAATCTGCCCGCGACCTTCAAGGCAAGCAAAAAATTTTGGATATGCTCCGCGACCCGAAATTCACTTCGGGCATAATCGAGGGCATTCCCGGCACCGACTTGCAGAAAAATCTTTCCGAAGGCAAGAAAGAAAACTTCCAAGGCATCGACCGTCTGATTGACGTAATGCAGGGCTGTAAGTTCGGGCTTGCCGTGATTGCCTGCCCCTGCTCCTCAATGACTGCCGACAGTTTGAGCCGCGACTTGTTCGCCGCTGCCGATATGCTGTCCGCCTTGAAAATTTCCGTGCAACACTCCCGCAATAGAAACGTTTCCTTCAACGACAACGCCTCTGCCTCAGCCAACACTCAATCTTCCGACAGCACCCAAGATACCAAATCCGACAACTACACCTACAGCGAAAATTCCGGTTCCGATTCCCGCCGCGACGTTTCCAACCAAATCACCAAATCGGAAGGCGACACCTACACTGACCAAAGAAATAACAGTAAATCCTACGAATACAATCAAGACATTGGCAACGGCGGCAAGGACCGCAAAACCACTCGCGACACTGCCGATGTTCAAAACAAATCCTCACAAAGGGCGACGGGCAAAAATTACAACTACACCGTCAGCGAAAATAAGCTTGAATCAAAGACCGAGAGCCACCAACATTCCGACTCCGCGACTTCCACCAAAGGCAAAAACAATTCCGTCTCAAAGAGCAACCAACTAGCTGCGGGCGAGGCCGTGACGATAACCTTTGGCGCGACAAGGCAGTTGGAAACGGAGCCCAAACTTTCAAGCGACTGGCTGAAATATATTGACGAAGTTCTCTTGCCGCGAATCGACAATGGCAACGGCAAGGGGATTTTTAATGTTTGCATGTACGCGTTCGCCGAAAACGAAATTTCATTCCGACGCCTGACCAATACCGCTGTCTCGTTGTTCACCGGCTCGAAGGGCAACAAAGAGGCGTTGCATTTCATTTCCTTCGACAAGGTGCGCGGCGACGACGACTGCAAGTCCGCCTTCAGAAACTTGCAAATCCCCGCCGCCCAAGTCAAGCTGAGCGGCACGCCTTACGAAACTCTTGTGTCGCGCATCACCGAAAGAAAATCTGACGACCTCGGACTGATTTTTTGCGGGCATTGGATGGCGACCAACGAACTTGGTCTCATAACGGGCTTCCCGCAAAAAGAAATCGTCGGCTTGAAGTTGCGCGAGGAAGTCGAATTCGGCTTGAACGTCGAGCCTGTGCCCGAAGACTGCGCCATTAAACTCGGTTGCCTTGTTCAGAGCGGCGTGGAAAAGAAAAATATCCCCGTCAATTTGGACAAGCGCGACTTGGACAAGCACGCGTTTATTTCGGGTGTGACGGGTTCGGGCAAAACCACCACTTGCCAAAATATCCTGCTGGGTTGCGATTTGCCGTTCCTTGTGATAGAGCCTGCCAAAACCGAATATCGCGCCATTCAAGCGGGTGATTTCTCTAAGTGCGGGGAAATTGTCTACTTCACGCCCGGCAAGCAAAGCGTCGCGCCATTCTTCATGAATCCCTTCGAACTCTTCCCAGGCGAAGAAATTTCTGCCCGCGCCGATATGCTGACCGCGACTTTCGAGGCTTCATTTGAAATGGAGGCCGCTATCCCGCAAATCTTGGAGACCGCCATTTATCGTGCCTACCGCAACAAAGGCTGGAATGTCGCCAACAGCACCTGGCAAAACAAATCGGACGCCGCGCCCTTCACCGACGGGGTTTACGCCTTCCCCACCTTGAGCGACTTCAAAGCCGCAGTCAAATCCGTCATCTTAAGTCAGGGCTTCGACGACCGCCTGCGCGACGAATACCTCGGCTCGATAAATGCGCGTATCGAAAGCCTTATGGTAGGCGCGAAAGGACAAATGCTTAATACGCCGCGTTCGATAAATTTTGCCGACCTCGTCCGCCGCCAAGTCGTCATTGAACTCGAAGAAATCAAAAGCAGCGCCGAAAAATCTTTGCTTATGGGGCTCCTGCTGACCAATCTCTTGCAAGCCGTCAAGCTAGTCAAAAGGCAAGATAAACATTTCCGCCACATCACCTTGATTGAAGAGGCGCACCGACTTTTGAGCAAATACGTGCCTGGCGACAATCGCAATCGCAAAAAGGGCGTCGAAGTCTTTTCGGATATGCTTGCCGAGGTTCGCAAATACGGCGAGAGCCTGATTATCGCCGACCAAATCCCCGACAAGATGACGCCCGAAGTGTTGAAGAATACCAGCACAAAAATCGTCCACAAGCTCTTTGCCAAGGACGACAAGGACGCAATCGGCAATACCATTTCCCTGACCGACGAACAGAAAAATTTCCTATCCAACCTGCAACCGGGGCGCGCCGTAGTTTTTTCGCAGGGGTGGGACAAAGCAATTCAAGTCCAAGTCTTCAAGCGTAGCTCGACCGACGCCAACGACATTGACGAACAGGAAATTCGCCGACGTTCCTTGAACTATTACTCGTTGCCGGAAATCGCGCGAAGCGGCATCGTCCCCGGTCTGGACAAAATTCCCGCAAACAAATTGAGCGTCGCCGATGCCGAAAAATTCCTGTGGCTGAATCAACAAAGCTACGGTTGGCTGAATGAACTGACTGCGCGCATAACTGAAATCCTCTCGGACGTGACGCCGCACAACGTTGACGACCGTCACTTTGAAATCGCGGAGGGAATGCATGATATTTGCCAAAAGTTCGATAAAGATTTTGTAACGCGGTATATAGAACTGCGCCTGAGAGATTATATCAGCAAGCCGGAAGTTTTTCGCAGTGAGATACTGCAATTGCTCGGTCAGCTTGAAAATTCTTCAAGCACCGCCGATTGGACTAAGGTGGTTCAAAATTTCATCTATCAAGCTCATTCGCAAGAATTTTGCAGACTGCCGACGAGGAGGAATGTTTAATGGGTCTTTTAAGTTTTTTCGGGGGCATTGCCAGTGGCGTTGCCAAAATTGCATCGGCCATTGCGTCCCCCGTCGTTTCCTTTGCCAAAACCGCCTTCAAGGCCGCGACCTCGGTTTTCACTTCGCTGAGCGGCGCGGGCGGCTTCCTTGGCAAAGTCGCTTCCGCCGCGAAAAGTCTTTTTTCTGGCGTGGGCTCCATCGTCGCGGGGCCGCTGGGTACGATTGTCGGGCAAGTGGTGACCAACTTGATTATCGCGGCAATCTCCAAAGTCGTCGAGTGGCTCTCGAAAAAAAATGAAGTTATCGAACCCGAAGACACCGTGGAGGAAGTCGGTTACCGCGTTGAGGAAGCCGAAAAACACGACGACTGGCAGAAGCGCGAGGATTTCGACTCGTTCGCCGCGTATCACAATTACTTGAAAGGCAAAATTCCAACTGCCGAAATAGACCGTGACAAAATCGAAGCGCATCGCCTGACTTACATGGGGCTCGGTCTCACGGCTCTGAACGAAGGGCTTGAATCGAAATTCGGCTTGAAAATCCCCGTGGAGTTTTTGATAGAAGTCGGCAGGAGTCGGCTCAACGGCGCGGAGCTGAACAGCTTGCTGGAAGAATTCAGCGCGAAGGGCTACGATTTATCGCTGTTCCGCAGCTATCTGCAAGGTCGGCTGGACGACAACACGGCGCGCCTGATTGAAACCATGGTATTCGAGGCGCTCAAGAAAGTTTACCCCGAAAAGACCGAAGCCGATTTGAACGTACAAATTTCCGCAATGAAGGATGCCAGTCGTGACGATATCAAGGTGCTGAAGAATTACGGAACGGAAATTGAAGCCGTCACTAAGGGCACGAATGATAAGTTAGAAATTAACCTCGACGGAGCGGAAAAAGATGGCGGCATGGGCAAAGTCTGAAGAAAATTTGGCGGACATTCGGCGCGTGGAGGCCATTTGCGACGCTAAGGCAGCAGAGTTAAAAAAAGCACTCGCCAACGCGTTGCCGGATTTTGCCTTGTACGGAAAGATTTTTCAAATCGACGACCCGAAAGCAGTAACCGTTTCAGAGGCGACGCGCAGGCACTCCGACTTGGCACACGACGTCGAACAAAAATTTATTAAGCGTGCCAAAGAGTGCGTTGCGATAAAATCCGACGTAAAGCTTGCTTTGGCGACGGAAGAGAACAAATGTTCACGGGCGCGCCAATGGGCACAGCGGCAAGGGCTCACATTCGATTGAGGAGGGTTTTTTTATGGCAATGGACAACACTGAATATCAGGATGACGAAATTCGCGCTTTGCCGGTGATTTTGTTGCTGGACACGAGCGGCAGCATGAGTGAGTCTTTGGGCTCGGCGATAAAAATTGACAAGCTGAACGAAGCTGTCGTCCTCATGATGAAGGAATTCGACAAGCTGGAGCGGCTGGAAAAATTCATCAGAGTTACGGTTATCGCGTTCGACGACGAGGAACAAATTATCGGCGCGATTAACGAAGACCCGAAAATTTTCCTCAAGAATTTTAATCCATTGCATACGGGCGGGATGACCTATTTGGGCAAAGCACTCGACAGGGCAAAGGGCATTTTGGAAAATCCGGATTCGACGCCGCGCAGATGGTACAAGCCAGCCGTGATTCTGGTTTCGGACGGCGAACCCAACGGCAGCTGGCAAGAGCCCTTCAGAAGATTTATCGGCGAAGGCAAATCGTCCAAATCTCAAAGATTCTCCGTGGCTGTAGGCGTTAATAGAGCCAGCGCGAAAAAAGTTTTGACGGACTTCGCGAGCACGGAAAAAAATTTCTTGGTCTCCGACGACGCCGACGACATAGTCAAAAGATTTGAATTCTTGTCGCGTATCGTCACCGAGCGCGCCAGTCAGAAAAACCCCGATATTTTTGATGAGTTGCCTGACAGTCCTTTTGAGAACAAGGAGCGCCCGAAAATTTTGCAGGGCACGCGAAAAGCGTCGACTGGAACGGGCAGGTCGCGTTCGTCGAAATCTGTCAACAACAACCAAGACCCTTGGAGCGATTTTTAAGATGGTCGGCATTGAACGCTTGCACGTGATTTTTGACGCCTCCGGCAGTTTTTGCGAGTCGGGCAAATTTCACATGCTCAGATATTTAGGCAACACCGCGCTGAATTTGGCGTTCATGTCTTGGGCAAAAGCGGAATTCGTCTTTTATACGTGGAACGAGGAACTTTGTGAGCTTGAAGACGACGCGAAGATACCGACCAAAGGCATTGCCGACACCGAAGTCTTGCGCCAATTTTTGGCAGAACGCGAAGACAACGAGGCTGTCATTTTAATCACCGACGGCCATTTTGAAGGCGCGGATAAAAGGAAGCTCAAAGACGCGGCGGTCGCTCTCGGCAACAGGTTCGCGGTTGTGGCGGCGGGTTATGACGCGGCGACTGTTCGATTGCAATCCTTGAGCAAGAATTTTTTCTTCGCCGAGGATATGTGTACTGCGTTCAAGGTGTTGGCGGGCTGAGGGAGGCAAATCGTGACTATAGGCGGTATTTCAATAAAAGGGAGCAGCCACGCGAAAAATCAGGACAGCTTCATTTGCGAACAAGCAGACGCCGCCTACCTTGTCGCGGTCTCCGACGGGCTGGGCAGCAAATCTTTATCCGCTGAAGGCTCGGCGGCTTTGACTTTCGCAACTCGCGCAGTTTTTATCGGGCGCGAAGGCATCGTTCGCGACGCGGAGGACTTAAAACAATTCGTCGCCGAAGTTCATGCGCGCCGACTCGCGTCGCTTGAATTCCAAAATTTTCCTGTCGAGGACTGCTGTTGTACGTGCTTAATTTTTTTGCTGACGCCCGCGCAGATTTTTGCGGCACGGCTCGGCGACGGCTTTATCGGGATTCTCTCCGACGAAAAATTTTCGTGCTTGTTCGACACGAAGGAAAACCGATTCTTCAATGAGACCGACTGTCTGACCGAAGATTTTCACGTCGACGACTGGCAGTTTTTGGAGTTGCCTTACGACACTTTTGGCGGGGCGATAGTCTGCACCGACGGCGTCTCGCTCGGGGAGAACAAGGCGGAAAAGTTTACCCGCGACTTCGCCGCGGAAAACGTCGCGCGCTCTCGCCAAGCGATTTTGGCTGATGCGGAATGTATGTTGACGAAGTGGAAGTCGCACGACGATAAGACTTTGGCCTTTGTCTTGCCTGACGCTCGGAGGTGAGAATTCATGGCGGCTGTTGATATTTACGAACAAAAACATTACGAAGACACTTTCGGGCACGTCTACACGGTTGATTTTTCAGCGCCAATGATGGCTGGCGGGCAAGGTGTCGTTATCCGCACGACTGAGGCTGATCTTGCGCTGAAAATTATTCGCGACTTCGACACGCAGGAAGTCCTTACAGATGACCGCAACAACGAAAAATATCTTGACCTGCGCATCTTGCCGATTCCTAACGGGTTGCAAATCACTCTGCCGCAAGTCGCGTTGAAGGGCGTCGAAGGTTACGTTATGACGCTGCTCAACAGCATGACCGAATTTCAAAAGGCCTTCGCGACGGGCAAGCAACATTACGAAGACGCCTTGCAGGGAGAGGCGCCCGACGTTAATCAAAAGCTCCTGAACTTTTTCAAAAGCAAGCCGGAGTACACGCCGAAACGTCGTGCCAAAATCTACGCTTACATGCAGACGGGCGGGTTGCGTCGCCGGTTGATGGCTTACATGAAGGCGGCCGCCATTTTGGTGCGCTTGCACACGAGCGGGCTGGTCTATTGCGACTTCTCCGATAAAAATGTTTTCATTTCCTCGGATTTGAATTATGACCACGTTTGGCTGATAGACGCCGACAATCTCACTTACAGCGAATCGATTCCCAGAGGCTTTTACGTTTATACGCCCAGCTTCGGAGCCCCTGAATTTGTGTGCGGCGGCGCAGGCGTCAAGTCAACTTTTTATTCGGATTGTTTCTCGTTCGCTGTCGCGCTGTTCAATACGATGTTTGGTCGGCATCCCTTCGACGGGCAGGCGTTCCAAAATGCCCTCGACGAATGCGATGCCCCCGATGACGCCGACGCGGCATTAAATTGCGGAGAGTTCGCTTGGATTCTCGACAGCGACGACGATTCGAACGACGGGCGCAGGTATCTTTTCATTTCGGACAAAATGATTTTGAGCGACGGCTTGCGCGAGTTGTTTCAACAGATATTTTCAAGCGACGCGTGCCAAAATCCCATATTCCGCCCGACGATGATTCAATGGGCTCATGAAACGGCATATGCCTTCGATAACGTCGTGCGCGCTGAAAGTTGCGGGCTTGATTACTTCGCCGACGCGTCCGAAAAATTTTTCCAGTGCCCCTTCGACGGCACGGAAATTCCCGCCGTGCGCTTGAAGTCCTATCTGCTGGACGAGGACGACCAAAAATTGGCAAAGGTGTGGCAGTTCACGCACGAATTAGGCGACGAAAACATTTTGGTACCCTTGCGCCTTCTGAATGGATTTGCCTGCCGCGAATTGGAAAATGTCGCCTTCAACCTGAAATTCGTCAACGATAAGATTTTGATTCACGCCGACAACGCCGATTACAGTTTCAGCTACGCGGACGGGGCGAGTGGATATTCCTTCAAAAGTTACGGCAGCTTTTGGGCAGAGCAAAAATTTTTCTCGATAATGTGCCACAATAAAAACGGGCGACGCGTTTTGATTGAGGGGGAGCGAAATGGCTAAGTACTTAGACTTGACGGAGCTGCGCACCAATCCCGATTATGTGTTGCCGAATCTAGGTTGTCGGCTCGTGCGCGACCAAAATGTAAAATACGGGAGCGGGCGCATAGAACTGGCGGACAACGGGACGTTCAGATTTATTCGGCAAGAGCAAATTTTTGAATTCACGGTCGACAACGACGGGCAAGATAAATTTCTGCGAGAGCGCTTTCAGCGCGGCTTCGTCAATCTGACGCAAGTCATACCCATGCAGGGCGGCGAGTCGTCCGTTTTTCGGTTGTACGCAATTTTTTTCTCGGCGATAATCAATTTGGGCGACCTGTCGGTTATAGTCGGCGACGACATTTTGAATCGGCTTGCCGCAAGAAAATTAATCCGTGGTGCGAGCGCCGACCAAATCGAAGCCGAATTGGAGCAAATGCCCGACAAATTTTACTTGCAAGACTTTTTAGGCTCAGATAAAAAATTATTCGCTTGCGTTCGGGCTGTCGCGCATTACACGAACGCCGAGGAGGCGGAACAGCCCGCGCCCGACGCCAAACCGAATCCTGAGCCGGAATCGCCCGACACGGAGTCCGAAAAAATTGCCGTGCAAAAATTTTCCGCCGATATTTTCCAAAGCCCGCCGAAAAAATCTTTGGAACTGTTCGGCAAAAGTTTCGTCGTCACAGTCGGCTTGTATGAAGACCCCGCTACCGCGCAGGTTTTGGCTGTCGCGCAAAGGATAACCTTCAACCGCAGAAACCTGCCTTGTATGCAACTGGCTTGCGGCAGGCTGACTTTTACCTCCGAAAAGAAATATTCTTCCGAGCTCGTCAAAAATCTGATGAGCCGCGAAAATACTTACGTCAATCTCTGGAAGATGTACGCCGACAAAGAGGGCGAGTTTCTTATCAAACAAAGTCGCAGGATAAATGTCATTGAGTATGAACCACAAATTCAAATCTCCGCCGAAACCGGCAGCGGCGAAATTGTTTTGACCGTCAAGCCTGAATCATTGAACGCGCTGGACTTCCTCAAAAAGGGCGACTATCTGCGCACCGCCGCGGAGCCGCCCGTTTTTATCGCGAATCCCGAAATGTCTTGGAGCGACTATCAGGAATACGTTTTTCAACTGATGGAAACCAAGGCACAAGATGTCGTCGACAATTCTCAATTCGGCCGCTACGAAATTGTCAAAATCAATAAAGGAACACACACGCTGACTTTAAAGCCGCTGAAAGATACCGAGCTGCGTGCGCTGAGCGGGTGCCTGTTCTTCGACGACGTCGGCGGTCAAATACAGATTTTTCGTCGCAAAAATGCCCGTGAACGAATCGAAAATGGCACGTCCGCCAATCCGCATTTGGGCTTGATAATCGGCGGCGGCGAAGACGTTCATACGCAGCTAGGTGGCTTCCTCACTGCCAAGACCGCCAAAAGAAAGGTGCCCGCTTTGACTGAAACCGTCAGGGCAAAAATTTTCAGCAAGAACGCCGCCACAGCCAATCAGGAGGCCGCCATAAAAATCGCGCTGAACACGCCCGACATCGCGATAATCCAAGGGCCGCCCGGCACCGGCAAAACGACGGTTATCACCGCCATTTTGGAGCGTCTGAACGAACTCGCCGACAAAAAGGAAATTCAACGCGGACAAGTCTTGATTACGAGCCTGCAGCACGACGCCGTTAAAAATGTCATCCGCCGTGTAAAGATAAATTCCATCCCGACCGTCAAATTCGGCACTCGCCGCGGCGACGAAAAAAATTTGGACGACACCGTCGAGGAGTGGTGCATTGAGCTGGCAAATAGGATTCGGGAGAAAAATCCGGAACTGCGCGAAAGTGCCAACCTTATCGAGTTGGAGCAGACGTTCAATTTCTACGCAGTCAACCCGACTGACGACAACGCCGTCGCATTTCTGGATAAAGCCCGCTTGCTCGTCACAGATAAGGATTTGCTGACCGAAATTGATACCTTGTCGAAGAAATTCAATCTCGCGCCCACCGCGCAGATTCAAGACGACTTGGTTACGTTGATTCGCCGCCTGAGGACGAAAAAAGAAAGTTTTGCCGACGACGGAGCCGAAGCCGCCGACATGTTGCTTTACCGTCTCGAAAGTAAACTCGATGCCGCCGAGCCCGCCAACAAAAAAATTCTCGACACATTAAAAGCCGCCGCAAATTGTTTCGACGAAGATCCGTCAGAGGATCTGCTTGCGGCTTTGCGCGAAAGCAAAAACGCGTTGCTGAAACGTTGCATACCAAAACCCAATTATCGCGAACAAAATGTGTCGCCCGAGCTGGTCGATTTACATGTCAGGGTAAAAAATTTCCTCGCGAAGCCTTCCGAAGGCGTCGATACCGTCCTGTACAATCTTCTGAACGAGTTGGAAAATAATCCCGACGTTATCCGCAATGCCCTGAAAGATTACGTGTTCGCCTTCGCCGCGACCGCGCAACAAAGCGACAGAAAAGAAATAATACGCATCAAAGGCAAGCAGCCGGAATACGACACAGTCATTGTTGACGAGGCCGCTCGCGTCAACCCGGGCGATTTGATGATTCCACTATCGCAGGCGAAGACCCGCATTATCATGGTCGGCGATCATAGGCAGTTGCCGCACATGTACGACGAAGAAATTTTCGAGCGGCTGAACGAGGAAGGCACGGAAATTAACCCGTTGAATGTGAAGGAGTCAATGTTTGAACATCTGTTGCGGCGCGCCCAAAGGCTGAAGGAACAAGACAACATTGACCGTTTTATCACGCTGAATGCACAGTACAGAATGCACCCCGACCTTGGCAACTTCGTGAGCCAAAATTTCTACGAGGTTAATAACCCGAAAGAAAAATTTGATTCTCCGCTGGGTGCAGAGAATTTCCGGCAAAACTTTGAGCCGAACCCGATGCTTTGGATTAACATGCCTGGCAGGCGCGGAAAGATGACGCGAATAAACGCCAGCCCTTGCCGCCCTTGCGAGGCCGAATTGATTGTCGAGCGCATAAAGCGATACCGCGAACAAATGACCGACGAAAAATGCAGCATCGGCGTTATCAGCTTTTACCGCTCGCAGGTCGAAAATATTCGCAGGCGCTTGCAGGCGTGCGGGCTTGACGAGGAAATAAGTGTCGGCACGGTCGACGCCTTTCAGGGCATGGAGTTCGACGTAATTTTTTTATCGGTGGTGCGCACAGGCATAAATCTGGGCGGGGTCGATTTGAATTATCTTGAGCGCGACGAAGATTCTTTCGCCGACGAGAACGAAAAGGCCGCTTTCCTTCAGCTGAAAGAAAAAGTCGGTCGCTCCCATTATGGCTTCCTGACTTCCAAGAACAGACTTTGCGTCGCGCTCAGCCGCCAAAAGCGTTTGCTGGTTGTAGTCGGCGACGCCGATTTATTTTGTGGCGAACAAGGCGCAAGGCTCGCGAAAATTTTTGTGCCCGAATTGAAAAATTTCTACGAACTGTGTGCCGCTAAGGGAGCGATAGAAAATGCGTGACGGAGTCAAAATCATAAGCTTATTCGGCAAAGACAGTTACGCGGAAAAATTTCCAGGGCTTCCGCTGATTCACGAGGAGGATTTTTTTCTGGAATGTCGTTGCCATGATGTATGCCTACCGATAGCGGTGGCGCAACCTGAATCGCTGAACATTTTCGAGGAAACCGTCTTGCGGCTTATGGGGCTATTCGGCAAAAGCGTCGAGGAAATTTCCGAGTGCAGTTGTCTGAAAAAGGATTTCGTGCAAGCCGTATGCTTGACCCTGTATCGGCGCGGATTCGTAAACGACAACAACGTCCTGACCGACGCGGGCAAAGATTACTTGAACAATACCGCGCAATCCGAAAACGTCGATGAAAAAGCAATTCGTGTGCTGACGTTGCCCGACACGGGGCTTTTGCTTGCGCCGATTCTCCAAGATTTTAATTCGGAGTATGACGGCTTCTTTGACGGCAAAAAGTTGATTATGACAGTCGGGGACATTGGCAGTGCTGAGACTCGCAAGGGCTCTTTTAAAAAAGTGCCCAAAGAAAATATACTTAACCGCCCTGTCTACGTGCACGACGTGAAGAAAATCATTCACGAACACAATCGCACAAACAACCGGAAAATTCGGCTCGCCGACGGCTACGCAATGAGCATAAGTCAACGGGGCAGTCGCGTATTCCTGCATGTTAAATGCGCCCTTCAGCGCGGGCTCGTCGAACACCCGATTGTTTCGGACGGAACAGCCATGATAAGCGGTGCGCTGGTTCAATACTTTATGAAAAATCACGGTGACTACGTTGAAAGTCTGTTTGAGCGGGCGACGACGTTTAAGACCGAGACATCGTCGCAAAAGAGTTCCTCACGTGACGAATACTACCACGTCAGGGAAAATCTGAACGCGCTGGAAGATTTTTTGACGGAGACCGACCCCGACACCACGCGCATAAATCTTGCGCGCGCCAAAGATAATTTCAATCGCCTGAATGCCGCCGTTGAACATGCCTTGAATTATTACCTGCTGAAATATCCTTTGTCGGAGGAACGCGAAAAAATTTTATACGCCCAAACGACCGCCGAAAACTGCCGGACGCTTTTGACCTTTGCGCACAAGATTAACTTGACCGTCGGGGAAAATACTGCGCTCTTGTCGCACCTCAGCCGCATGAGCTTCGAGCAGTACAGGCAAAGCGGCGCACCAAGTTTGAATTTCGTTTTGCCTTTAGCGATAGTCAGCGGCGCAGAAAACGGCAGGGCACCCTTCGCCGAGACGGTGCAGAAAATGCCCCAGCTGTTCGAGATTTTCAACGCGTTGTATCGCGGGAAAAGTTTTCGTCACGGCTCGGAGGAAGAACAAAATTTGCCGGCCAATTATTTGTCGGTTGCCCGCGACGTGAAAAAATTTATCGGCCTGCTGCTCCCCGACTATCGGCAGAACGACGCTCAAGGCAAGACTTCGGCACGGGGCGACGACACTTCGCAGGAAAGACTTAATGCCGTCGTCGCACTGAAAAAAATTTTGGGCAGCAAGATTTACTACGAGGCGGGCGACAACCTGCGCAACGACTTGATTCGACTCTCGCCTTACTACAGGGGCGACATGATGCCGCCACCTATGGAATTTGTGAATTATCTTTACCGTTGCCTTGAAAATTATATTCGCGGCAAAGCTAATAATTTTTCCGTCCGAACAAAAAAACTCGCGGCGGCATTGCCGGAGCTAGAAGAATTGACGGGAGCCACATTGCCCAAGTCGCTTAAGTCGGTCTCGCAAGAGATGTTCAAGCGGGCGGCGGACGGGCAAAACGCGTCGCTGGGGGCATATACCTTGGTGTTAATGAGCGCGCTGCCGAAAGAATTGCTGACCGACAAGGGCAGAGTCAAAAAATTTTTGGACGACACGGGCGAAATCATAGCCTTGCGGCAACACGCGAACAATACCGAATTGAATTTGATTTTGACGGCAGAAAAATTGGGGCGACTCCGCGATAACGCATTCGACGCTATAAAGTTTTTGGAGGAATTTTAATGGACGACAATGCAAAAACTGTTCCCGAAGAGTTGGTACAAAGTTGGGAAGAACACCTGAGCGAATTGGAAGAAACTATCGCCGAGCAAACGGCTGGCATCGTCAAAAGGCTGGAGGATAAATCAGCGCGTCTTGACGAACGCGAATCCGAGTTGCTTGGGCGGCAAAAATTTATCGACGAATGCGAAAGCAAGTTAAAAAGCTTGGAGGCGGCAGAGAAAATTTTCCAAATCCGTCGCCTGGAACTCGACGAGCTGGAAAAGACTTTGCGGGTGTCCGCGCAAAAACTGGAACAGGATCACAGCGAGCGCCTTGCCAAACTCGAAAAGGAATTTCAAGCTAACTCTGAACGACACGCCGAAAAATCCGCCGCGCTGGACAAATGGGAAGCCGCATTGCTTGAACGCGAGTCGACATTGAAGGAACGGGAACTTTCGCTAGAAAACGAACTTACCGCCAAAAAGAATCAAGCCGAAAAGGATATTTTAGACCGACAACGGGCAATGCTTGATGAATTATCGGCTCAGCTTGCTGCGCAAAGACAACAACACGGCGCGGCTATGGTTGAGCAATTCCAAAACGAAGAGCAACATTACATTGAAGAATTCCGCAAAGCGACGGCGACCTTGAAAGACGCCTTTGAACGGGAACGGCTCGCGCTCATACAAGATTTGACAGACGACGAAAAGAAACGCTTGGCTGACATTGAGGAGCGCGAAAAACTCGTTGAGCAACGGGAAGCGGCACAAGATTTGCTCGATAAGGATTTGAAGCGCGAGAAACGTCGTCTGTCGATTCGCGAAAAAAGTTTGGACGAATTGCAGGAAAATCTTGACGCTTTACGGGAAAATCTTGACGCGGCAGTCGAAAAGCGTTACGGCGAACTGCTGACCGCAAAGGACGTTTCTTACGAGCAACTTGTGAGCAAGATGGACGACCTGCGGCGAGACAATGAGCACTTCAAGGCCGTCCAAGACACCTTCGGCGATAACCCCTTTGAAGTCATGAACAAAGAACTTGACGACTTGCGCAGCGAAAACAAGCGGCTCAAAGACCAAATTCTTTCGTGCCCTCCGGCAAGCGTCGTCGACGAACTCCAATACAAAAAAGACGAATGCGACAGATTGACGCTTGAGCGCGACAATTTGCGTAAGACCAACATAACGCTCCGCGAAAGTGCCGCCCGCGCCGCGGAATTGGATATGAAACTTAACATCGCCGAAAATAAAATCAGTATTCAAAATTTCGGCCTCGAGGAGCTGAAGACCGAGAATGAAAATCTGCGCGACAAGATAAAACGCCTGCAGGCCGACGAAGGACGCTTGGCGGAACGCGAGGAGCGAATCAAAAGCATCGAAACAAAATTGCCCGGAGTCAACGCGCCCGCCACTGCCGAGGCCGATAGCGTGCCGCTCGTCAATGAAATGGATTGGCTCGAAAACGTCGGCAGGAACTGCTACAACTACGGCTTTAAGTTTCCGCGCCGAATTTTTTACGCCTTCCACACGGCTTTGAAAATCGCCGACTGGTCGACGATAACGGTGCTAGCGGGCGTGAGCGGCACGGGCAAATCCGCTTTGCCGCAACTTTATGCCAAATTCGGTGGTCTGAATTTTATTTCCGCGTCCGTACAACCGAATTGGGACAGCCAAGAGAGTATACTCGGCTTCTTCAACTCGATAGACAACAAATTTGACGCGCAGCCGCTCCTTAGGTTTCTGGCGCAATGCAGTAGCGGCAAGGACGGCATGGACAGGAGCTTGAATATCGTTTTGCTCGATGAAATGAACTTGGCGCACGTGGAACATTATTTCGCGGAGTTTTTGAGCAAATTGGAGGCGCGACGCATAAGCGACAACGAATTCGTCGAAATCAACATTGGCGCGGGCATAGAGCCTTACCACTTGAAGCTTACGCGAAATGTTTTATGGGCGGGCACTATGAATCAAGACGAAACTACAAAGTCTCTGTCGGACAAAGTTTTGGACCGCGGCTTGGTCATAAATTTCCCGCGTCCAAGAAATTTGTTCGGGCGCGCAAAGCTCGGCAAGATAGACGAATTTGCGAAGGACAAGCGCATTGAAATGCTTGACTGCCGCATATGGGATGAGCAGTGGGTCAAAAAGGAAATTACCTTGAGCAACAAGCAGGAGAAAATTTTGACGCGCTACCGCGACGAAGTGTTCCAAAAAATCAATGACGCGCTGGCGTCGTCGGGGCGGGCACTCGGTCACCGCGTCTGGCAGTCCGTAGAGTTTTACACGATAAATTATCCTGAAGTCACGGCGGCCTTGGCTGAGTCTGAGGACGACGACACGGACAAATTGAAAGCCGCCGTAAAAACCGCAATGGAAGATCAGCTTGTTCAGAAGGTCATGCCGAAATTGCGCGGCATAGAAACCAATGTGCACAAAGAGTGCCTGAAAAAAATTCGCGCCATTTTGTTGGAAGAAGATTTCAATCTGAACGAAGACTTCGACCGCGCCGAGAAAATGGGCTACGGGCAATTCATGTGGAGCAGTGCCGAATACGTCGACGACAAAGATATAATCGGCGCCCCCGACTCGGAAAAGCCGGACGACGCCGCACAGGATAACGCCAATGATTAAAATCGGAAATTACGAAGAATTTTGCGCTGACTTCAAGGGCGACGACGTGCAGAGGCGGGCGGCAGAAATTCTATTCATGGTGCGAAATGGCTTTGCCGCGCTGCGCGAACTCGACGTCTTGGACAGCGGTTACGTGACGTTCGATGCCCTGCTTGCGAATTGGTCAGGAGCCTCCGCCGCGCCGAGGGATTACCTCAATCCGGCAGTGCGGACTGTGTCGAAGGTTTTCGATCACATCGTCGAAAACATGCGCCGCCGCATATTGCAGGAAAATGTTCTGACGCCGCTTCACAAGGCAAACAAGTTCAACGGCAAAAGCATAGCTTGGCTCAGCAAGCGGTCGGGGCGCACCGTCCGTGAAAAATTGTCGGGCACGAAATCGGTAATGGCAGTGCGCCGTCGCTTGAGTCTCGACACGGGTGAAAATCGTTTGCTCAAGGAACTGGCGCGCCGATTGGAAGACGCGATTTTTCTGAAGAACTCTTTCCTGCCCGGCAAGTTGCAAAACGCGGACGAAGAAATTTTTCTGGACAAGCTCCGCCGCTTTCGCCACGACCCCGAGACGTCGGAAATTTTGCCTTGGGACAACCCGCCGCCGAACAACACCTTGCTGGAAGACCGCTCGTATAATGCCGTATGGCGCGCTTGGAACGATTTGCAAAAGGTGGATGAGATTCTCCAAGACGACTGCCGGCACATAGGTCGGCGGCTGTGCTCGTTAGCGAAAATTTTTCTGATTCTGTTTGCGGGCAAGCGTTTCGACTTCCTTCAGTTGCCGATAATTTACGACCGCGACTTCAACCGCAATCAGCAGTACGCGTTGGAATTCGGCGGGGCGGAAATATTCGCGGTCAATCCCGCCGCCAAAAAGATTCTGCGGATAACGCCGCTCGACAAAGAAATCGTCGTTCGATACGACGAAAAGACGTTATGCATGGAGTTCGCCGACCTGCAAGTCATATTGTCGGACGAGTCGCAATGCGTAAGACAATATCTGACCGCAGAAAATTTTTCGTGGGTGCTGAGGAGGAGCTTGCAAAATTTAATCGGCGAGGATTTTTTGCGCTTCAAGTTGCCGACGGAAATTCAACGCCTCGAAGGGTCTTCGGCGACCGTCGACTTATTCACACTGCGCCCTGAAATTTGTTTTAACGGGCAACGAATAATTTCGCAGGGCTTGCTTATGTTCCAAGAGCTGAGAGAACGGGAAAGGGCATTCGTCTCTGATTGCTTTCTGTCGCGAGCCTTGCTTGTAAGCGACGACGTAACTTATCTCACCTTTGCCGGCGTCATATCGTCTGAAAAAAATGCCGAGCCGCTGAGGTTGTTGACGGCAAGCCTGAACAATTTCCTGCACACCGATAAAGTCGTCTTGGTCTTCCCTGACGTTTACAGCGAGTTCAGATTGGCGGACTTGAAACGGACGGTGAAACTTCACTATCACCGCGTCGGTGCAGTTCCGAAAAGTTTAGCAGCGATTTTCACCTACGCGCAGAAAGAACACTTCGCGCGGGAATTCAACGCCGGCGACTCGATTTTGATTTTGGACAGGACGCCCGAAGGCTTCAGCATCACGCCCATAAAAAGTCGGCACGACGAACTTGTCGCGCAAGACATTCCCGAACAAAAGGGCATAGTTTGGGAACACCGCCCCGCCCGCGCCATTGACTTGAATATATTTGACGTGCTGAACTTGAGCACCGACGCCCGAAAATTTTTATCGGTGATGAGCGTCAAAGATTTCATTTACCTCGCGGAAAACTTGAACTGCGTCGGGCGCGACGGCTCCCTGAAAGATTTCACTGCCGACGTGAGCAAGCTGAAAAATGCCCGCTTGCCGATAAAGAACGCCTTTGCACAATACATGACCGCAAACAGGCAACACTTGGGCGCAGGGAAGATTTGGCTGATGCCTCTGAGCAGCGAATTGGATTGCGCAGATTTGGGCTTCGACCTTATCGACTGCTCGGAAGAATTTTTGCTCGGCGGCGTAGATTACTTCGAGTCGCTTAAACTCCGCACGAACGTCCCTCTTTGGCGCGACTGTCTGCCCGACTTGGCTATCAAACGACTTTACGGCACTTTCGACTTGGTCAAGAACAGCAGCTTCGAATACGGTAGCGAAACGGAAATGCTTATCCCGATTCCCGGCGACAGGCATTTCACTTTGCCGAAGGGGCAGAAAAAATATCGCTTCAATCTGCACATGTCCGACAGCAACGAAAAGACTTTCTACGAGGCAGTTATCGAACACAAAAATTTTCCGCTCAAAGACGACGCCGAATGCCGCCTGATAATGAAGTACACCTACGGCGACGACAACCCGTATTCGCTGAAATTCGTCCCACTCGACAAGAAAACTGCGGGCTTCAATGAAGCGGTCGTTCGTTGGGAGCGCGTCGAAACTTTCGCGTATGAAAACCTGCCCTATCCGAAATTTACGCCCGCCAGTACATGGGAGGACATGAGGCACTACAAACATAAATTCGACAGCGGCACCGACGACCTTTTGGAAAAAGCCGTCTCCAAACTTTACGAGCTGACCGAAACGTCGCCGAAGATTTTAATAGACCCCGATTGTTATTCACAGAAAGAAAAAGGCACCAAGGAAGTTGCATACACGCGAACGCGGTTTGAAGACAAAGACGCCGTGATTTATTGTGTCGGCAAAATCTTTAAGCCGAAAAACAAATTTTTTTACGGGTGGCCTGTCCGCGATAATAAGATGGAGCGTTTCTCAATCGACGCCTCAGGGGCAAATTGGTTTCAGAACAGCCGGCAAGAGTGGCAACTGAATTACAATCTCATCGACAACGGGCGCGAATACAAGGTAGGATTTTTCAAGAACAATTTTATTTTCGAAGCGGAATTTAGTACGGAAGTCAAACGGTTAAATTTTGCCCTCAAGCGCAGGAGGGACGGCACCCTTGCTGCCCCGTCAACCGATTTCCTTTACGCGATGGATATTTTGGCGGACAAGGGCGAGCCAATTTATTTTTTCAAAGTCAATGCCTTGTCGGTCACGCAGCCGCAATACAACACCTATAAACTGGATAAATTGCTCGGCGGGTTATTGTTCTGCTTGCACGAGATTTATTTTAACGGTAGGTCTTCGACGCAGCCCGACTGTCCGCCCGACGTAGCGCAAGGATTGCGCGAAGGCTTGGAGCGAATGTACAGCATGTACAAAAGTTTTGAGCCGCACAGTGACGAAAAAAATAGGACGTTCAATATTTTGTGCGTGGCGTCGAAGGACGTTAATCCGCACTTTGCCGAGGACATTAAGGATTACGTCTTCGATTGTGCGCACACGGACAAAGAGGCACGTTATGAATTGGGATTTGTGCTGGGCGATTTTTCGGAGCGGGCTCAGCAAGAATTGTTCGAGGCATATCGTATGCTAGACGAAAAAATTTTGATTGGGATATTGGCGAAGGCGGTTTGGCGCAACGAGAAGTTCATCGAGAATTTCCCAAAAGACCTGCTGAAAAAGTATTTTGAGGTCGCGATAAAGTTGATAGTACAGCGCGAAAGAAAATCGTTGCTCATGTTAGCGTTTGAATTCGTATTGGCAGTTTTTCGACTGCGCGAGAGTGCCGACGAAGAGCTGAGCCGTTATCTGTCGTTAAACAATCCGGCAATGCGTGTGCTTTACGCCGAATTGGAAAAGATCATAGAAGATTTCACGGAAGTCAAGACACGAATAAACCTGAAAGACTTCAAACAAAGCGAGGAATATAAGCAATATAAAATTCATGATTTCTTCTACGCATTGCTGATATGCATAACGGGCGAGAGCGGCGAAAGCGACATCGTCATTCCTTCGGTAAACAACTGATACTTCTAAGGAGAAAATTTTATGAGCGAACTTGTAAACGAAACCATGAATCGCGTGGCGGGCAGATTGCAAACTTTATCGGAGTCGTTGAGTCGACTTGAAGAAAGAGCAGACGTTCTGCCCATCGCGAAGGAAAGTGCCGAAGCCGATTTTGCCGACGAGATAGACGACGACTTGAAAGAAGTCAACGCCTCATTGCAAAAGTTGCGTGGAGCGCGGCAAGCCATGTACCGCTACACATTTGCACAAAGTCAGCAGAAAACTTTCGATAATCTCGACGAAATAAAACGGCTTGCGGATGTTATGACGGGTTTGGAGCAAAAGGTCAGCGAATTGCTCAGTCAATGCGACAAGCTGGAGACAACACGGCAGAATCTGAAAAAATTTTCCGCCGACGCCACGCTGAATGAGTTGCTGAAGAAGTCGACGGAAAACCTTACACGGCTCGACAGTTGCGACGAAAAAATACGCGAGACCGCTGACGCGGCAGCCGCCAATTTTGAAAACATCAAAACGGCACTCGACAAGCGGATAAGCGACGCTTTGGCACTTGAGCGGGAATTTCTGATAACGTGTCGAGAAGTAAGCACCACAACAAAAAATTTGACGGACGCGGTGCACGGCATTGACGCCCGTCAAAAGTCTGATATTACGCTTGCGGTTGATTCGCTCTGCGAAAAACTTAGCGACAGGTTGCAAAAGATTGAGGAGTCCGTCAGCAGGGCAAGTGTGCCGCCCGAACCGCCGACTGCCGTCATGATACCTGCCAAAGTGTCGTCCAACGAAACCTTTTTTGAAGACCTCTGCAAGAAAATCTACGATCTCATTTCTGACGACGAAAATGCCAAGATGTACAACGCAGTCAAAGAATCAAAACTTAATGCCAACGATGCTATGGCATTGAATTCTTGGAACCCGTCGATTCACAAAAAAGTTGTGACGTATGTGCGCGGCATAAATCACTTCCTTAAAGTCTACACCGACATAGACAAAATTTTTAGAGAGGCGGAACGTTGACTAACGTCACGACCAACGCCGCCCAAATGTAATTGTCGTTGAAGACGCCCGTGCCGCGGAGGCGGCAATCGCTCCGCCATTAAGCATGTAAATGAATCCGTCGCGGGTATTCGGTCTAAAAAGATGCCCGACACAAACCGGACGCGGTGCCGGTGTGATCACGCAAATCGACTTGGTGAGCACGACAAAATCGCGCCCGCCTCTTGCCGTCAATGCGATAGAAACCAAGACAGTAGTTTAGGATTTCCAAGGTGTGAATGAGTTCCTCGAAAGCAATACGCAGACCGCCCTGCTGCAAATACAACGTTGCGCTAGTCCCAAAGACCGAGCGCTTTTTTATTTTGACAGAGTTAATTCGTAATGCTAAAATCGTCGCGGTTAATGGTAAAATGTTGGTGTTGCTTATTAAATTTGCCGAAATGGCGCGAGCTTGCTGGCGTTATAATTGGCAGATTATTTCTGAAAAAGCACATTCCCGATTATGACAACGACAACTACGGCAAGCGGCACGAAGACCAAAGCGAAACTATAACCGAGTGTCAAAGGAAGATTTTATTCGGGTGTTGCATTCACACGGGACAATGCACCCGCAAGCACAATTGATTCCTTTAAAAAGGATGCCGCAATAAAAATACTTTATGCTTGCACGAAAAATGCGTCGAGTCTTCGTTGCTGAAGTTGCTCGCGCTACCCGAAGTTGTCTGTGCCGTCAAAGAAAGGTTAATTCAGTTAAGTGATTACCGCGCATATCCGCGCACCGCCGCGCGGACATACGCACCGCCTTTCTTTACCAACAGTCGCCGCCAGCGTCGAGGAATGGGAAAAACACAGAAGTTAGGATGGTATTCTTGCAACGCAACAACTTTATCGAAGAAAGATTATTCGGACATGAAGATTTTCTTAGGTACTGTAAAGAATCGGGGAAGAGGTTTGTTGACGAATTAAACAGAGAAGACTTCATTGCTTATCGCGCTGAATATTCCGTGCCGCGTGAGCAAGTTGAGCAGATAAAGAAATTGCTTGATTTTCAAGAACAGAACTCTGCCAGAAGGATTCTGTCGCAAGATGTTCCCGATAAGCTCGATGAGACGAACAATTCTCTTGGCGAAGAATTCGGCGTCGTCAACACTTCACAATATAAGGACGTTTTAATTGCTGAAATGGATTTTAATGTTCGCGTTCAGAATCGTCTAAGTTCCGGTGGTTACAGAACACTTGCCGAGCTTTTAGGGACTGTTGGTAAATGAAATCGTTCCTTCGATTCGTCGTTTAGCATCTACTTTCTTTGTCTGGGCAAAGAAAGTAGCAAAGAAACCCACCACTGCGCGTGGAGCGTCTTACCGACCACCGCCGCAATGTCCGCGCTACCCGAAGTCGCTCGTGCCGCTATGAAACCTTCCAGGTTTCGAGTGGGCGAACGCGCGTCCATGCACGCCCTCATCCCCTGCAACGTCTTTGTTAATTTACCAACACGCCCTAGAAGCTTCCCGCCAACGAATTCTGAGCTTGAGAAATTTCGGTAAAGAATCTTTGGAGAATCTGCTGTCGACGTTGAAGGATTTTTTTTACTTTCGGGAAAAGAGAGCGAAGGCATTGCGACTTGCCAGTGAAGGGCTTGATTAATTCCTGCGTAATGCGGCGTTGAATCATAACCCGCAGATTGATTTGATAATCACAGCGTTTGAAAAGTTCTCCGATTCTGTAAAGACGAAGAGCTTATTCCGCGATTTGCCCGATGAACTCAAATGCAAACGGGCACGACCTTTCCTTATGGCTTGCGGGTTAGAAGTCGCCTTGCCCAATGATTTGACGCTTGCCGAGTTGATTGAATGTCTTTCCGAAGATTTGATTGACTTTGACGCCGATAAGCTGAAGCATTTCGTTGCCGCGCTTCATTTTGACGTGAGAGCTTGTGCCAAAAGGATTGTCGTTGCTCTGTTCAAGAACAAGCGCGAGTTTGACATTGTGTATCGGCGAGCCAACGGAGACACTCTTGAAGAGATTGGAAGAGAATTCGGTGTAACCCGCGAGAGAATTCGCCAGCTTGAAGCAAAAGCGGGCGACAGATTCAATAGCTATGGTACCGATGCAAAGAAGGTCGTTTGTTTCCTTCATGCGCTGACGGAGGGAAAGACTGTCCTCACATCTAGCGACGCCAAGAGCTTTTTGGATATCGTCGACACTGAAATCTTTTGGTTCTTCGCCGCCAAAGCAAAATTGCCAAGCAAGGTCTTTCACTTCGACAGGCAACTCAATGCGTTTGTATTTGCTACCAGAGCCGTTCTTGACGAAAATGACTTGATTAAAGACCTTCCTGACATATTGGAAGAAAAGCTCTTCGAAGAAACGGTTATAAATTTGGCGCGTGAAAAAGGCTACTCTCCTGCACTGTTAAAGATTAAGCTCTCGAAAATTTACAAACATAGCGGGAAAATCTTCCACCGCGACAGATTAACTTTAACCGCCGAATGCAACTATATTCTAAAGGAACGATTTCCCAATGGCTATAAAATCGGCGACGAAGCTTTTCATGCGCGGTTCATGCGTTATCTTCAAGAGATTTTCGACGAGAAAACGCCGCTCACTCAACGTAACCTCGACGCGAAAATCGGCACGGTAGGATTCCTCTGCGACCGCGGCAAGTACATTCATCCCGACTTCGTTCACATATCGTCGGACATCATGGAACGCGTGAAAAATTTTATCGATTCCTCTGCCCGCACGGCAATTTTTTACAAGGAGATTTTCGAAGGCACTTAAAGACTTTCTCCTCGGCACGCAAATCACAAATCATTACTTCCTGCAAGGCGCCATAAAGCTTCATAACTTGCCCTATACGCTCCGCAAGGATTATCTGACTAAGGCGAGCGAAATTGACATGGGCAAGGAATTCGACAGTTTCGTTTCCGAGCGCGGCGAAGTCTCGACGCAAGAGATTAAGGAACATTTTATATCCTTCAAGGATTGCAATATAGATTTTTTGATTGCTCGTTGCCCTGCGGTCGTTCGGGTCGGCGACGGGACGTTAATTCATGCTACACGTTTGAACTTGAACGAGGCAGATTTTGCGCCTATAAAAAATTTCCTCCGCCGAAATTGCTCAACGCCTGTCAATTCGCGTGTCTTGTTCGATTTGTTCTTTGAGCATTTCGCCGACTTCATGACCCGCAACGATATTCAAAACCACAATAAGCTTTTCGGCGTCCTGCAGTATATGTTTGGAGACGAGTTCAATTTTTCGCGCTCGTACATTTCCGCGGCGGACATCAAGGACATTAACAACAGAAAATTCTTGCTTGCCCTCTTGGCGAGCATGGAAGAAATTAAAATTGAAAACCTCCTCGGCATTTGTGCGGAACACGGAATTCATTACGTTGCGCGGACGTGTTTAATTGACAGTTTGCGTCCGGATTTTGTTCGCGTTGATGAATTCAGGTTGATGCGTCCCGAATCAATCGGCGTCACTGACGAGATTGTTTCTGCTGTCGTGGAAAGCATACGGGCTGCCGTTGCGCGGAATGACGGTTGGCAAGCGGCGCAGACCTTTGAGGATTACGAATGGTTGCCTCGCCTTGAAACGTCCTGGAACAGTTTTCTGTTGGAAAGTGTAGTGTCGCTTGCCGATAACGCTCCTTACCGATTGAAGATTCCTTCGACCTCGCTAAAGTTTTCGTCGACGATTTTCTTATCGGAGGCGTTTGTCGAAGACGATTTTCAATCCTTCCTGACGAAAATTCTAATCGCCGAGCATGGCAAAGAACCTTTTCGTTCCGAGAAGGAGATTTTCGATTGGCTTAAGGGGCAAGGCTTGTGCAATAAGAAGTTACCGAAATTTTTTGGAAGGCGGCAGGGCGTTTGAACTTTTGAGCGAATAAATCGGTGATTTTTTTATGTACGCTTATGAATGGGACACGGCGACAGGCGGTTATAATCTCACACCGAAAATAACGCCGTTTGACAAAGATATTCGCCCTGTCTTCTTTGAAGAATTGGATTTTCTTGGACTGGATAAAAACTTTGGTTGGCAATTTCCGAAATCAAAAGAGCCGCTCTGTTGGGCTGAAGGTCGCCGCTATTTTTACCGCGGTGAGCTCGTTGCCGAAACGCAGAGCGGCAATTTGTTTGACTTGCCCGCGCTCAAGAACGTCACGCCGAATTTGTCCCTGTCGCCCGTTGATGTTCAAGCTATGATTGCCAAAAACGAAAACTTGATGAACGGGCAGATTCAACGTACCCTCAAGGAAATTTACGCTACCTTCAAGGCATACAGGAACAAAGTCGACCTGTTCTATCTGGCGTTCAGCGGCGGCAAAGATTCGACGGTCATGTTGGACTTGGTTCAGCGGGCGTTGCCGCACGATTCGTTCGAGGTCATTTTCGGCGATACGACAATGGAACTGAACGACACTTATAAAACGGTCGAAGAAACGAAGAAACTCTTTTCCAATTTGAAATGGCATACGGCTCGCGCCCCCTTCGACGCCCTTGACTCGTGGAAGTTCATGGGGCCGCCTGCCCGAAATATTCGCTGGTGTTGCTCTGTCCACAAGGCAAGCCCGTCGCTTTTTAAGGTCAAGGAAATCATTGCCGCCCGTCGACGCTGCCCCGTTGCCGACGTGAAGAATGTCCGGACAATGGCTTTTATCGGTGTGCGAGCCGCGGAAAGCGAAAAGCGTTCGACTTACGACAAAATTTCTGTGAGCCGTAAGCATCCCGCGCAGTTGAATTTTTATCCCATCCTCCAATGGACGACCGCCGAACTTTTCCTATACCTGTTCTCGGCAAAGTTGCCGTTCAATCAGAGCTATCGAAACGGGTTGCCGCGCGTCGGTTGCAAGCTCTGCCCGATGTCTTCGCCTTGGAACGACTGCTTGCAAAACCATTTCTATCCCGATGAACTTATGCCGTTTATAACGATCCTTCAGCAAACGATAGACAAAGGTTTCACGACGGAAAAACAATGGCGAGACTATTTGAACGACCAGGGCTGGAAGAAACGTTCGGGCGGCAGGATTTTGACTTTTGCCCGAAAAAAGATTGAGTCCTTCAGAAAAGGCGACCGATATGATTTCGTCATCGCCAACGCCAATTATTCGTGGCGGAAGTGGCTGCCCGTGCTCGGCGACTTTGTCGAGGTCGGCAAAAATAAATTTGCCCTGCAGTATGAGGGCGAGTCGATAATTTTCAACGTCGACGCTCAAGGCGACAAAGAAATCATTTCCCTGCGCGTGCCAACTCTTGACCAAACAAAAATTAAATTCCTCGGCCTGCTGAAAAAAGTTTTGAACAAAACGGCGTATTGTAGAAACTGCCGCGATTGTATGATAGAATGTCTGCACGGTGCCTTAATGATAACCGCTGACGATGTGCAGATTAAAAATTGTCGGCACTGCTACCGGTGTTTGAATAAGCACGGCGGATGTCTGGCGGCCGATTCTTTGAAATGCGGCGGAGACGCTGAAGGAATGGAAGTCAAAGGTATCGATAATCACAAGTCTTTCGGCTTGCGGGCGGAGTGGATAAAGATTCTTTTCGAGAGCCCGCAAACCTTTTGGAATAACGACCGCATGGGCTCCAAAATGTTCGTGAGCTTCAGCAACTGGGGACGCGAAGTCGGCTTGTTGGACGACAAGAAAGCTTTTGCCGCGAACCTGGACAAGCTTCAATCTCTCGGCGCGGAAAGTCTCAAGCTTTTGGGATTCTTCTGGACGAACGCGGCGTACAAGTCCGCGCTGATAAAATTCTTCGTCCGGAAGGTCGAATTTAATTTGCCGGTCGGCAACGAAACCTTGATGGAATTACTCGGCGATGATATTCAGACGCGGACAAAGAGAAATGCGCTGACTGCACTGAAGAATCTCTTCCGCGCTTCGCCGATTGGCGCGGGGCTGGGGCAGGGCATTTGCGAGCTTAAAGGCAATACGGTCGTTTCAATCACGCGAACCGCTCGGCAAGACCCCGAACCGCTCGTGATTCTCTACAGCCTCTATCAATTTGCTGAGCATTCGGAAAATCTCTACAGCTTCACGCTGACAGACTTTCTTGCTGATAACGACGACCGCGAAGCCTTAAGCCCGAAAATCTTGTTCGGACTCGACGAAGAAATTTTGAATCCGCTGTTGCAGGGACTTGCCAACGATTACCCCGACTTCCTCCGCGTAGATTTCAACAAGGGCATTCAAGAAAACATTTTCCTGAACAAAGACAAAAATTCCGGAAACGTAATGACTTGCAAAAGGAAACTCAAACGATTTGCGTCCTGCCGCTTTCGGAATTTCTGCGTATAAATCCCGACCAAGCGGCTCAGGAAGTAAACCTCCTGTTGAATTTGCACAAAAGCGAAGTTTATTCGCGCCGAATCTATTTTTTGATGTACAGGCTGAAAAGCTTCTTTCTTTCGCTGAAAATCACAGACCCGCGCCAAAAAAACTGTTTGCTCTTGTCGTCCGCAAAAGTGGTTGACGACTATTCTTTGACGATAATTCAAAAATCCATGGGGCTCAAGATGTCGGGCGAGCACGTCGACGGCTTTAAACAATACTTGGAATGCTGGGAGAAGTCGTACAATGCCTCGCCGATTTTCTACACCGAAAATGCCGTCTACTTGCAAGACAAGAAATTTTTTGATGACGTGACGGTTATCGCCACTGCCTACGATTTGCTTCATTGCCGTTACGGCTTGCCTGCCGACTTCAAAAGGTCTTTCGGGAGCGAGGAGAATTGGCAACGGCTTGTTGAAGTGCTCGCAACGGCAGGCAGTTTTAAGCTGGCGGTCTGCAGAGAATTCAAGATTGACACTTTCAGCACGCTTGCATTTAAACATTTCGGCGAGCGCGAAAATTTTCAGCAATGGTTATTGTGGCTTTGGTGCAAGTTACAAAACAGCGGCTACTTGGCTCGTTGCGCTAAGGCATCGGCTTCGACTGAAGAATTCGTCACCCAGATTTACGAGTTGATTTTTTCCTTTGCCAACGAGAAATTCTTTGACGAATTCTGCAACGAGCGACGGGAAGTTTTATCGCTCATGAAAATTCTGCCGCCTAAAAGTTTTGTTGAGAGGACTCGGCAGGCGGACAAACGACTTGCGTTAAAAATCTTGACCAATAATTCTCAAGCCGAACGGTTGATGATTCTACGCCCCAGAGTCGCGCAATCAAGTTGTCAGTGAAGAATATTCGTCCGAAACGGCGCTTTTATTCGTCGACGGGCTCGGTGCGGAGTACCTTAACTTTTTGGCGGCAGACCTCGCAACGCTTTCCAACGACTTCTCGGTCAAATATCGGGTCGGTCGTTGCAATTTGCCTTCTGTAACCGAAAACAACAAAGACTTTCTGTCGGGCAAGAACGTCGCGGCAGAGATTTTAGAATCAGTGTTCATAAACGTTTAAGCAAAGTGTGAATATGAGAAATCTTAATCAAGGTCTCGGCAGAAGCAACCGTCAGCTCGTAGTCTTTGCTAAGTCGCCGAGAGTGATTAAGCCAAGCAAACGTTCGTTCTACTATCCACCGCTTTGGTAATACTTGCCAGCCGTGCGGCTTTAACTTCTTACTTATCTCTACTTGCAAACCAAAATATTTGTGAGCTTCGTAAACGAAAGTCCCACGGTAACCGCCATCTCCGCATATCTTTTTCAACGTCGGATAGGCGAAAGTCGCCAAACCCGCTACCCAATATCCCATTTTTGTGTCGTGTAAATTCGCTTTGTGAATCACGACCGATAAAAGGCAACCCATATCGTCGGTGACGATCTGACGTTTTACTCCTTTCGTTTTTTTCCCGCGTCAAAGCCTTTTTGCTCGACGGCTCCTGTCGTTTTCACGCTTTGGGAATCGATTAAAGCTTAGGTTGGATTTTCGCTCAAGC
>CAMJMR010000006.1 GCA_946407095.1 uncultured Selenomonadales bacterium | reverse complement strand
TTCTTTATTGGTCGGAACGACGAGATTTGAACTCACGACCCCTACCACCCCAAGGTAGTGCTCTACCAAACTGAGCTACGTCCCGTAAAACGTTAGTTACTTTAACACAGCTTGAAAAATTTTGCAAGCACTTTTTTTTTTTTTACTGCAGAGCCTTAATCAGCGTCAGCATGTTGTCAAGCATTCTGTCGGGATAGTCAAGCAAGTTTTCGGGCTTGGCCTCGCCCGTGACTATCGGGTCCAGCGTGAAGATTTGCGCGCCCGTTTCGCGCGCTATCGTCTCCGCTGCCTTCGGCGAATATTGCGGCTCCGTGAATATCACTTTGACGGGCAACGCCTTGATTTTTTCTATCGTGTCGGCAAGCTCTTGCGGTGTCGGCTCCGTGCCCGGCTCGCGTTCGATGACTGCCAAGACGTTCAGCTTGAATTCCGCCGCGAAATACGGGAAGGCCTCATGGAACGTCACGATGTCTTTGGTGCGCAACATGTCAAGCGAAATGTGCATTTCGTCTCGCAAGGTCGTCAGCTCGTCGACGTATTCCAGCGCGTGCATTCTGTACTGTTCGGCGCGTTCGGGGTCAAGCTCGCTCAGCTTCGACAGAATATTTTTCACTTGCTGAATCGAATAGGTTACGCTCATCCAGACGTGCGGGTTGGGAACGTCGCCCTCCATTATCGGGACAATTTCGGGCGAATCGCTCGCGTCGATGATTTTCAAGTCGGGACGCGCCTCTGTCACCTTGTCCAGGAAATTTTCCATGCCCAGCCCGTTCACGACGAATATATCGGCCGTCTCAAGCACTTTCATATCTTCGGGCGTCAGCTGATAATCGTGCAGGCAACCCGTTTGCGGCGGCGTCAAGTTCACGACTTCCACGCCGCCCACGCCGCGCGTTATGTTCAGCACGTCAAGGTACATGGGATAGAACGACGTGACGATTTTCAAGTTGCCGTCGTCCTTTTCGGAGCCGCAACCCGTCATTGAAAGGGACAAAGGACAAAGGACAAGGAACAAGAGAATTGTCAATAAAATTTTTTTCATGCGTTCAGCTCCTGTACTCGTCGGCAAGCTTTTTGAACAGCGGCAACGAACGTTCAATCGTCTCGGTCTTTATGCAGTAGGCGGCGCGGAAATAGCCCGGCGCGCCGAAATCGGCTCCGGGGAC
Source organism: uncultured Selenomonadales bacterium (assembly GCA_946407095.1). Lineage (GTDB taxonomy): Bacteria > Bacillota > Negativicutes > Selenomonadales > Selenomonadaceae > Quinella. Next base: position 77,564 of record CAMJMR010000006.1, on the reverse strand, counting down.
AAGCAACAAGTCGTATTTCTTGGCTCGCTCGCAAAAGGCGTAATCGTCCGCCTCCAACGCCTTGGGGAACAGATAGAACGCGCCTTGCGGCTTGACGCACTCAAAGCCCGCGTCGATAAGCCCGTCGTAAAGCAGCTTGCCGTTTCGCTCGTAAGGCGTGATGTCGACCGCTTTGCCCGCGCATCTCGCAACGACCATCTGCCAAAGACTCGGCGCGTTGACATGCGTCAGAACTCGCGCTGCGCCCGCCACCGCTCCGAAAATCTTGTCGAAGTCGTCCACGGCATTGGGCACGACGATATAACCGATGCGTTCGCCCGGCAACGAAAAACTTTTGCTGTAGGAATAGCAAATCAGCGTGTTGTGATAGAACTTCGTCAGCCACGGCACTTCGACGCCGTAAGCAAGCTCGCGGTAGGGCTCGTCGCTTATCAGGAAAATGCGCCGTCCGAAGTCATTGAACTGCTGCTTGAGGATGTCGGCAAGCTTGGTCAGCGTCTCGCGCGAATAGACGGCTCCGCTCGGATTGTTCGGCGAATTGATTATGACGGCCTTGGTCTTGTCGGAAAGGAGCCGCTTGAAGTCGTCGAAGTCAATCTGCCAATCTTGCGGGCGCGGCTTGACGACTTTGAGCGTTGCGCCGACCGACTCGACGAAAACTTTGTATTCGGGGAAGTAGGGCGCGAACGTTATGAACTCGTCGCCGGGCTCGGCAAGGGCTTTGAAGCAAATCGTGATGGCGGCCGCCGCGCCGCTCGTCATGAAAATATTTTCCCCGAAAAAGTGCGTGTCGAATCGTTTGTTGAGGCTCTCGGCTATCGCCTCGCGAACGTTGGGATTGCCGGGCGCGACCGTGTAGCCGTGAACCTGCGCGGGCGGACAGTTGCGCATGATGTCAATCGCGGTGTCCGTGACGAATTGCGGCGTCGGGACGTTGGGATTGCCCAAGCTGAAGTCGAAAATATTTTCCTCGCCGACTTCCGCCGCCCGCTTGCGCCCGAACTCGAATATCGTGCGAATCGTGGATTTCTTCGTGCCAAGCTCGTACATTTTTGCCGATACCATTTAAGCATCTCTCCTCGTCTGAATTGCCAAAAAAATTTCCTCCGCGCGGAGGGCTTAAGTTATCTTATCACACCCCTGCAAAATTTTCGCGCACATTATAGCATTTCGGTTTCGGAAATAAAACATCACGCTTCGTAAAAAAAATCCCCTCCGTGTCGGAAGGGATTTTTGTTTGCAACGATTCGTTAGGCTTGAACCAGCGTGCCCGTCTGCGTGTCGGCGTAGTAGTTCGCGCCTTCGATGTTGTAAATCACGCCATTGTCTTGGACGCTCAAAACGCCGCCGTCGTTGAAATTAAACGTCGTGACACCCGCAACGACATTCACGTTGGCGATTTGGTCGGACGTTATGCCGGCCAGATTCACCGTGTCGAAAAGGCCTGTGTTCTGGACGAAGGCAACGCCGCTGCCCGCCGTGTAGATGAATTCGTCGAGACCCGCGCCGCCTACCAGCGTGTTCACGCCGCCGAAATTCGCCCACATGTGAGAGCCGCCGCTGCCCGCGATTATCAAGTTGGAGCCGAGTGCGCCGCCTACCAAAATGCCCGTGCCCGCGAAGCCGCTGCCGTCTATCGTGCCCGCCGAGCTTGCGTAAAAGGCTTGACCCAAAACCGCGCCCGCGCCGTTCATTACGGTGATGATTCTGTCTTGATAATCCGAAAGCATCAAAGAGCCGTCGGAAAAGTTCAGCGCGAAGTTCCCGAACAGATTCACGCCGTTGACCGTGCCGTTAATCTTGATGAAGTCTTCGCTGCCGTAGTTGGCGATAACGTCATTGCCGCCGCCGTCGACGTAAACAAATTCGTCGTGCCCTGCGCCGCCAACCAAGGTGTCGCTGTACGCGCCGAAGCCGCCCCAAAGTGTCGAGCCGCCGTTGCCCGCGTATATCACGTCGGAGCCCGTCGCCGAGCCCGCAACCACTTCCAACGGCGAAAACAAATTGCCGTAGATGATGCCGCCCATATTCGGCGAATAGACGTAAGCCGTCGTATTGCCCGCCGCGTCCGCTATCGTTATGAGCTTGTCCTTGCAGTTCTGGACAATCAGCGTGCCCGTCGAAGAATTCATCGACAAGGTGTTGCCGTCGAAGCCGAAGCCCCAAAAGTCCGTCGCGTAACGAATCTTCGCGCCGCTCTCGCCGTCCGTGCCTATCGTCATGCCCGCGTAATCCGATATGACGCCCAGCCCGCCGACGTAGATGTAATCGTCGCTGCCGTCGACTTTGCCGACGTTGGTTGTGCCCGTGACATCCTCGCCGTAAACGACTTGGGTAACGTTCGATTCGCTCGAGCCGCCGCTTGCCGCACTTGAACTGACGGAATTGGAATAGATGCCGTCGACGTAAACCAGCCGCGCGCCCGATACAACCGTGCCGTTAATCGTTGTCTGTTGAGCGGTGTTGCCGTTGTCTACGACGACCATGCTCTTGGCGGTGGTTGCGGCGTCACCCGAAAGGCTTATCGCGCCGACGGTGTTCGTCGCGCTTGAATCTGCCGCGCCCGCGCCTATGCCGACGCCGTTGCTTATGCTCGTCGCCGTGACAGTCGCGTCGCCGCCGATTGCGATTGAGCCCGCGCTGTTGGTGCCGCTGTATTGCGCGTAGCCCGAACCGATGCCCGCGCCGTAAGCCGTCGAAGTAGCCACGACGTAAGCCGCGCCGTTTATCGCAATATTGCCCGCCGAAGCCGTCGCGCCGAACGTGGAGCCCGACCCTAAGCCCGCGCCGTTGCCCGTTGATATGGCAGTGACCGTCGCGGTGCCGCCGATTGTGATATTGCCGACCGCGCCGCCGAAGCCGGAGCCGATGCCCGCGCCGTCTTGACTGGTGCCGTTGACTATGCCGCCCGTTATCGTGATTGTGCCCGCGTTCGCCAAGCTGCCCGTGCCCGCGCCTGTGCCGACGCCCGCGCCCGAAGTCGCCGTCGCATTGACTATACCGCCCGTTATCGCGATGGTGCCGATTGTCGATTGGAAGCCGCTGCCCACGCCCGCGCCGTAATTGCTCGCCGCCGTGACGTTGCCGCCCTCGACAGTCAAGTTGGCTGAAGTCGCCTCGCCGTAATCGGTGCCGACACCCGCGCCGTAGCTCGTCGAAGTGGCAGTCAAGTAGCCCGTGCCGTTAATCGTCAAGCCGCCGCCGATATTCAGAGCCGCCGAATTCGCGCCGCTCGTCGTCAAGGTGTTATTGCCAAGCAAAGTCAACGTGCCGCCGCCCGAACCGAATTTTATCGGGCTGCCCGTGCTTGACAGGTTGAGATTGTTGATGGTCAAGTTGGCGGCCGCCGTGCCCGTGACGATTTGCGCGTCAAGCGGTGAACTGCCCTCCGTTCCGGCCAGAGTGACGGCGTCGCTCGTCGCTATCGTTATCGTGCCCGCGCTTTCAATGGTATAGGTGCCGCCCGCGCTTATCGTCATATCGGTGCGCGTCGTCGTCGTGGTGCTTGTGTCGTCCGTTGACGTATCGTCCGTCGTGGTGTCGTCGTCGGTTGAAGTGTCGTCGGTGGTGGTGTCGTCAGTCGAAGTGCCTTCGGTCGTGTCTTCGTCAGCGAAGCGTTGAATGTCGAAGATGAAATCGTTCATGAGTTCGCCTCCTTATGTTATTTTTAAGGTAGCGGCTCCGACTTGGCGATTCATTTGCTTTAATGTTTAGGATCTACTTTCTTTGACCGAGCAAAGAAAGTAGCAAAGAAACTCGCCGCTGCGCGCGGGGCGGATACCGTCCACTTGTCTAACGCCCGCGCAACCCGAAGCCGCTCGTGCCGCTGTTTTTCGCATCACGCGAAAAGGTCGCGGCGGGCGCGCGTCCATGCGCGCCCTCATCCTTTGCAACTCGTTCCCGCCTTTGCCGACAGTTCCTTAAAAAGTTTGCTCACGCGTCGCGATTTTGTTTTGGACGTAGGCAATAAAGTCGTCGACGCCCATATCGACGCTGTCTTTCGCACTGTACTTGCGAATCGGCAGGACGCCCGTCTCGACTTCCTTGTCGCCGATAACGATTGTGTAAGGGATTTTGCGGACTTGACTGTCGCGAATTTTTTTGCCGACCTTCTCGTTGCGCTCGTCGACTTCTGCGCGGATGTTCAGCTTGAAAAGTTTTTCGGCAAGAGCCTTGGCGTAGGCAAAGTGTTCGTCGGTTATCGGCAAAAGCTTGACTTGAACGGGCGCAAGCCACACGGGGAAGGCTCCCGCGTAATTTTCGATAAGAATGCCTATGAAACGCTCGATTGAGCCGTAAACGACGCGGTGAACCATAATCGGGCGATGCTTTTCGCCGTCCTCGCCTATGTAGTTCAAATCGAATTTTTCGGGCAACATCATGTCAAGCTGAATGGTGCCGCATTGCCACGTGCGCCCGATTGAGTCTTTCAAGTGGAAGTCAATCTTCGGACCGTAAAAGGCACCGTCGCCCTCGTTTACGACGTATTCAAGCCCGCGATGTTCCAAAGCCTTGCGAAGAGCCTCGGTGGCAAGTTCCCACGTCGCGTCGTCGCCCATTGAGTTTTCGGGGCGCGTCGACAGCTCCGCCTTGTACTTGAGCCCGAATGTTTTATAAACCTCGTCGAACAAGTCAATCGTCTTTTGAATTTCGGGCTCGACCTGCGCGGGCGTCATGTAGATGTGGGCGTCGTCCTGCGTGAAGTTGCGCACTCTGAACAGACCGTGAAGGACGCCGCTTTTCTCGTGGCGGTGAACAAGCCCGACCTCCGCCAGGCGAAGCGGCAAGTCGCGATAGCTGTGCCCGTGCGTGTTGTAGACCAACATGCTGCCGGGACAATTCATGGGCTTGACGGCGTAATCTTCCTCGTCAATCTTGGTGAAGTACATATTCTCCTTGTAGTGATCCCAATGCCCCGAAGTTTCCCACAACTTGCGATTGAGGATTATCGGCGTCATAATTTCTTGATAGCCGTAGCGGCGGTGCACTTCGCGCCAATAATTCATCAACTCGTTGCGGATAACCATGCCGTTGGGGTGGAAGAACGGGAAGCCGGGGCCTTCGTCGTGCAAGCTGAACAAATCCAGTTCCTTGCCGAGCTTGCGGTGGTCACGACGCGCCGCCTCCTCCAACATGTGCAGATATTCTTGAAGGGCGTCCTTCGTCTCAAAAGCCGTGCCGTAGATGCGCTGAAGCATTTTATTATGCTCGTCGCCGCGCCAATACGCGCCCGCTATCGCCATGAGCTTGAACGCCTTAATCTTGCCCGTCGATTGGACGTGAGGCCCCGCGCACAGGTCGGTGAAGTCGCCTTGCGTGAAGAGAGAAATTTCGGCGTCTTCGGGCAAGGCCTCAATCAGTTCAACCTTGTAGGTTTCGCCTTCGTCGGAAAATTTCTTCAGCGCATCTGCGCGGCTGAGTGTCGAGCGTTCGAGCTTGAGATTTTGCTTGACGATGGCTTTCATTTCGCGTTCGATGTCGGCAAGGTCTTCGTCGGTGATTTTTTTGTCGGTGTCGATGTCATAGTAAAAGCCGGTGTCAATCGCGGGTCCTATGGCGAGTTGAACGCCTTTGCCGTCCGCGCCGCCGTAAAGATGTTTTATCGCTTGCGCCATGACATGCGAGGCGGTGTGCCTGAGCGCGTGCAGAGCCTCCGCGCCTTCGACTTCCGCCAAGCTGCCGTCTTTCGTGATTATCGTCATAAGATTTGAGCCTCCAATTTGAATGGTGTTTTCGTATGATACACCACTGCCGCCGCCTTTGCAAACGAAAAAGCCCCCGCCGCGTTCGACGGGAGCCTTTTTATTTCGAGCCGTGCAAGACGACCGACGTATCGAAAATTACGCGAGGGTTGCGAGGTAGTCGCGAATCTTGTCGCCGTCTTCCATTTCCATGACGTTGTCGAGAATTTCTTTGGCCTTGGCGAAGGTGATGTTGCGAATGCGCTCTTTGACTTTCGGAATGGAGGGCGCGCTCATGGAAAGTTCTTTAATGCCCATGGCCATCAAGATAATCGCCGCATTCGGGTCGGACGCCATTTCGCCGCACATGCCTGCCCATTTGCCTTCCTTGTTCGCCGATTCAATCGTGCGTTTGATAAGGCGCAGGACAGCGGGGTTGAAGTGGTTGTAGAGGTAGGAAATTTGCGCGTTGCCGCGGTCGACTGCCAGCGTGTACTGAACGAGGTCGTTGGTGCCGATTGAGAAGAAGTCGACGTATTTGGCGAGTATGGGCGTCATAACGGCCGCAGCCGGGGTCTCAACCATGATACCGACTTGGACGCTGTCGGAATACTTTTCGCCCGCCGCCGCGAGTTCCCTCTTGGCCTCTTCGACGAACTGTTTGGCAGCGAGGAATTCGTCAACGTTGATAACCATCGGGAACATGATGGCCGCTTTGCCGTAGACGCCGGCGCGCAGAATAGCCCTGAGCTGGGGCATGAACAAATCCTTGCGGCGGAGGCTGATACGAATGGCGCGGTAGCCGAGGAACGGGTTGTCTTCGTGGCCGACTTGGATATAGGGCAGGGGCTTGTCGCCGCCGATATCCATTGTGCGGATAACGCAAAGTCCTTCGCCGTGAGTGACGGAGGCGCAGTGTTCGACAGCCGCTTTGTATTCTTTGAATTGGTCTTCTTCCCTCGGGACATCGGTTTTGCCCATGAAGACGAATTCGGAGCGGAAGAGCCCGACGCCCGTTGCGCCGTACTTCTTGACGGCGGCATCAGCGTCAGCCGGCGAACCGATATTGGCAACGAGTTCGACTTCCTTGCCGTCGAGCGTGATGGCAGGTTTGTCTTTCAGTTCGGCGTAGTGAGCCTTGAGTTCTTCCTGCTTCTTGATTTTTTCGTCGTAAGCAGCGCGTTCTTCCTCCGAGGGGCGAATGAGAATTTCGCCGGTTTCGCCGTCGAGGATAACGGGGTCGCCGTCAGCGATGTGCTGAATGCCGTCGCCGACGCCGACAACGGTCGGAATGGCGCGCGTTTTGGCGATAATAACGGCGTGCGCGGTGGTGGAGCCGACGCCGAGGATAACACCCGCGATTTTGTCGGTGGGCAGTCCCGCGATAACGGAGGGCTCAATGTCCTTGCCCGCAACGATGACTTTGCCCGCGATTTCGGGTTCTTTGATGCCGAGAAGGTATTTGGCAATGCGTTTGCCGACGTCGCGCATATCGACGGCGCGGCCGCGGAAGTATTCGTCTTCCATAGCCTCAAAGATTTGCGCTTGGGATTCGTAAGCGTCGAGGACGGCCTTGGGGGCGGAGCCGCTAACGTCGATTTGTTCGTCAATCGCGCCGCTCATTGCGGGGTCTTCGACCATCATGCGGTGCGCTTCGAGGATGCCGGCTTGTTCGTTGAGTTCCTGCGCTTTGAATTCGTCGATGCTCTTTTTGAGGTTTTCGGCAACCGCTACGAGTGCTTCGGCGGCCTTTTTCTTTTCGGTCTTTTTGGAGCGAGGCTTGTAAGCCACGAGGAAGCTGTCGAGGTTTTGACCTGCGAGCAGAATGTTGCCGACTGCGATACCGGCTATTACGCCTTTGCCTTTAATTTTCTCTGCCATAGTTTCTCCTCCAAAGGTTACACAAAAAGGGAGGCGGAAAAAAGCTTAACCATCCTCCCCTGATTTGCAATAACACGCACGAATTATTCTTCGCCGAATTTCGCGTCAACGAGTGCTTTCAAAGCTGCGACTGCGTCCTTTTCGTCGGGGCCGTCAGCGCAAATCGTGATCTCGGTGCCTTTGACCAAGCCCATGCTCATGATCATGAGGATGCTTTTCGCGTCGACGGTCTTGCCCTTTGCCTTGAGCTGGACTTTGGACTTGAACGAGGAGGCCTTCTGCACGAACACCGAGGCGGGACGCGCGTGAATACCGGTTTTGTTTTCAATCGTGGTGGTTGCTTCTGTCATTATTGACCCTCTCCTATCTTTGTACGAATATTACTAACGGCCGTCACCCTTGCGGGCAACTCTTTAAAATCAGCTATTCGCCGCCCTTTTACATGTTCCTGCTTGCCGTGAAAAAATTTTCCAAAAATTTTTCTACGCAGAGGCATGAAAAAATCGGGAAGCCTTCCGACCTCCCGACCGTGAAAAAATTTTTTACGGCTTGCGCCATTCAACCATGTCGTCGGGCAAATTGAACAGGCGCAGGATTTTGTTGACGATGTGATCGATTTGCGCTTGCAAGGTTGACGGCGTGTTGTAGAACGTCATGACGGGCGGCATGATAATCGCGCCGCAATCGGCAAGCTCTTTCATGTTGCGCAAGTGAATTCGGCTGAAAGGCATTTCGCGGGGCACGAGCAACAGCTTGCGGTTTTCCTTCAGGCAAACGTCCGCCGCCCTGAGCAAAAGATTTTCGCAGTAGCCCGCCGCTATGCCCGCCAAAGTTTTCATGGTGCACGGGACGACAATCATGCCGTCGACGAGGAAACTGCCGCTTGCTATCGACGCGTCCATCTGATTTACGTCGTAAACGAAATCGGCAAGGCGGCGAATCTCAAAGGTGTCGAAGTTGGTTTCGTCGCGAATGGTAAGCTCCGCGCCCTGCGTTATAATTAAATGCGTTTCGACCGAATCAATTTCCTTGAGGCGGCGCAGAAGTTCGACAGCTATCACGACGCCGCTCGCGCCCGTCATTCCGACAATTAATCGCATAGTTGACGGCTCCTTTCGTAACCGCGCGGCGTAATCATACAGCCCGCTTTGACGTAGGTTTGACTGTTGCCGATAATCACCAGCGAAAACATATTGACTTCCTCCGAAATAAAATTTTCCAGCGTCGAGATGATTTTTGATTCGCCGTTGCGTCCCGCGTTCGTAACTATGCCGACGGGCGTATTTTTTTCGCGGAACTTAAGCAGAATTTTTTGCACTTCGGAAAGTTGAGTGACGCGGCGTTTGCTTTTGGGATTGTACAAGGCGATAACAAAGTCGCCCTCCGCCGCCGAGCGCACACGTTTTTCAATCAGTGCCCACGGCGTCATCAAATCGCTTAAACTTATAATTGCAAAATCGTGCATGAGCGGCGCACCCAAAATCGCCGCTGCCGCGTTGACTGCCGACACGCCCGCGATAATTTCAAGCTGCGGACGGTTTTCTTCGGGCAAGTCAAGAACCATATCGACGACGAGCCCCGCCATACCGTAGACGCCCGCGTCGCCGCTTGATACTACTGCCACGTCGCGCCCCGCCTGTGCCTCTTCGACTGCCAGACGACTGCGCTCAATTTCCTGCATCATTGCCCGCCCGATTATTTTTTTACCGCCGAGGAGCGGCGCAATGAGTTCGATATAAGTATTGTAGCCCGCCACGACTTGAGCAGATTCAATCGCCTTGCGAGCCTTGGGCGTCATCTCGTCGAGTCCGCCCGGTCCTATCCCGACCACTGAAATTTTGTTCATCCGTTTTTACTCCTAATCACCGACAATTTTCCGAGCCCCGACGAATCGCGGCTTCCAATATTCGTTGTCGAGGCTGTCGATTTTTACGCCCTTGCTTGAGGACGCGTGCAGAAATTTTCCGTCACCAATGTAAATGCCGCAATGCGAGACGCCCGCCGTGTAAGTCGTGAAGAAAACCAAATCGCCCGGCGAAAGTTGATTGCGCTTGACGTCTTTGCCGAGATTGTATTGTTCGTCGGCGAGGCGCGGAACGCTTATTCCGTGCATTTTGAAGACGTATTGCACCAGACCCGAACAATCAAAGCCCGAAGGTGTTGTCCCGCCGAAGACGTAGGGCACGCCCATGAAAGTTTTCGCGGTGGAAACGATTGACTTGCCCTGGTTGCCGGTTATGAAAGCCTTGCCGTAGGAGGCGAGCGTCGTGACAATGTTGGTGTCGACATCGGAGGAAGTGACTTTCGGCGCGGGCAACGTTCGCCCTTTCTTTTCCTTAGCCTTCTTGAGAGCGCGCCACGTGACATTGGTGACTATGCCCGTGACGGAAATTTTGTTGTCGTGTTGAAAAGCGGCGACGGCGCGTTCGGTTTCGTTGCCGTAGACGCCGTCGAGTTCGGTTATGTCGTAGCCGATAAGGTAAAGTTTTTTCTGCAAGATTAAAACATCGTTGCCGCGAGAATTTCGCGCCAAGGTCGGCGACGCGAAGGCCGTACTGCTCAAAAGGGTTACCAATGCGGCGGCGGTCACCGCTGCTTTAAAGTTCATCGCATCAACCTCCCGCTGAAGGACGAGGGCAGGGCTGTTGGCAAAGTAACGAGCGAGTTGCAGGGAAGGAGGCGCGCATGGACGCGCGCCGCCGGCAACAAAAACATGGAAGTTTTTTTGCCGGCACAGACGGCTTCGGGTAGCGCGGGCGTTGCGGCGGTGGTTAGTATCCGCCCCGCGCGTAGCGGCGAGTTTCTTTGCTACTTTCTTTCCCCGGTGAAAGAAAGTAGATTTAACAATTAAAATCATTGAAACGCCGAATGCAAGCCAACTTGCCAACAACCCAAATCTCCGTCCCTAGACAAATTTAAATGAAAATTTTTGGCGCGGCTTCAGGTAGCCCGTTAGGAAATTCTCTTCGTCGAGGATGTGCGCCGCAATATTAACGCGCCCGTCGGCAGGCAACACGTCCTGGATTATCTGAACTTCGCCCGCATACCGGCCAAAGTTTTCATTGTCAATGGTAACATCGCCGAAACTGCGCTCAATCGGCAAATCTTCAATCGGAATCTTGCCGCCGAGTTCCTTCAGATACTGACGCCCTTCGACGGCACGAATCACCGACTTGGCCAAATCGGGGCGGCGCGTGAAGGTTTTGCTCAACAGTTCGGCCGAGGTCAAGTCGTTGCTGATTAGTTGGGCGTGGAAAATAATTTCGTCGCTTTGAATGGCCGCAACCGCTTGCAATTCGTCTTGAGTGGGCGCGCCGTCGCCGATTATCATGAAGTCGACACCGAATGCCGCCAAAAATCGCGCAGACAAATCCGTCGTGAAATTTCGGCAGTCTTCGAGCGTGGGCAGCCCTTCGCGCAACGGGAGCCGACGCTTGCCGTCCTTGCTTGGCACGAACGCGCCGATTTTTATTCCGAAGTCGCTCAAGATTCGATTTTGATTCGCGAAATAATACGTGTCGAGCCCCGTGCTTGGGTGCGGATAGAAGTTGTGGAGCGCGCCGATGTTGTCGAAATTCGCTTTGAATTCGTCGAGACTATTCAGAAATTCTTCAGTTACGGTCGAGGCGTTGATTTGAATTTTTCGGGCGCGACTTATGTCGGCCACTTGTTGCGCGCTGAAACCGTCGTCGAGGCGCAGCGTCAAGCCGTCAAGGTCGTAATGCGAAAAATTATCTGCATTCACGTCCAAAATAATTTCGAGGTCGTGAGTTATGGCGGTCGTCAAAATTTCCGTGAAGTCGTCGAAATATTTTTCGCTGTCGGCAGTTTCGGGAATCTGCGCGGACGTGAAAAGATATTTGAAGCCCATAGCCGCCGCCGTTTCAATCAGCGCGAGATTTTCTTCGGCGGTGTAGTCAAGCCCGGCGTAAACCGATATTCCGTGTTGCATAAGAAAGCCTCCTTGGGGAATGATTCATCCCTCATTTCCAATTCCCAATTCCTTATTGATACGTTTGAGGCGGTCGCGCAACTTGACGTTGGTCGCTTGGACGCAAACCATCAAATTGCCGCGCACCTTGCCAATTTTAATCATGGCGGCGGTCGTCAGCATGTTGAGCACCATTTTGGTAGCGGTGCCCGCCTTCATGCGAGTAGAGCCCGTCAAAGCCTCCGCGCCCGTCACAGGCGTTATCGCAATATCGACGACTTTGGCGAGCGCAGAATTTTCCGTGCAAGAGACGCCGACAGTCACCGCGCCGAGTTTTTTGGCGAATTCGACGCCGCCCAAGACGTAAGGCGTCCTGCCCGAAGCCGTTATGCCGACAAGCACGTCAGCCGCGCAGAAATTTTTGGCAGTCAAATCTTCGGCGGCAAGAGTTACGTCATCCTCCGCGCCTTCGACGGCTTTAATCAACGCGCCGATTCCGCCCGCTATCAAGCCCTGAACCATATCGGGATTGACGCCGAAGGTCGGAGGGCATTCGGAGGCGTCAAGCACGCCGAGCCGTCCCGAAGTGCCCGCGCCTATGTAAAACAGCCGTCCGCCGCGCAGAAACCTTTCGGCAATGGCGTCGACGGCCTGCGCTATTTCGGGCAAGACGCGTTCGACGGCTGCGGCTACTTTTTTATCCTCGTCGTTAATCAGCGTGACCATTTCCAGCGTAGAGCATTGGTCGATGTGAGCGGTCGCGGGATTTATTTTTTCGGTCGTCAGCAGTGAGAAATTTTCCATGGCATTCACCTTTCATTGCGGGCGGGCTTGCGGCGGCAAGTCGGCGAAAGTATTCTTCCACGGCGTCGCCTCGAAGCAAAGAAACATTCGGTCGCCCTCCGCGAAAATTTCCGCGAACGCCTCGAATGCCCGCGCCAATTCGGACAGGATTCGCTCAAGCGTCGTGCATTTCTCGGCTAGGGTTATCGCGGGGTTTGTCGTATCGCAAAAATTGTTTTCCATTGAGTTCACCTGCTCCTTTTTAGTTTTTAGCTGATAGTTAAGTCACGGAATAAAAATCAAGTCGGCCACTTCGGGATTGCCCTCGGCGATGTCGTTCTTGAAGCGGTTAATCGGCGCAAGAATCGGCGAACCCTTCAAGCGCATTTTGAATCGCAACAGCGTATGCGAATTGCTGCCTACGACAGGGATTCTCGTCAAGATAAAGCGATTGGGCTCGCTCTTGGCAAGCCCGTAGTCTTCGATAAAGCCGGCGCGGAAATTCACTTCCTTGGACGTTTCCTCGGCGGCGACGGTGTATTTGCCTTCGGGGTAGGCGATAAACTTCGCAGGCTTCTTCAACGCCCATTCAATCGCTTGCTTTGAGCCGTAAATTTCATTCCAGAGCTTGTCGCCGCGCAGAGTCGCCAAATTTTTGTAGGTCATGGTGTGGCTTTCAATGTCGACGAAGCCGCCGTTTTGGAGCGCGCGCGCCTGATCCCACGTCAGATAATCGGCTGTGCCCATGTGGTCGGTCACTACGAAGACCGTAGCCCGCATGTTATACTTTTGCAAAATCGGGAAAACGTTCTTGTAGATATCGGCGTGACCGTCGTCGAAGGTTATGACAACGGGCTTTTCGGGCAAAGGCTTGCCGTTTTCCCAAGCGTCGAGGAGGTCGTCGGGCGATATGACTTTGTAGCCGCTGTCGACGAGATATTTCATCTGCGCGTCGAAGTCGGCAACGGTAAGCGTCGCGGGATTATCGTCGGTGTCATTCACGCGGTGATAAGCCAAAATCGGCACGCCGTCGGCGTCGCGTTGAAAGAGCCGGAAAATAAATCCCGCCGTCGCCAACAGGAGCACCAGCATCATCAGCAAAAATTTTTTCATGTCCAAGCACTCCTTCAGCACTTCAAAAAACTTTCAGCATAATTTCATAGATTATTTGCTAATATATATCAAGCAAAGGGCGTTGTCAATTAGGGCGCGTCGGTAAATTATGGGCGGCGGGCTTTAAGCAACTTTAGGAGGAAAATCTTTGGAACAGTACGAACACGGCGGGCAAATCTATGACGCGGCGGGCAAGGCGGGCGATTGGCTCGACTTCAGCGCGAACATCAACCCGCTCGGCTTGTCCGATAAAATTTTGGCGGCATTGACGGAAAATCTGCGCGGCGTCGTCAATTATCCCGACCCGCAAGCCGCCGAACTCAAATGCGCCCTCAATCGACGTTACGCCGTGCCCGAAAAAAATCTGGTCTTGCTCAACGGCGCGGCGGAATTTTTTTATCTGTACCTCAACGCGATTCGTCCAGCCCGTGTCGTGATTCCCGTGCCGAGTTTTTCCGAATACGAACGCGCGGCAAGGGCGGCTGGTTGCGCCGTGAAATTGTTCGTCACGGAGGCGGCTGAAAACTTCGCGCTCAACGTCGACGCCCTCCTAGACGAAGTGACGCCCGCCGATTGCGTGATTATCGGTCGCCCCAACAATCCGACTGGCACTTTGCCGACGCCCGAAGAAATTTTGCGGCTCGCCGCCGTCTCAAGCGTCCTCGTCGACGAATCCTTTATCGACTTCACAAGCGCGCCGTCAATCCGAAAACTCGCCTCCGAAAAAATTTCCGTCGTGCAGTCGCTGACGAAAATTTTCGCGATACCGGGCTTGCGTTTGGGCTTCGCGGTCGTCGATGAAAATTTGGCAAGGCGATTGAACTTGTCGAAGGACGTTTGGAACGTGAACTTCCTGGCGCAAAAGGCGGGCGTCGCGGCACTGTCCGACGAAGATTTTTTGCGGCGAACGCGCTCATGGCTGGCAACCGAACAAAAATTTTTCGTCGAACGGCTGAAGAATCTGCGCGGCTTGAAGGTCTTCCCGCCGACGGCGAATTTCGTCCTGCTCAAGCACGCCCGCGCAGGTGAACTGTTTTCGGGCTTGCGGCGGGAAAAAATTTTGCTACGCAGTTGCGCGAACTTCGCGGGGCTCGACGGCTCGTATCTGCGCTCGGCTATTCGGTCGCGTGAAGAAAATCTTCGGTTGCTCGCGGCGTTGGAAAATAACGAGGCTAGCGCGCCCTGTGGGCAAGCGTATAAGCGCGGACGATTACTCTAAGCGTTGCAACATTGGAGCGCGTCATCTGGATGCAACGTCACGTTGCCGGTCGCGTGAAGAAAATCTTCGACTGCTTGCGGCGTTGGAAAATAACGAGGCTAGCGCGCCCTGTGGGCAAGCGTATAAGCGCGGACGATTACTCTAAGCGTTGCAACATTGGAGCGCGTCATCTGGATGCAACGTCACGTTGCCGGTCGCGTGAAGAAAATCTTCGACTGCTTACAGCGTTGGAAAGTTTGCCATGAAAATTTTTAACTTGAAAACCCGCGAAGGCTACGGGCAATTCGTGAGCGTCGCGGGCATTTGCGTCAACCTTTTGCTTAGCGGCGTCAAGTTGGCGATTGGCTTGATGAGCGGAGCGATTTCGATTGTCGCCGACGCCTTCAACAACCTGTCCGATTGCGCCACGTCCGCGATTATGTTGGCAGGCTTCCGCATTGCCGCCAAGCCCGCCGATGAGGAACACCCTTTCGGGCACGGGCGCGCCGAATATCTGGCGGGGCTGTTCATAGCGGCGGCGATGATTCTTGTCGGCGGCAAGTTGCTTTACGCCTCCGTCGAAAAAATCATTGAGCCCGAAACTTTGAACGTCGACGCCGTCACGCTGCTTGTACTGATTTTGTCGGTCGCGGCGAAATTTTTTTTGGGCATGTTCTATCGGCACGCGGCGCGAAAAATTCATTCGGAGGCAATTGGCGCGGCGGCTCTCGACAGCTTCACCGACTGCCTCGCCACGGGCGTCGTTATCGTTTCAATCGGCGTCTACCTTCACTTCGGCATGAACATCGACGGCGGCGCGGGCGTCTTCATAGCGGCGTTCATTCTGCGCGGCGGCTTCACTTCGCTGAAGGAAATTTCGACGCCGCTTTTGGGCGGCAGAGTCAATCCCGAACTGCTCGACGGCATAAAAAAAATCGTCACGGCTGCGCCCGAAGTCCTCGGCGTTCACGACTTTATTGCCCACAGCTACGGCGCGAACAGGATTTTCGTTTCAATGCACGTTGAGATGCCCGCGACGCTCACGCTTTTGGGGGCGCATGAAGTCGTTGACCGTTTGGAGCGCAAACTTCAATCGACGTTTCACATTTCCGTGACGTTGCACGTCGACCCGGTTGTCCAGGGCGATGCCGCTTTCGACGAACACCGCGCCCTTGCCGAAAAAATTTTGGAGGATATCGATTCGCGGCTGTCCTTGCACGATTTTCGCGTTGTCCCGTACAAGTCGGGCAGGAAATTGATTTTCGACGTTGCCGTCCCGTGGAACTTCCTTATGAGCGACCGAGACCTGCGGAAAGATTTTCAGCGGCGACTGATTGAGTTGCACCCCGAAGACCGAGCCATTATCCACTTCGACCACCAATACTGCTGAAAATAATGGCGCAACTAGCGCGCCCCGTGGGCAAGCGTATAAGCGCGGGCGGTTACCCTAAGCGGCGCAACTTTGAGGCGCGTCATCAGGATGCAACGTCACGTTGCCCCCGACGACCGAGCCATTATCCACTTTGACCACCAATACTGTTAAAAATAATGGCGCAACTAGCGCGCCCCGTGGGCAAGCCGTATAAGCGCGGGCGGTTACCCTAAGCGGCGCAACTTTGAGGCGCGTCATCAGGATGCAACGTCACGTTGCCCCCGACGACCGAGCCATTATCCACTTTGACCACCAATACTGTTAAAAAATTTCCCCGTGTCAAATTCATTGACGTGGGGAATTATTTTTGCTATATTGCAGGCGTTTGAAGTCAAGCACCTTGAAAATCGAATAGGAGTGATTCAAAATGCCGAATCAAACGGCACGGCAGCTGATGATTGAAAATCTTCAAGACTCGTTGCGGCTCGTGCGCCACCTTATGGAATTCGGAGTGGAGGAATTCGCCGAGGCGATAGGCGTGACGCGCCAAACCGTCAACAACTTGGAGACGAAGAAAACAAAAATGTCCGCGACGCAATACATTGCCATAGCCGCCTTGGTCGACAACTACTTCGCGCAAAACGAAAGGATGTTGCCCGCGCTCAAGGCGATTCTCGACAGCGACGGCAAGGACTACGGCGAGGAATACGAGACGGCTTTTCGCGGCGATTCGCTGTTGCGGCGTTGGTTTGAGGACTTCATTGACTTCCCCGACGACACAGACGACGACGTTGCCGACAACGACTTTGAAGACTTTTCCGACGACAACGAAAATCCGCTGTGGGACTTGGCGCAGGATTACAAAATTTTTATCGACGCCGAGCTTTTGAAGACGGCGGCGGCAGACGATTTCGTTTTCGATTTGATGGCGGCGTTGGATTTCGCCGACGGAAAAGCCGTCATCCCCTTGCGCTCAATCGAACAGCTTAAAGCCGAGACGACGCTGGAGGAATTCGCGCAAGCAACGGATTTCATTCAGCAAATGAACGAGCATGAAGTCTTGCAAATCTTCGGCGAGGAAACCGATTCCGACTTCCGCAACACGATTCTGACGGTCTTTGAACGTTTCCGCAACAAGTATCACCTTTGCCTGATTACGCCCGACGAGTCGCTTGCCCGCGAAGTCTTGAAGCTGAACCATGCCGAAGACGCCCTTGGCATAGCGGCGGCTTTCGTCGAAGACGGTATGCTGAAATTTTACGTCGACGAGGAACTTTCGGAGGAGGAGGTCACTGCCGAGGGACAAAAGCCCGTTGCTGACAAGCCCGAAACTTTCAGCGGCTGGTCGGAGCTTTAAGGGGGCGGCGTCGTGAAAACTCAACAAGAAATTCAGACGGAGTTCTTGGAGAAATGCGTCCGCGAATGCAAAATTTTTATCGACACGTCGAGCTTCCTGGAGGAGGGCGCAGCGAAATTTTTTCACAACATCGTGCCGATTCTTGAACGCGAAGGCAAAGCTTTAATCATTCCCAAAAGCGTCGGGCTGGAGCTGATGAAGTTGGCGAACAATCCCGCTTACTGCCGCCAAAAGCATACCGACAGCCCCAATCTGAACAGAGCGGCGATTAACGCTTGCGACATCTTCAACCGCTTGAAACGGGCGAATCTTATCGAGATTTACGCCGACGACGACGACAAAGACTTTGCCGACCACGTTTTCGTCTACGTCTTCACGAAAATGCGCATGAAGTACAACATGCTTCTTATCACGCAAGACAAGGGCTTGGCGGGCGAAGTGATGAAACTCGGCAAGGACAGCCGCGCAGTTCACGGCGTCAAGAAAATTATCGTTCAGCACATCGACGCGAACGGCTTCCTGCATAAAATTTTCGACAAGCCGACGGTCAAGCAGGATTCGGCGGACATTCCGCTCAACGAACGCTTTGCCTTTGCCAAGGACGTCGTGCAAATCGAAGGGCGTTTGCCCGTTTCGCAAGTGCCCAAGCCCGGCGATTACGTGACGGCGGAGCGCAACGGCAAGACTAAGCAAATCCGTCTGCTTGAGGAATTGGGCGCGGGCGGCGAGGGCTCCGTCTACAAGACCGACGTTGACGGCTTCGTTGCCAAAATCTATAAGCCCGACCACATTACCCGCCTGCGTTGCGAAAAGATTAAGCTCATGCTGACCAAGGATATAAATTGCGAGGGCGTTTGCTTCCCGCTTGCCATGCTGAAGAATCTGCGCGGCGAATTCGTGGGCTATCTCATGCGAGCCGCCAAGGGACGCGATTTGGGCAAAAGCGTCTTCATGCCCATGTTGCTGAAAAAATATTTCCCCGCGTGGAACAGGAAAGACACCGTAAAGCTGTGCGTCATGATTCTGCAAAAGCTCAAGTATCTGCACGACAGAAACGTTATCCTCGGCGACATCAACCCCTACAACATTTTGGTCGTATCGCCGACGGAGGTTTACTTCGTCGACACCGACAGCTATCAAGTCGAAGGCTTTATCTGCCCCGTGGGCATGCCGCTTTTCACCGCGCCCGAACTGCAGAAAAAACTTACGGGCTGCGTACTTTGGGCAATGAAAACTTCGCGGTGGCGACGTTGCTGTTCATGATTATGCACCCCGGCAAGCCGCCTTACGCCATGCAAGACGGCGAGGGCATCATCGAAAACATCATCAAGGGCGACTTTTCCTATCCTTTGGGCGAGCGCAAGACCGGCAAAGTTCCTATGGGACCGTGGCGGTTTTGTTGGAGCCATTTGACTTACAAAATCAAGGAGGCGTTCTACGAAACCTTTTGGCGAGACGGAATGTATCACGCCGAAAAGAAACGTCCGAGCACAGGGCATTGGCTGCGGCTCTTCAACGATTATCTAAACTTGCTTGAAAGCGGCAAGATGTCCGCGCAGGACGAAGAGGCCTTGCTGATTTTCCCGACGCGCTTCAAGCGGGACAAAAGCAAAACCTACGCCAAGTGTAAAATCTGCGGCAAGGAATACGACGCGGAGACTTTGGAACAGGGCATTTGCCGAACGTGCCTCAACGACGGCGAAAAATATCGTTGCGCGAATTGTGGTTGCGAAATGATTTACACCAACTACCAAAAGTTCATCAAGCACGGCAAGCGTCACGAAATTTGCCGCGACTGCTACGAAAAGCGCAACACGGTTTATCAGCGCAGGAGTTGCAAGGATTGCGGCAGGACGTTCGAGATAACTTACGGCGAAAAGGAATATTTCGACAAGAAAGGATTCGCCTTGCCGACGCGTTGCGAAAATTGTCGCGGTAAGCAAAATTTCACCACGCCAACTTATACGCCGCTGACGATTGAAGCATATCCGCCGCCGCCAAAGCCGAACTCTATCTTTGATGTTATAAAAAATTTTTTCGGTTAAAAGTCTGAGGAGGTTTATTCAAATGGATGACCTGTTGAGGAAACAAGACCTTGAAACGAATCCGACGCCGCGCGTCCCGATTTGCCTTTGCTTGGACGTGAGCGGCTCAATGGACAGGATTGTCGGCGGCGACGTTCGCGACACGGGCAGGCGTGAACAAATCGACGGTCGCTGGTGGAATATCGTCGAAGGCGGCGTCACCGCGATTCAGGAGATGATTGGCGGCGTTCAGCTCTTCTATGACAACCTGCTTGACGACGACGTTGCCCGCTACTCTGCGGAGGTTTGCGTCGTGACATTCGGCGGCACCGCGCCCGAACTTATCATTGACTTCGCGAACTTGGACAGGCAGGAGGGCGAACGTCAGCAGAAAATCGCGGGCTTGACGGCAAACGGCGGCACCCCCATGGGCGAGGCCGTCAACATGGCTCTGGACTGCTTGGAGGCGCGCAAAAAGGATTATAAGGACAAGGGCGTCGACTACTATCAGCCGTGGCTTGTGCTGATGACCGACGGCGAACCCAACGGCTCGGCTTCCGAACTGCAACGCGCCATTGACCGCACGAACGACTTGGCGAAAGTCCGCAAGCTTACGGTCTTCCCGATTGGCATAGGCGACGAGGCCGATATGAATTGCCTTGCGAAATTTTCGCCGCGCAGACCGCCGTTGCGCTTGAAGGGCATGAACTTCAAAGAGTTCTTTGAATGGCTAAGCCGCAGCGTGTCCAGAACTTCGCAGTCGATGCCGGGCGACACCGTCAAGCTCGACTTGGACGGCATAAAAAAATGGGGCGAACTTTAATCTATGGAATGGAAATCTGTATGCGGCGCGGTGCAGGGCAGGGGGCACGCCAAAAAAGACATTCCCTGCCAAGACAAGACGGCGCGGCGCGAAGCAAACGGCGTGCACGTCATAGCGTTGGCGGACGGCGCGGGCTCGGCGGCTCTGTCACACTTCGGCGCGCAATGCGTCGTTAATTGCGTCACGGACTTTGTTGCCGAAAAATTTTTTGACTTGATAGCGCAGGAGGACGGACGGCTTGTCACGCAGGAACTTTTGAGCGTCGTGCTGGCAGCTCTCAAGGACGAGGCGGCAAGTCGTAACTGCGCGCTGAAAGATTTGGCGTCGACGCTGTTGGTAGCGGCGGTGGGCGGCGGGAAATTTTTTTTGGCGCACCTGGGCGACGGCGTTATCGGCTACTTGAACGAAGACGGCTTGAAGGTTGCGACGACGCCCGACAACGGCGAATTCAGCAACGAAACGGTTTTCGTCACGAGCGCGACTGCCGCCGCCCGCATGAGGATTTTCAAGGGCGCGCTGAAAAAAATTTCGGGCTTTATCCTGATGAGCGACGGCTCCGAGCAAAGCCTCTACAACAAGCGCAACAAGACGTTGGCACCCGCCGTAAAGCGTTTGATGCACCGCACGACGCTGATTGACGCCGATGTTTTGGCTCCGCAACTGGAACGGGCATTGAGCACGGTCGTGGCGGAAAACACGCACGACGACTGCAGTGTAGCGATATTGGCGCGGAATTCCGAACAGCTGCCGCCGCTTGAAGACTTGCCCTTGACCGAACGCCTGAGCCTCTTTCAAATCGCGGGCAGTTCTGTTAATCGCAAGACTCGCAAGAAAATTCTTCGTTGCGATGAAATCTGCGCTCTTCTCAAGCGACCGTTGACATTGCAGCGATTATCGCGCCGCTTAAGACTTAAACCGCTTCACGCAAAAAAAAAGCTTGACCGACTGCTGAAAGCGGGCGTGCTTCGCAAGGATAACGCTTGCTACGAGACGGTCAGCCGTTGAAAAGTAACGTGACGTTGCATCCGGATAGCGCGTTGAAACTCGTAGACGGCTTAGGGGTGTCGCCGCGCCCTTACTGTTCCCCCGCGTTGCGGGTCTTTGCTACTTTCTTTCCTCGCTGAAAGAAAGTAGTTAAACCAACTCAAAGTCATTGAAACGCTGAATCGAAGGATACGCCCGCCGCCACGACAAGCCGAGCTATGAGGCTAGCAATGCGCTAGCGTTGCGTATAGGCGCGGGCGGTTACTCTAAGCGGTGAAATGTTGGAGCGCGTCAACTGTTCCGCCACTTTTAAAGTGGCAAAAAAATTCCCCTCAATCAAGGGGATAATTTTTTTTGTATTGTCCGAATCATTAAGTTCACTTTTGGTGGAGACGAGGGGGATCGAACCCCTGACCTCTTGAATGCCATTCAAGCGCTCTCCCAGCTGAGCTACGCCCCCAATGCACGCGATTATAAACGTTGCGCCGCCGCTTGTCAAGAAAAATTTTTATCTGACTTCCAGCAGTTCGTATTGGGGATTGCCCATGCCCTTTTCCGCCATAGCGGAAAGTTGGCGCAGACCCGCGCGCGTTTCAATGCGTTCCTTCAAGTCGTGGCTGTCGGCGGCGGCGTAAACCAAATCCGCGCAGGCTTGGTCGACGGCAAGAATATCAGTCGAAGCGCAAATGCCGATGTCCTTCATAGTCGGCTCGGCGGCAGTGACGCCCGCGCAGTCACAGTCGACGCTCATGCGGCGCATCACGTTGATAAAGACGATGTGCTTGCCGAAATAGTTGCAAGTTGCTTGCGCGCTGTCCGCCATAAGCTCCATGAAATATTCTTTGTCCGGCCATTCAAGATAATTTTCGGGGACGTTGTTCGGGTCGACTCCATGCACTTGCGCCTTGCCCAGGTGGCCGCTCGCGTTACCTATGCCGATGTTTTTCATTGAGCCGCCGAAGCCGCCCATTGCGTGCCCTTTGAAGTGCGTCAAGACAATCAGCGAATCGTAATTGACAAGGTGCGCGCCCATAGCCACTTCCTTGAGGTGGAAGCCGTTGCGGACGGGCAGATTAACGACTTCGTCGTTCTCGTCCATGATGTCGACGGGGCAAAACGTCCAGCCGTTGACTTCCAACGTCTCGCAGTGACCTTCGGTCGTGTAGCGGTCGCCGTGGTAAAGCGTGTTGCACTCGACGATAGCCGAATTCGGGATTTGCGCTTGGAAGGCTTGAACCATGTCGCGCGGCAAAATGTTGGGACCGTGCTTTTCGCCCGTGTGGAGCTTGATTGCCACTTTGCCGTAGATGTCGCCATTAATCATGTTGTAAAGCCTGATGAGGTGCGCGGCGTCGATTGTCCGCGTGAAGTATACTCTTGCCGCCGAGCCCTGATGTTCTTCGCCGGTTACGTTCTTGCTGCCGACGACGGGTGCCTGTTTAGCCATAAAAATTTTCCTCCTTATCCCCGCGCAGGGGTTTAATCACGTTAATATTAGCCGCTGGAGTCTGCTTAAGTCAAGAAAAATTTTTTCTACAATCTGCGCGGCCGCCCTTATTTTGCTTGAAAGTCATTTGATTAGTGCTATAATGATTCGGCATTTGTTTCGGGAGTTTCTCTCTAAAATTTTTCGCGAAGGAGATTGAAATGGAAAACAAACAACAAGGCTCATTGGCGGGCTTCTTGGTGCCGTCAATCATCGGAATTGCGCTGTTCATGATTCCCGTGCAATACGACGGGAGCTGGACAATCGTCGTGAAGATAATCGCGGACATGATAAGCGACGCGATAGGTGAAATGTTGCCGGGGCTGTGCGTGGGCATAGTGACGCTGTCGGCTATCCTCGGCGTGATTTTCTTGAGCAAGCCGAACTTCATAGCGACTTACCCGATAGTAGCCAACACGTTCTCGACGACGGCGATTTGGGTAGCGATTAGGATAGTCGGCGCGATTTTCATTTGGCTGACGTATCTTGGCGTCGACGCGGACAATCCCGACAGCACGATAGGGCTGATAACCAGTGGCGATAACGGCGGCTTCGTCCTGCACGATTTGCTGAGCGTTTTGGTGGTAATTTTCTTTTTGGCGGGCTTGCTGTTGCCGTTGCTGTTAGATTTCGGTTTGCTTGAATTTATCGGCGCGATGCTGACGAAAGTCATGCGCCCGCTGTTTACGATACCAGGCCGCGCAGCCGTCGACTGCATAACGAGCTGGATAGGCGACGGCACGCTGGGCGTCATGCTTACGGCCAACCAATACGAAGGCGGCTACTATTCAAAGCGCGAGGCGGCGATAATCTCTACGACGTTCTCCGCCGTGTCGATAACGTTTTCAATCGTCGTGTTGGCGCAAGTGGACTTGATGGAATATTTCGGGCTATACTACTTGCTGATTTGCGCTATCGGTATCGTGTGCGCGCTGATTTTGCCGCGAATCCCGCCGCTTAGCCTGAAGAAGGACGAATACCTTGTCGAAGGCAAAGCAATGGGCGAATCGCTTCCCGAAGGCTACACGTCGTCATTTCAATACGGCATTGCCTTGGCTCGTCAACGCGTGGCGGAACACGGCGGCGCAGGACAATTCCTTGAGGGCAGCTTCAAAAACGCGGCGGGCATGTGGTTTGGCGTATTGCCGGTCGTCATGTGCATAGGGACGCTGGCATTGGTCTTGGCGAATCACACGACGATTTTCGACACGCTGGGCTTGCCGTTCCTGCCGCTGTTGCAGCTCCTCGACGTGCCGCAAGCTACCGAAGTCTCCAAAACGATGATAGTCGGCTTCACGGATATGTTCACGCCGTCGGTCTTGGCGGCGGGCACGATAACCAGCCCCATGGCGAAATTCATTGTGGCGGTCATCTCGGTCACGCAGCTGATTTACTTGTCGGAAGTCGGCGGGCTCATCCTCGGCTCGAAAATCCCCGTCAACTTGCCCGAATTGTTCATCCTGTTCCTTGAGCGCACGATTATCAGCCTGCTTATCGCGGCACCCGTGGCTCACATGTTCTTTACCGCGTAGTGTTAAGCGTAGCGATTCGTTGGCAAAAAATTATCCCGCAACCTGTGCGGGATTTTTTGTTGCAAAAATCTTTGCCCGTGATAAAATGACGACGTTTAGTTGAACCAAGGACGGTGAATGATTCGCTTACGTGTCTTGCGCCACGGACGGCAGGCGGTTGAAACCGAAGCCCTCGAAAGGGGGTGAGGATATGCGCGTGATGGTTTTCATTATCCGCGTGACACTTCTGACGGGAGCAATCCTGTTGCTGCCTAGCAAAACGGCCGCCTAAGCTCTGGAACAGCTAAGCGACCAAGTTTCTATCTAACACCTTAGACATATGAGGGCGAAAACCGCTTTGTCAAGCACAAACTCGCATGATGCGGGGTATTTTTTTGTTTCCGCTGAAATTATAATCGGCGCGCCGCAAAAAATCAAGTGAAACGTTTTGGGGCTTCAGTACACGTCGGCGAAATGTAATTCGGGCTCGGCGTCAATCAGCTTGAGTGCCGCCGGCAACGTGACGTTGCATCCTGTTAGCGCGATTCGTCGTTCATTACTTCAGCCAATCGCCGCGTTTCAGCCAACGTCGGCGAAATGCAATTCGGGCTCGGCGTCAATCAACTTGAGTGCCGCCGCCTTCCGATAGTAAAGCCGCAACGCGTCGACAGCCTCCGCCGTCAAGTCCCACTTAATCGCGCCGCCCAAATATCTGTTCAGCTCGTCGAAGATGAAGGGCTTGGTCGGCAACACGGACTTAATCGCGTCGGCTTTGTGCGCTAATCCGAAGTCGAAGGCGCGAAGAATTTTTTCATACGTCGCTTGCAGGAGCGCGGGCTCTGCGGCGGCGTATTTTTTTCGGACAGTCCACAGCGCGTAGACCATTTGCTTGCCCGTCAGCTTGTGCCACTCGCAACCCAAATCGTAGACGTAAAAGCCTTGCGGGCGGTGCAGGTAAATGTAAAGCGCGTCGTCGCCGATAAGCAGGGCAGCAGTGGCGTCGTCATCGACGGGCTTATCGACGGCAACGGGGCGCGTCTCGTAGTGCGGAGCGGCGTCGTAGCTGTCGTGCAGGATAATCTTCAGCAGGCGTTGCGCGGTAGCCGACTTCGACGTTAGGACAACTTTATCGTCGCGAATGTCTTCAATCGGCTTGCGTGATACCAACACGATGCTGGTAACGTCACAATCTGCGCGGACGCAAAGCCTCGGCAAAATCAGAAGCTCGCCGCCCTGCCGCGCGTACTCAATTGAAGACACGTTGCTCAAGTCGATGCGTCCCGCCTTAAGCTCGTCGTTTAGGAAGGTCGGCACGCCTCGCACAATCGTCAAGTCGCCCGCGCAGGTTCCGTAGCCGTAGCTGAGCGGCAGGACGTTCAGAAAATCTATGTGACCAACTTTGGGACTCATTCAATCGCCCCCGTCACTCGAATTCGATTGTAGCAGGCGGCTTGCTCGTGCAGTCGTAAAGCACACGGTTGACGCCCTTGACTTCGTTGACGATGCGGTTGGCGGCACGGCTCAAGACTTCCCACGGGATTTGCGCGGCCTCCGCCGTCATGAAGTCGCTGGTAAGCACGGCACGCAGGGCAACGGCGCAATCGTACGTTCGACCGTCGCCCATGACGCCTACTGAACGCATATTTGTCAGCGCGGCGAAGTATTGAGCCAAATCCTTGTCGACACCTGCGCGGGCAATCTCTTCGCGGTAAATGGCGTCGGCGTCCTGCACAAGCGCAACTTTTTCCGCCGTGACTTCGCCGATAATCCGAATGCCCAAGCCGGGGCCGGGGAAAGGTTGCCTGTTGACGATGTGTTCGGGCAAGCCAAGCTCGCGCCCCGCTTGACGAACTTCATCCTTGAACAGCATACGCAACGGCTCGACAATCTCTTTGAAGTCCACGAAGTCGGGCAGACCGCCGACGTTGTGATGAGACTTGATGACGGCAGACTTGCCCAAGCCGCTTTCGATGACGTCGGGGTAAATGGTGCCCTGGACAAGATAATCGACCGCGCCGATTTTTTTGCTGACTTCCTCGAAGACGCGAATGAATTCTTCGCCGATAATCTTGCGCTTGCGTTCGGGCTCGACGACACCGCGCAACTTGTTCAAGAAACGTTCGCCCGCGTCGACCTTGATAAAGTTCAAGTCAAAGCCGCTGAAGACCTCCGCGACCTCCGCCGCCTCGTTCTTGCGGAGGAGCCCGTGGTCAACGAACACGCACGTCAAATTTTTCCCGACAGCCTTGCTGAGCAGGACGGCAGCAACGGAAGAATCGACACCGCCGCTTAGGGCGCAGAGCACCTTGCCGCCGCCGATTTTGGCCTTCAAGCGGGCGACGGTGTCGGCCACGAAGGAACTCATCTTCCAATCGCGCTTGCAGCCGCAGATATCGACGAAGTTTGAGAAAATCTTTTTGCCCTCGACCGTGTGAACGACTTCGGGGTGAAACTGAACGGCGTAGAGCTTCCTCGCGGCGTCTTCCATGGCGGCAACGGGACAATCGGCGGTGGAGGCGGTGACCGTGAAATTTTCTGGCACGGAAAAAATTCTGTCAGTGTGGCTCATCCACGCGACGGATTTTTTTTCTACGCCGTCAAACAGCCTCGACGCGCCGATAATTTCAACCGTCGTCTTGCCGTATTCGCTGACCCGCGCAGGTTCGACAGTGCCGCCCAAAACTTTCGCCATAGCCTGCGCGCCGTAGCAAATGCCCAAAATCGGGACGCCCATATCAAACAACTCTGCCGGCGGCAAGCTTGAATCCTTCGCGTAGACGCTTTGGGGGCCGCCCGTCAAAATTATTCCTTCGGGCTTGAGCTCGCGTACCTTGTCGAAATTTCCTGCCGTGTGCACTTCGCAATAGACGTTGTTCTCGCGCACGCGCCGCGCTATCAGCTGATTGTACTGCCCGCCGAAATCTATCACCAAAATCATTTTCAAGCCTCCCGAAAAATTTTTCCGTCATTATAGCACAAAAAAAGAGGCTCGCGGGAAATTTTCTTCCCGCAAGCCCCGAAAGGTTACGTTCTATTTATCCTGCGCCGTGAAACCTGCGCGGACAGTTTCTAGCTGATTACTTCCGTTTGCCGTCGGAGGAGTAGGTTGTTCCGTCGGTAAAGGAAACATCCTTGCCCGTGCCAACAATGTTGCCGATGGTGAGCGAGTTCTCTTTATCGAAGGTGAAGAGGAGGTGCTTGTCGCTGACCGAAGGCGCGCCGTTGACGAGGTCGCTCAACGAATAGCCTTCGCCGAGTTCAATCACGTCGTCCGCTTCGTAGTTGTTGACAGTGTCGTTGCCGCCGTCGAACAGGAAGGTGTCGGACTCGTTGGTGCCCCACAGCACGTCGTTGCTTGTTGCAACATCGCTGTCAGATGCGCCGCCGATAATCGTCGTGAGTTCCATACCCTTGCCGTTCTTGACGATGATGGTACCTTCCGCCGTGAAGAGCCTGATGTCATTGCTGACGGTTCTCGTAGACGTAAGCTCGCTGCCAAGGACGATGGTGTCTTCGCCTTCGGTGTAGTCGCTGATGGTATCGGTGCCTGCACTCTGGACGAAGAAGTCGGAGCCCTTGTTGCCCTTGAGCTTGTCGTTGCCTGCGCCGCCGATGAGCGTGTCGTTGCCGGAGCCGCCCGTGAGGGTGTTTCTGGCATTGTCCGCGCCCTTGATGACGAGGTCGTCTGACAGCTTGTGACCGGTAACGCTAAGCTTGTTGGTATCAGCTTGCGTCGCGTCGAGTTCCTTAACGTTCAGCGCGTAGCTGAGGTGCATGCCGTAGTAGGTGCTGTTGAATGCACTCGTCAACGTGCTGGTTCTGTTTTCGGAATCGGTGTAGTTGATGATTTGAGTTGCCGTAACGTGGTATTTCTCGCCGTTGACGTTCACGTATGCCGCGCCTTCAGCTTGGTCTTCGAAGGTGCGCTCTTCGCCGTCCGAGAAGATGACGACCAAGTCGTTGCCGCTGACGCTGGCGTCGACAGGAACTGCGCCGTAGACGTTGACTTCTTCGACATCTTCAAAGATCGTCGTGATGGACTGACCCTTGCCGCCCGGGATAATGATAACGTCGTCGTTGGCAAGCGTGAGCTGGACGTCGGTGTCATTGACGATTGTGCCCTTCTTGAGTGCGCTCGTCAACGAAATCTTGTCTTCGCCGCCCGTGTGGTCGACGATGGTATCGGTGCCGCCGCTCTGGATGAAGAGGTCTTCGCCTGCATTGCCCTTGAGGCTGTCGTTGCCGGAGCCGCCCGCGAGCGTATCGTTGCCGGAGCCGCCCGTGATGGAGTTGACTGCGCCGTCCGCGCCCGTGAGTGCAACGCCGCTCGTAGACTTGTGCGCAGTCATGTTGAGGGTATCGGTGCTTGCGAGTGCCGCGTCTACCGCCGTCACGCCCTTGGCGTAGCTCTGGTGCATTCCGTAGTAGGTGCCGTCGAAGCCGCTAGTCAACGTGACGCCCTTGGCGTTGGCGTCGGTGACATCGGTGATACGGTCGAAGGTGACCGTATACTTCTTGCCGCCCGCCGAAACGTTGACTCTGCCGCTTGCCTTGCCTTCGTAGGTGACTTCGTCGCCGTCGGAGAAGGTGACAACCAAGTCGTCGCCGTCCGCGTGGCTGTCGACAGGAATCGGGCTGTAGACGACAGTTTCTTCGACGCCGTCAAAGATCGTCGTTATGGACTGACCCTTGCCGCCCGCGATGACAATTACGTCGTCGTTCTCAAGCGTGAGTACCACGTCGTCATTGACCATTTCGCCGCTCTTGAGCGCGCTTGTCAACGAGATCTTGTCTTCGCCCTGCGTGTAGTCGCTGATTGTGTCAGTGCCGCCGCTCTGGACGAAGAGGTCGTTGCCCGCGTTGCCCTTGAGGACGTCGTCTTTGCCGCCGCCTTGGAGCGTATCGGATGCGCTGCCGCCCGTGAGGGAGTTTGCTGCATTCTCTGCGCCCTTGAGGTAGAGGTCGACAGTGGCCTTGGCTCCGGTGAGGTTGAGGCTGTCGGTGTTCGCGTTGGTTGCGTCAACAGCCGTGACACCCTTGCCGTAGCTGAGGTGCATGCCGTAGTAGGTGCCTTCGAAGCCCGTCGTCAACGTCACAGACTTAGCGGAAGCGTCGGTGTAGTCGGTGATGCGATCTGCCGCTACGCTGTAGTTCTTGCCGCTTGCCGTCACTGTGAGGGTATCCTCTGCCTGGCCTTCGTAGGTGACCGTGTCGCCGTCCGAGAAGGCAACAATCAAGTCGTCGCCGTCTGTCCAGCTGTCCACAGGAGTAGGACCGTAGACGAGAGTATCTTCGACGCCTTCAAACACGGTCGTAATGGACTGCGCTTTGCCGCCGAGGATGAGGATGACGTCGTTGTTCGCCAAGGTGAGTTTGACGTCGTCGTTGACGAGTTCGCCCTTCTTGAGTGCGCTGGTCAAGGAGATAACGTCTTCGCCCGCCGTGTAGTCGCTGATTGTGTCGGTGCCGCCGCTCTGGACGAAGGTATCCGCGCCCGCGTTGCCTTTGAGCACGTCGTTCTTCCTGCCGCCTTGGAGCGTGTCGGAGCCTGCGCCGCCCGTGAGGGAGTTCGCCGCGTTCTCTGCGCCCTTGAGGTTGAGGTCGTCGGTTGCCTTGTGGCCCGCAATGTTGAGGCTGTCGGAGCTTGCGTTGCTTGCGTCGACGTCGACAACGCCCTTGCCGTAGCTCTGGTGCAAGCCGTAGTAGGTGTTCGAGAAGCCGCTGGTCAACGTTACAGCCTTCGCCGCAGGATCGGTGTAGTCGGTGATGCGGTCGGAGGTTACGCTGTAGTTGCTGCCGTTGACTTCCATGGTGAGGGTGTCGGCCGCTTGTCCTTCGTAAACGGTTTCGTCGCCGTCCGAGAAGGTAATAACCAGGTCGTCGCCGTCCGCGTGGCTGTCCACAGGCACTGCGCTGTAGATTGCTGTGCTTTCAACGTCGTCAAGGACAGTCGTGATAGCTTGACCCTTGCCGCCGCTGACGAGGATAACGTCACCGTTGGCCAGCGTGAGTTTGACGTCGTCGTCGACGAGCTCGCCCTTCTTGAGCGCGCTTGTCAAGGAGATAACGTCTTCGCCCGCCGTGTAGTCGCTGATTGTGTCGGTGCCGCCGCTCTGGACGAAGGTATCCGCGCCCGCGTTGCCTTTGAGCACGTCGTTCTTCCTGCCGCCTTGGAGCGTGTCGGAGCCTGCGCCGCCCGTGAGGGAGTTCGCCGCGTTCTCTGCGCCCTTGAGGTTGAGGTCGTCGGTTGCCTTGTGGCCGGTAAGGTTGAGGCTGTCGGTGTTGGCGTTGCTTGCGTCAACAGCCGTGACACCCTTGCCGTAGCTATGGTGCAAGCCGTAGTAGGTGCCTTCGAAGTCGGTCGTCAACGTTACAGCCTTGTTGTCCGCGTCGGTGATGTCGGTTATGCGAGTCGCTTCCACAGCGTAGGTGCTGTCGTCGACTTGGACAGTAACCGTATCGGCCGCTGCGCCCGCGAGGGTAACGTCGCCGTCCGCCGTCGTGACAACGAGGTCGTTGCCGCTGACCGAGGCGTTGGTGGGTGCGCTTGCGAAGTAAGCCGTCGTCGTCTCTGCGCCTTCTTCGCCGACTTTAGACGTGATAGCCTTTCCTACACCGTCGAGGATTATGACCGTGCCTTCAGCCGTCGTGAACCTGATGTCGTCGTTTGAGACTTCGGTGTTCGTGACTTCGCTGCTGAATACGATAACGTCTTCGCCCTGCGTGTAGTCGCTGATGGTATCAGTGCCTGCGCTCTGGATGAAGGTATCGTTGCCCGCGTTGCCCTTGAGCAAGTCGTCTTTGGAGCCGCCGGTGAGCGTGTCGTTGCCTGCGCCGCCCGTTACCGAGTTTGCCGCATTGAGCGCGCCCGTAAGAGCGATGTCCTTGGTTGCCTTCTGACCTGCGAGGTTGAGTGTCGCGGAGTTGGCTGCGGTTGCGTCAACAGCCGTCACGCCCTTGCCGTAAGTCATATGCAAGCCGTAGTAGGTGTTCTCGAAGCCGCCGGTCAAGCTTACGCTCTTGGCGTCGGCGTCGGTAACGTCGGTGATACGGTCGAACGCCGCCGTGTAGGCTTTGTCGCCGTCCGCGAGGTTAACCGTGCTGTCAGCCAAGCCGTTGAGTTTGACGTCGCTGTCAGCCGTCGTGACAACGAGGTTGTTGCCGTCAGCCTTAGCGTCGGTCGGAGCACCCGTCAAGGTGTGGTTCGTAGCGTTGAAGCCCGTGATCTCTGCAAAGCCGCCGATAACCAGTTGCGTGTCGTCGAGTGCCAACAGCTCAAGTGCCGCGCCCTTTTCGGTGGATGTGATTGCGCCGTCCGCGTAGGTGACATTGTCGGTGGAGGTGATGCCGCTTACCGTGAACAGTGCCGTATCGACTGCCGCAGTGTATTGGATGGTCTTGCCGTCGTTTGCGAGGGTGTAGCCTTCGCTCGTGCCTGCCGAGTAGTAAGTTGCCTTACCGTCAACCAGTTCGCCGAAGCCCGCCTCCTTCTCAACCGGAGCGGTTACGTCGCTTGCAACGTTGAGGGTGTAGCCGTCGCCGCTGAGCGTGACATTGGTCTTGTTGAGGTTGCTTGCGTTGATTGTGACAACCGTGCCTTCAACAGTGATGCCGTCGGTGTTCTTGACGCCCGTGAGCGTGAAGAGCGTTTCGCCGCCCGTCGCTGCCGAGTAGGTGATTTTGTTATCGGCCAACGTGTAGCCCGCCGTCGTGCTCGCCGTCTTGTAGGTCAAGCCGTCGAAGCCAGCGTCCTTACTCGTCGGAGCCGTTACGTCGCTACCAAGCGCTAGCGTGTAGCCGTCGCTGATTGTGACGTCGGTGCCGTTGAGAGCCGAAGCGCTGACCGTGACAGTCGTGCCGGAAACCGTGATGCCTTCGGTCGTCTTGATGCCTTCAACCGTGACCAAGTCGTTCGTCGACGTTGCCTCAGGCGTGAAGGTGTAAGACTTGCTGTCGCTCGCCTTAGACCAGTACGCCGTGGTGGTCGCCGTCTGCGTGTAGGTCGCCTTGTTGTCGGCAACTGCGCCCCAAGCCTCGGACGTGGTCGTCGTGCCCTCGGTCGCTACGCCGCTAAGCGTCAGCGTGTAGTCGCCCGTGACTTTGACTTCCGTCGCGCCGTCAGCCAGAGCCGTGGACGCCACAGTGACAACGCCGTCTTTGACTTCTATGCCCTCGGTCGACTTGATACCTTCAACCGTGGTCAGGTCGGTCGTTTCGGTCTTGGCATCCGTGAAGGTGTAAGACTTGCTGTCGGCTGCCTTCGTCCAGAACGCGGTGGTGTTGGCGGTCTGCGTGTAGGTCGCCTTGTTGTCGGAAACATCGCCCCAAGCTTCGGACGTGGTCGTCGTGCCCTCGGTCTCTACGCCGCTAAGCGTCAGCGTGTAGTCGCCCGTGACGGAAACGGTCTTTGCGCCGTCAGCCAGAGCCGTGGAGGCCGCCGTGACCGACGTGCCGGCTACGGCGATGTTGTCAGTCGTCTTGATGCCGCTGATCGTGAACAGCGTCGCCGTGCTGTCAGTGCCGGTGATGACGATTTCGTTGTTCGCGAAGCTTGCGCCTGCGGTCTCCGTATGCTGATAAGTTGCCTTATTGTCCGCTACCGAGCCGCCATTCGCCCAAGCGTCTTCGACACTCCAGACAGAGGTGATGCCGTTGATTGTCAAATTGCCCAGCGTGATGCCGCCGACCGTCGTTGCGAGGCTTTGACCTGCATACGAAGAGTCAACCTGAATCACGTCGCTCAAGCCGAAGCCTGCAACCGTGAAGCTCGTGACGTTCTTGTTGACAACGATGGTGTCGTCGCCTTCTGCAGTGTTGACAGTGACGTTGGTGCCGCCGTTGAGGTTAATCGTGTTGAAGCCGCCGCCGCCGTCAATCATTACTTCGGAACCGCTGTTGGTGATGGTATCGTTGCCTGCGCCGCCGAAGATCGAGTTGTCGTCGTTGCTGATGGTGATGATGTCGTCACCTGCGCTGCCGTCGATAGTCACGTTGTTGCCTGCGTGGGTGATGGTGTCGTTGCCTGCGCTGCCCGTGAATCCCCTACTGAAGTTTTCGTTCGCCAAGCTGAATGCGTAGCTGCCTGCGTTGTTTTCAACTACGACGGTGTCGTTGATGTTGTAGAGCCCCAAAGTGATAACTTTGCCGGTGTCGTCGACCGTGATGCCGTTTGTCGAGTCGATGCCGTTGAGGACAACCGCGCTGTCGCCTGCAGTCTGCGCCGTGTACTTGACGCTCGTAACACCTTCCGCGCTGTAGAAGGCGGAGGAGATGCCCGTTATGTAGGAGGCTTTTTCGTCGACAAGTGTCCATTCATTGGGAAGTGCGCTTGCACTCTGCGCAACGTCTGTGCCCAGTGCCAACGTGTACGCGTTGTTGTTGATTGTGACGTCGGTCTGGTTGAGGCTGCTCAAGCCGAGAGTGACCGTCTTGTTGTCAACGGTGATGCCGCTCGTCGAAGCAATGCCCGTGATGTCGAACGTGCTAGACTCGCTTGCCTGCGCGTAGCTGATAGCGGTGTTGGAGGTAAGCGTGTAGCCTTCGGTCGTGTAGTCGGAGGTGTAGGTCGCCTTGTTCTCAACAACATCCGTCCAAGTCGCCTTAATGGAGTCGGGAGCGGTTACGTCGCTGCCGAGACCCAACGTGTAGCCGGCCGTGCTGGTGAGCGTTACGTTTGTCTTGTTGAGAGCCGACGCGCCGACAACAACCGACAAACCGCGGACAGTGACAGCATCCGTAGAAACGATGCCCGTGATGTCGAACGTGCTCGATTCGCTTGCCTTCGCGTAGCTGATAGCGGTGTTGGTGGCAAGCGTGTAGCCTTCGGTCGTGTAAGCCGAGGTGTACGTCGCGCTGCCGCTGCTAACAGGCGTCCAAGCCGCGCCAATGGAGCTGGGACCGCTGACGTCGCTACCGAGACCCAACGTGTAGCCGTCGGTGCTGGTGAGCGTGACGTCTGCCTTGCTGAGAGCCGCCGCGCCGACAACAACCGACAAACCGCTGACATTGACAGCATCCGTAGAAATGATGCCGTTGATGCCGAAGGTTGTCTTGCCCGATTCGCCGCTGTAGGTGATGGTGTTGTTGGCGTTGAGCGTGTGACCCGCCGTTATATATTCGGAGGTGTAGGTCGCACTGCCGCTGCTAATAGCCGTCCAAGCCGCCGATTTGGTGCCCGGTTTGACAACGTCGCTGCTGAGACCCAACTTGTATTTGTCGTTGCTTATCGTGACAGTGGCGGTGCTAAGGGCAGATGCGCCAACCGTGACCGTCGTGCCGCTGACTCCGACGTAGCCCGTATTAGCCGCGTCGATACCCGTGAGCGAGAAGAGGCTGTCGCCGCCCGTCGCCGCACTGAAGGAGAACGAATTGTCTTTGTTATCCTTCCAGAACGCGCTCGTCGCTTCGGAGTAGTAGGTCGTCGTGCCGCTGGAGAAGCCTTCAGGCGTAATCACAGCCGATTGAGCAATCGCGCTGTCGAGTTTCAGGCTGTAGCCTTCGCCCGTCAACGCAACGGTTTCAGATGCGCCCGAAAGTGCAGTGTTGTTCAGCGTGAGGGTGCTTGCGCCATACGCGCCGATTGAAGTGCCGCCCGTCGAGACGATACCGTTTGTAAGCGCGTAGCTTGTGCCTGTCAAGCTGAGACCGCTGACCGTGAACGCTGCCGCCGAGCTGCCCGCCTCTTGGACGTAGGTGTAAGTGGCCTGGCTGCCGCCCGTGCCGCTGTAACCTGCCTTCGTGTATTCGCCGGTATATGCAAGCTTGCCGCTTTGTACGTCGAAGTGTTCAGCCGTCGTTGCGGTCAAGTGGTCGTCGCCTATTGTAAGCGTGTAGGCGGTGCCGTTGCCGTCCACGTCGCCGTTGAAGGTAATGTTGTCGGCCGCTGTCGGATTCGCCTTAAACGCGCTGTTCTTCAGCGTGACAGACTGTCCGTTGATTTCAAACGCGTCGGTTGTCAAGCCTTCTGCCAAGCCCGTAATGGTGAACGTGTCGGGATTCTCTTCAGCGTAGTAGGTGTAAGCATTGGAGCCGCCCGTCGCGTATGCACCGCTGTGCGCCGCCGCGTAGGTATAGGAGCCGCCGCTGTTGTCCGTGAGAGCTTCAGCAATCGTCGAGGCAGTGCCAACATTGAAGTCTGCGCCGAGAGACAAGCTGTAGTTGCCGCCTTCGCCACCGTCGGTGAGCGTGATAGTCTTCGAGTCGCCCTTATCCACTTCGCCGATAGCCGAAAGGTTCGTCAACGTGAAGACGCTACCGCTGAGCGAGGCGACTTCCGCATTGTTCAGGCTGAACGTGCCGTTGGACAAGCTGATGCCCGTCGTCAAGCCCGCAACGCTGAACGTCGAGGATTCGGTCGCCTGGTGCCAAGTGATTGCGGAGGTGTTGTTGCCGTCGAAGTAAGCCTGCGTGTAGTCGGAGGTGTAGTTGTAGGTGCTACCGGCTTCCGTGAAGTCCGCGCCGACCGTTGCATCATTCAGCGAAGTGATAATGCCTGCAGTCGTGATTGTCAGCGTGTTGCTCGTGCCGTCAATCGAGATTGTCGAGCTGGTGCCGACGAGGTTCAGCTGGTCAACCGTGAGCGAAACGCTGTAGCCGCCCGCCGTGTTCGCGGTAGGATCAGCAAAGCTTGTCGCCGTGGCAGTCAAGCCGCTAATCGTGAAGAGCGTGTCTTTCGTATGCTCTTCGTAGTAGTTGATGGCTTTGCTACCGGTTGCGACCGAATAGCCTTCGTCTTGCCATGCGCTGAAGTAGCTGACGCTGTTGTTGGTAACGGTGCCGTAAGCCGACCCGCCGGAGTTCGGTGCGCTGATGCCGTCGAGTGCGAAGGTGTACGCGCCGCTTTCGCCAACGAACGTGACATCTTGCTTGCCGAGTGCAGACTGACCAATCGTGACAACCGTGCTTTCGACGCTGATGCCGCTTTCCGTGCCAACAATGCCGCTGACCGTGAACAGAGGCGTATGTGCCGATTCTTCTACCAAGCTGATGTCCTGACCGCTGAGGCTTGCGCCCGCCGTCGTCCAGCTCATGTAGGAGAAGCCTGCCGCCGCCGTCGTCCATTCGTTGCTTGCAGTGGCAACTGCGCTGATGCCATTGATTGTCAAGCTGTCGCCGACTTTGATGCCGCCGTCGACTGTGCTGAGTTCGCCCGTGTGCGAAGCGCCGAGCTGAATCACGTCGTCCTTGCTGAAGTCCGTAACGATGAAGCTGCTTATGCCGCCTACAACGATTGTATCGCTGCCGCTGCCCGTCGTGACAGTGAGGCTGGTGCCGCCGTTGAGGGTAATCGTGTCGTTGTCGTCGCCGCCGTTGAGCGTAACATTGGAGCCCGCCGTGTTGGTGAGGCTGTCGTTGCCGCTGAGACCGAAGATTGAGATGTTGGAGCCCGCGTTGGTGATGGTGTCGTCGCCTGCGGTGCCCGTGAAGGTGCTTGCGCCGTATGCGCCCATCGCCAAGCTGAACGCGTAGCTGCCTGCATTGTTGGTAACCACAACGCTGCCGCCGAAGTTGCTTGCCGACAGATTGACAGTCTTGTTATCGACCGTGATGCCGTCTGTCGAGGCAATGCCGCTGAGGACAACCGCGCTGGAGCCTGCAGTCTGTGCCGTGTAGACGATTTGGGTGGTGCCGCTCAAGGAGTAGAACGCAGTGGAGATGCCCGTCATGTAGGAGGCAGTGGTGCCGCTGAGATCCCATTCATTGGCTGCCGCGCTTGCGCTCTTGGCAACGTCTGCACCGAGGGACAAGCCGAAGCTTGCGCCGTTGACGTTGGTCAACGTGACGCCTACGCCGCTGAGAGCCTCATTGTCCAACGTGACGAGTTTATCGGCAACGGAAACCGAGACGCCTGCCCATGTACGATCTTCCGCAACAGAGCCGCCGACGCCCGTCAAGGAGAACAGTGCCGAGGCCGAGGTTGCTGCCACATGAGTCAACGTGTTGTCTGCGGCGCTGAGGTTCCAGTACGCGCTTCTTTCTTCGCCGAAGTAGCTCGTCGTGCCGACCTTGAAGCCTGCCGATTCGCTGACTACCGACTCTGTGAGGCTGGTTTCGACTGACAAGCTGTAGCCCGATGCGCCCGTCAACCTTACGGTATCATCTGCGCCCGAAAGTGCAGTGCCGTTCAGCGTGAGGGTACTGCTGCCATAAGTACCGATTGAAGTGCCGCCCGTCGAGACGATGCCGCCGTCGCCAATCGTGTAGGTTACGTTGTTAGCTGTGAAGGTCGTGCTGAGGCCGCTGACTGTGAACTGTACCGAATCGCTGCCGACCATATCGTAGTAGGTGTAGGTGGCAGTGCTGCCGCCGACGCCGCTGTAGCCTGCAGGTGTGTAGGCACCCGTGAAGGCAATCGACGTGCCCGTGCCCGCGAAGCTTTCGCCAACCGCCGACAACGTGAAGGTGTTCGTCAACGTGAAGTAGTTGCCGTCGCCGTCCGCGTCGCCATTGAATTCGATGATGTCGCCTGCCGACGCGCTTGCGTTCAACGCGCTGTCTTTCAGCTTGACCGTCATGTTGGTGCTGTCGATTTCGAAGGCGTCGAGACTCAAGCCGACGCTCAAGCCGGTAATGCTGAACTGGTCGGCGAGTGCTTCCGCGTAGTAGGTGTAGGCATTGCTGCCGCCCGTCGCGTAAGCTCCAGCGTGAGACGCAGAATAGATGTAGGAACCGCTCGTGTTTTCCGCGAGGTTTGCATTAATCGTCGAGGCAGTGCCAACATTGAACGCCGTGCCGAGAGACAAGCTGTAACTAACGTTGTCGCTTGCGGTATCGGTAAGCTTAATCGCAACGGAGGAGCCATTCGCCACATTGCCGAGAGCCGAGACGCTCGTCAAGTTGAAGACGCCGTCGCTGCTGAGTGAGCCGACCGTGGTGCTGTTCAACGTGAAGATGCCGCTTTGAGCCGTTATGCCTGCCGTCAAGCCGACAATGCTGAAGGTTTCGCCGCCGTCTTGAGCAATGTATTTCGCAATGCTGGTGCCGGTAAGGTCGATGCCTTCGGTCGTGCCGCTTGCCGTGTAGTTGTAGGTGTAGCCTGCGGTGCTTTCGCCGCCGACAAGGGTTTCAGGAATATCGGTAGTGCCGGAGAGATAGCCTTGCGTCGTGTCGCCGAGAGCCAATCTGTATTCGACGCCGTCCTTCATGCCGTCGCTGTCGATGAGGATGACACTTGCGCCGTCGGTGCTGCCGAATGCCGCTGCCTTCAAGTTGACTTCTGCAACGCTGTTGCTTGTCGCGTTGACAAGAGCAAATTCAGTGTTAGTGGTGCCGCTGATTCCGACGAGTGCCACGGTGCCGCTGACAGATCCGTCAACTGCGCTGACGCCCGTGAAGCCTTGCATGCTCAAGCCCGCAATGCTGAACGGTTCAAGACCGACCACAGCATGATAACTGAGCGAAGCCATTGCCGTCGAGCCTGCGCCGCTGGAGATGTTTTCGAAGTAGGACGGAGTGCCTGCCGCCGTGTAGAGGTAAGAAGCGTCGACCGCGCTAAACGTTGCGTTTTGATATGCGGCGGAGTTTGCACCGATAGCCGAGCTGACCGCGAAGCCGACAGTAAGATTGACACCCGTCGATTCGTACTCTTCGACAGCAACGGAAAGTGTGGTGCCGCTAAGCAAGTCGCCATCAATGACAGAGGCACCTTTGAGGGTGAAGATATATTGCATGCCGTCTTCCGTCTTCATGGTGACGTCGAAAGCCTTATGCAAATCGTCCGTAGAGACGGAAGTTTTCAGGCCGCTGAATTTGAAGACGTCGCCGCCGGACAAATTGATATACTGCAGAACAGTAGCGTTGTTGGCTTTGGTATAGTAATTGCTTTGGTAAGGCGGCATGTATTGGACGAGGCCGTTTTTGCTATCAACATACCAGATACCTGATACCGATCCCGAAGCCGTAGGCAACAAGGTTCCGTAAGTGGAGAGGGAGCCGACAGCTATCTTGAGATTGGTGTCTTCGGAAGTGAGGTTAATGTTGCTCTGTCCGTTACCCTTACCGAAGAAGCCTTGATAGACGTAAACAGTCGAGGCATTTCTGTCGAGTTGCGCTGCCAACGATGCACTTGAGAGACCGGTGTTGACAATTTCAATGGTGTTTTTGTTGCCGTCCAACTCAGCAATGCCGAAGCTGCCTCTACCAAGGTTAATGTCGCCGGAGGAGAGACCGAATACGAATTCTTTGCCTTCAGCATGGTAGATGTAAGACGACGTACCGCCGTTTTCGTCGTAATAGGCCGCGCTGTTGGACGCCAAGCTGAATTTGTCGCCCGTGATTTCGGCTTTGGGGAGAACGCCGCTGATAGAGCCTTCGATAATCAGCTTATAGCCCGTTGCGCTACTGATAAAGACGCTTGCGCCTTCGACAGCCTGGAAGTAGCTGTCGCCCAAAGTGACGGTTGAAGCCGTTTCGTTGACGACGACGTCGCTACCGACTGTGCCGCTAAGAGCAGTTGCGTCTACGCCGCTACCGCCCAACGAGAAGAGATTGCGAGTCGCAACAGCCGCATTGAAGTTGGCGGAAAGTCCGTTGTCTGCAACCTTCCAATAATCGCTGTTGGATTCGGTGTAGTAGGACACGCCGCCGGTGATAGCTTTCCAATTCGCCGCTACATAATCGGATTGTGTGTCGACGGTGCCGCCGAGTGACAAGCCGTAGCTGTAGCCGGCTTCGTTGGTCAACGTGATTGTTGTTGAGCCGACGAGTGCCGCACTTTCCGTAAGCGTGAAGGTCTTGTCGCCGTCGCTCAATGTACCGATAACGTCGGAACCCATGAGGACGCTGCCGCTTTCGTTGACCGTGTAAGTCCGTCCTGCGGACGCGTAAGCCGAGCTCAAGCCGACAACCGAGAAGATATTATCGGGCGTTTGTTCCTTCTGGAGGGTGTAGACGGTCGTGCTGTCACCTTGACTCGAAGTCTGCGAATAGCCTGCGAGCGAATAGCTGCCTTTGTAGATAAGCGTGCCTGCTGCCGTCGAATCGCCGTAGAAGGTAGCGGAGCCCGTGCCGATTGCGAGAGGATTATTCAGCTTGTAAGCAACACTGCCGCTGTACTTGAAGGTTATCGCGTCCGCCAAATCTGTCGGCAGAGCCGAAGCACCCAACGTGAAGGACGTGCCTGCAAGACCGAACTTAGCGGTATCGCCTGACGACAAGCCTACACTGAGACCCGTGAATTCAAACGTGGTGGCATCCAGTGCCGCGTGGTAAGTGAAGCTGTTGCTTTCGTCTTCCGTCGTGTATTGACCGACCGTACCCATCGAGTAGGTGTAGGAGTTGCCGCCTTCGACAATAGCAGAGACACTGTCGTTGCTTGCGGGAGCCTTATCGCTCAGGTTGAAGCCCGTGCCGGTAATGCTGAGCGAATAGTTGACACCGTCATCAGCTTTGAGGTCTTGAAGCGTGATAGTCTTGGTTTCGCCCGAAGCAACTTCGCCGATAGCCGAAACGTTCGTAAGCGTGAAGACAGCATTTTGGCTGGTGCCGCCTGCAGGGGTAGTGAATACAAGCGTACCAATATTGCCCAGTTCGCTGGATACAACGTTGTTGCTCGACAAGCTGAGGTCGCCGACACCCGACAAGCCCGTAATGCTGAACTGCTGACCGCCGACCGCGCCAACGTAGCTGATAGAGGTGATGCTGGATACGGAGGCGTTGTTTTCCAATGTAGCATGGATGTAAGCCGCAGTAGAGGCGTTCGTGAAGGTGTAGGTTTCGCCCGAACCCGCAAACGCCGATGCACTTGCCGCAGGAGCCGCAGACAAGAACTCTTGAGTTTCTGTAGCCTTCAGATAGAAGTGGAAATCATCCATCTTCTCTTTGTCTGTTATGGTGATGGTTCCGCTACTGCTGTTGGTGGGCAAGAGGCTGTCGTTGATGTTGACGTAGAAGGTGCCGGATACAGCGGACATGGCCATTTCGGTGCCGCCTGCATCCACAACGGAGAGCTTGCCTGTCGGATTGGACGAGAAGCCCGCGATGGTGAACAACGACGCACCTGCTATAGTCTGATAGCGGGTGAACGTGATGCTACCGCCGGCCGCATCTGTTACAGCCTCATGCCAGTATGCCGCTTTCGTGCCTTGCTCATAGGTTTGCGACCAGCTGCCCGTTGCAGTTGCGGACGCCGTGCCGAACTTGAAGAGATCGGTCGTATTGTAGCCGCTGCTCGTCGAAATGTTGGCAATGCTGAATTTGAACGAGTTTATGCTCGGCGCAGAGGCACCATAGGCACCATAGACATTGCTCAAGCCGTTCAAGACTACATTGATATCTTCGTTGTCTTTGCTGGTGTCAATGGCAGTGGACAGCACGGTGACAGTGAATACGCCGTCGGAAGTTTCAGAGACCGTGCCGATTACCGTGTTGCCGCTTACGATTGTTGAGGCACCAGACAGCTTGAAGCTCGTGTAGCTGCTGCTGAGACCGCTGACCGTGAATTTTTCGCCGCCCGCATTGTCCTCGTAAGTGACAGACAGTTTATTGTCGGCCAAGCGGTAGCCCTTGGAGTGACCGCTTGCCGTGTAGGTGAAGCTGCCGTTTGCGGTAGCTTTGCTGGCGGATGCGGCGTCTGTGAAGGCAGCCGACATGGAGTAGAGACCGTCGGCTATCGACATCTTGTAGAAGTCGCTGCCCGTGATGTACACCGAATCGCCCGTTGTCGCAAAGGCACCCGCGTATATGACGACGGAACCCGATGCCGCATCGACTTTAGCGACACTCGTACCGGTTCCACCACCTTGCTTGGCGTAGGTGATCAAACCGTCAGTTGTAATGCTAAATTCGTTACCGGCTCTCGATCCCTGCAACGAATCGCTTAAGTGGAGATTGAAGTCTGCGCCTATCGATGCGCCGCCGTGATATATGTAGGTGGTGCTCGTTCCTGCCG
This sequence comes from uncultured Selenomonadales bacterium, assembly GCA_946407095.1. Classification (GTDB taxonomy): domain Bacteria; phylum Bacillota; class Negativicutes; order Selenomonadales; family Selenomonadaceae; genus Quinella. The sequence continues at coordinate 35,533 of CAMJMR010000006.1, read as the reverse complement.
TATAGTACTCGCTCATGCCGGCGTTGTAGATGACATAGCCGCCCTTGATGCCGTTTTGACGCGTAAGTTCCGCATTTGTGGAAGACGCACCTACTCCGCTGGCGAACGCCAAACTGTAGATGGTATTAGAGTTTGAAGCGTTGCGATACAGCGTTACGTCTTTTCTGTTGAGTGCGCCAGAGTCGGTGATGGTGAAGCGACCGTTTTCGTCCAACGTGCCGACGACAGAGACACCATTCGCGTAAACAATGGTGCCCGACAAGCTGAGATTGAGATCTTCTGCCAAGCCGACGATACGGAAGCCCTCACTGGCTAAACCTTTAGTGTAAGCAACAGATGCTTTGTCAGCAGCCACTGAATAGCCGCCGGTGTTGTAAGCAGTCAAGAAGGCATAGGAGCCGCCGGTAGCGGTATCTTCAGTAAAGCTCGCGCTATAGGACTTATTGGAAAGAACGTCGTCGGCAAGTGTAAAGGCGATTGAAATCCCCGCAGTATTGCTCGTGAATTTAATAGGAGTGTTCTGGGTTACGCCATTGATAGCCGTACCGGACAATGTAACGTTGATCGCAGACAATCCGGACTCATTCCAAGTTTCTGCGATGCTGATACCTTTATCGAGCCCTGTTACAGTGGAAGACAAATTGCCTTGGAAGTTAAGAGTTTTGGAGGCTACAGATTGACTGTAGGTGTAAGAATGACCGTCGTCCGCTGCCGTGACATATTCCTGTCTGGCGTTCGTCTGGTATCTATTGCCCCAAGTGTTGTCTATGACGAAGGAGGCACCCGCTTTAGCGTCGTTGGCTGCGCTCATGCCGTTAATGATGGCAGCGTCGGCAATGCTCAACGTGTAATCGCTGATGCTGCCCGTGGCAATAGAAATGGTACCGCTGTTGCTTATGGTGGAGGCAAGCGCGGCTCTTCCGACAATCGAGAAGATGTAGCTTTCGACTTCCTTGCTGCTTTCGCCGACCGTCGTGGAGATTGTGCCGACTACGCTTCCGCCCGATATGATTTGGTATGTACCTTCGCCGACAGCTGAAAGGGTCAAGCCGTTCGCAAAGTTCGTAAGCGTAAAGCTTTCGCCGCCCGTTGTCGGATAGACAGTAAGTCCGACCGAAGCACTTTCTGCACTGAACTGGCTTCCGTCGTACCAAGGCATGTAGGTCGCCGCAGAGAAGGTGCCGTTTCCGATAGTCGCTTCTTTATCGACCGACCATTGTGCACCGGAAATGCCGGCTTGCGGAACCAAAGACACGCCTCTGGCGTTATCCGTGAACTTAATGGTAGTAATGCCGGCGGCGGACAATGCTTTAACAGCCAAGCTGACCGAATCTTTATGGAAGATACCGTCGCCTGTGCTCAAGCCGCCTGCCAAGCCCGTAATCGTATAGGTCTCAATGGAGGCACCGGCTTTGTAGAAGAATTCGTTTGCTGTGGCCGTGCTCCAAGAGAATGCGGGTGTGCCGCCTGTCGTGACGTTGTAGGTGACAATGGACTTCGCCGTATCCTGTACCACGCTGACTTCGCCGCCGCTCAATGCAGTTACGGCAGAAGAATCGCTCTTTAAGTTGAACGTTCCGGAAAGTCCGAGCGAATAGGTGACGCCGTCTTTGTCATCATTATCCTTGAGGATAATCTTTCTGGTTTCGCCTTCCGCCAACGATTCACCGAGTACCGCAGTATCCAAAAGCAGGAATTCACGATTGGTGCCGCTGATACCAAGCGTGCCGATGACTTCGCCCGACAGACCGCCCCTAAGGATTTGAGACGAATCATTCGCGCTGAGACTCAAGCTTACAGTCAAGCCCGAAATGGTGAAGGACTCGCCGCCCATAGTCTTGTAGTAGGTCAAGGAGGTTTCGCTGTCGCCGCCGGTACCCATTGAAATGTCCGTAAGCGCGAAGCCCTCCGTCTGCATGCCTGCCTTGTAGAGATAGCTGCCGCCGCCGAGATCTTCAATCGTTGCAAGCTGCAAATCGCCGCGCTGAGCAATGAGGATGCCGTTTGCGTCGGTAGCATAGGACAGAGCGAAGTTGATATCGTCGCTCATGTCGGTGTCTTTGAGAGTGATCTTAGCAGTGCCATCAGTGCTGCTGAGAGCTGCCGCCGTCAAAGCATCTTTCGTTAAGTAGACGTAGCCGATGCTGGGACCGCCCTCTGCGCCCGCAACGACGCTGACTTGAGCGATTGTAAGACCCGCCGTCGTGGTGATGTAGCCGGTATCCTCGAAGAAGCTGAGAGAGCCGGTGAAGTTGCTCAAGCCCGTGATAGTGAACGGCTGACCGCCAACTTGTGCCACGTGCTCAATGCTGTGTTTGTCGGAGCTGAGTGAGAAGTAAGCGTAGTTGTCAATCGTGTTCACGAAGTTGAAGCCGCTCGTCGCGCCCGTTACAACTGCCGCCGCACTGTCTGAGGCAATAAGGATGTCTGTCATGCCTGCGGTATACTTCGTCGAAGTGCCGCCGAGGAACGAGAAGCCGTAAGTCGGAGCGTTGTTGCCTTCGGTCGTGCTGACGGTGAGCGTGTTGCCTGCGCTTATGCCGTTGAGGAAGGTGCTATCGGCGCCGAACGTAATCGACGAAACGCCGAACTGTCCGTTGGCGTCGGTCTTGGTCGTCTCGAAGACGGAAAGGCTACCGGTGAATGTGCTCTGCGTATCGTCGTCGCCATTGGCAATGGAGAACGTGAAGCTGTGGCCGCCCGAAGAAGCGAAGTGCGTCGCAACGCTGGGAGCTGTGCTGTTTTCAAGCGTGTAGTAGTCGTTGTACTTCGTCGAAGTCCAAGACGATTCGCCGTCCGTGATGGCAACCGTGCTGACTGTTCCGCTGGTATACGGTTTAGTGCCGTTAAAGGTATACTGTTCGCCGAGATCAAGCGCGAGGCTGAAGCTGCCGTCGTTAACAAAGTTCGTAAGCGAAATGTTGCCGCGTCCGTCTTCCGCTGTGGAAAGTGCGCCGCTGTAAATCGTGACGGTGTACGAAGTGCCGCCCGCTACATTAAGCTTAACGTTGAGGGCGCTTGCTCCGGTACCGCTGAGTGCGAAGAGCGTGCCCTTGTCGCTGTGAGCGGGTGCACTCAAGGACAAATCGGAAGCCAAGCCCGCAATGCTGAAGCCTGCAAGTTTGTCCCCTAATTTGAAGGTAGCGCTGGCACCGTTATTGTCAACTTCGACGCCGTCGCCGTAGCCGCTTGCCGTGAAGTTATAAACACTGGTCGAACCAATGTTGGTGAGCGTAGCATCCTTGACGTCCTTTTTGTACTCCGCCAGGTAACCTTGTTCATTGTTGACGTCAGCATGAGAGGACAGGCTGTAGATGAATGTTTTGTCCTTGTCGGTGTCGGAACCGTCGATGAGGTAAATCGCAGAACCTTCGACGCTGCCGAAAGCTTCCGCCGTCAAGTAGACGTAAGCACTGGTGCCGCCCGCGCCTCTAACCGAGACCGAACCAAGAACAGTGCCGGTGTCGCCCAGCTTAATTGCGCTGTTGTCAGTGATTTTGTAAGAAGCACCGGCAGTGGCAGTGCCTAAACTTATGCCCGAAAGCGTGAAGCCATAGCCGCCCTGTGTCGGGTGTAAGGTAACGGATGCGCCTTTTGCTTCATACCATTCGTAGCTGGTTATAGACGACGAGTAATTCAGGGTCTTGGCGTCTTTGACTTCGACCGTAGCGGAATAGCCGTGATTCGCGGTGGTAAAGACTTTATCACCTGTATCATTCAGTCTAAAGGGTTTGGGCAAGGTGTAATTGGCGTCGAAGCCCGTGGCACTGAGCGAATCGGCTATCTTCAAGTAAATCGAAGTGCCTGCGGCGTGACCTGCGTTTTTGTTGATTATGCCGACCGAAAGGCTGTCATTGCCTGCACTGAGCGAACCAAGCAAGCTTGCACTGCCAATCGTGAAGGTGTAGCCCGTGACACTGAAGCCGCCGCCTGTTGCCGTGCCGCTGATAGAGGAAACCTTGATTGCGTCTGCAAGAGCCGACGCAGTACCGAAGGCTTTCGCATCGCCCGAACTCAAGCCGTAGAACTGGAACGACTCGCCGCCCGTGCCGTTATAGTAATTCGCGGTGATCGTGCTGACAGCTCCGTTGCTAAAGGCACTCGCGCTGATGTTGAAGAAGCCGTCGTAGGTGGGAGCCGTATAGAGGAAGCTGCCGCCCGTCGCCGCAATGCTGAAGCCGCCCTTATTAATAACGGTTGCGCTTTGACCGGCCGAGCCCGTGAAGCTGAGACCGCCGATAGCACTGTCGCTGCCCGTAGTGGCTTTACTGTTAATCGTGACTTTGGTGCGTTTCTTATCTGCTGCCGAAAGTGCGGCGGTGGAAATGGCAAAGCTGTAGCTGTCGCCGCTCTTCGTGACGGTGAACAGAGTCCCCACACTTGAGTAAGCACCTGCACCAACAACCGTCATGCTATTGGTATTGGCACCTTGAACCGTGGCACTGCCTGCCCCCGCCCAAGCGTCGCTGAGACCCGTGATATTGAATATAACCGGATCAACCGGACCCGTGTAGGTGTAGGTAGCAGAGCCGCCTTCGGTTCCATTCGTCGATACATCAACGCTACTCAAGAAAGCACCCGCATAAGGAGCATAGAAGCTGTAGCTGCCCGCAGTAGCGCCGCTCATGAATTTCGCATCTTCCGAAGAAGCCGCCGTCGACTCGGTGATATTTGCGATTGACAGACTGTAGGTCATCTGTTGCTCGTAGTACTTGTCGTTTTTGTCGCTGAACGACAAGGTTCCTGTTCTTGCACCGGCTGCCAGGCTGTCTATGCCCGCGAAGACCGAAAGACTGCCAAGAGTGAAGACAGCCGTCGACGCCGTGCCCTTAACAGTACCGATTGTGAAGGAAGCACCGCCCAAAACACTGCCGCCAATGGTGTAGCCCGCGCCCGCGAAGCTCGTGCCCGTGACGGTGAGCGTATTGGCAACAGTGCTCAAGCCGCTGAAGCCCGCTATCGTGAAGGTCTGGCCGCCCGTTTGCGGTATGAAGGTCATCGTCGTCGAGCTGGTAGAGCCAACCGACGCGCCGAAAGCGTGAGTGTAGCCTTCATATGAGCCGCCCGCCGTGAACGTGTAGAGTCCGGAATCGTAGGTGAAGCTCGGCTTAATTGCGCTGGCACCGACGAGTTTGTCATCGACGCCGCTGACGTACAGCTGATAGTAGACGCCGTCGTTCATGTCAAGGTCGGTGAGCGTGATAATCTGGTTGTTGAAGGCGTTGCCGTCAACCTTGAACGCGTCCGCCGTAAGCTTGACGTAAGCCACGCTTTGAGTGCCAACCGTGACAATGTTGGAAACCGTGCCGATAAGGACTTGGGTGGCACCGCTCACAGCGTAGATTGAATAGGCACTGTCGCCGCCGTTCATCTTCGCAATGGACAGACCGTCTTTGTACAGAGCCGACGAGAGATTCAAGCCGCTCAAGCTGAACTGCGTCATGCCGACCTTGCTGACAGATTCGAGCGTAACCGTACCGCCGTTTTTAATCGACGAAGCAGAGAGCAGATAGAATGCGCTGTTGCCGGCGTCCGTGAAGGTGAAGCTGTCGCCGCTGTTCGCTACGTTCGCTGCGATTGTCGCGGCATGGCTGAAGCTGCCTGCAGAAATGCCGTTCACGCCGCTGACACCAAAATAAGTGTTGGCGGGAATGTTTGACTGCAAGCCGCTGTAGTCAAGATTAAGGCTGAGATCGGTGTCAAGCCCCGCGTTGAAGGTGAACGAAATCGATTCGCCGCCGTCCAATGCCCACAACAACGACTCGCCGGCAAGTTTCATCGTGTAGCCCGTGACTTTGCCGTCGCCGCCGTTTATTATATCGGACGTATCGGAGCCGCCGCCCGCCATCGAGACGCTGAAGAAGTTTACAAGGTCGGCGTTGCTTAAGCCGCCTGTGAAGGAATGAGCACCCGAAACAAAACCTTGGAGACCCGTGACGCCGATACTTGCGCCGCCCGTCGCCTCGTAGTGGGTGATAGCCTTGCTGTTGCTGCTGAGGTTCCACGATTCGACGAAGCTCTTGCCTGTCCACGTCGCGTCGTTGATTGACGAAAGTGCTACTCCTGCGCTGGTGCCGGTGACGTTTGTAAGCAACCAGCCCTCGTTGAAAATCTTTGTCTCGCGTTTGGCGTATGTCGGGACGTCGCTACCCAATGCCAACGTGAAGTTTGCAGAGTCGGGAATAGAGACTACATCGCTGCCGCCACGGAGAGCCGCCAAGTTCAGCGTGATGACGTTTTCGCCGACTGCCATTGCCGTGCTGGTAGACAAAACCGGAACACTGGCGGCAGCGTTCGCCAAAATCGGCGCGTAGTAGTCGCTGTAAACGTAGTACTTCGAAAGACTGCCGACGTCAGTAATGCCTTGCATCAAGAGCTTGCCGTCGGTGCCCACGAACAGAGACATCGAAGCTGCGCTGGTAGCGCCTACAGTTACAGCACTCACAGTGCCGTTTGTGATATTGACTCCGCCGATATTCACGCCGGCATGCCAGTCGCTGGTGAAAACGGCATATGCACCCGAGGCCGTTCCTGCAAAGCTCTGACCAGATTGGAAATTCAAGCTATGTCCTGTGGGAGCGGTGGAGGAGAGCGTGCCGCCGAGGAGATTGACATTCGGTTTCGGCGAATCATTGCCTTGCGGGTTGGTTACGGCAACAGCCGCGTAGCCCAAAATGGTACCGCCGAGAATGTTGACGCCAATTGCCTCTTTGGTGGTGTGCTGAGCGATGGCAATGCCCGCGCCCTTCGTCGTGGTGCCGTTACTGTTCGTTTTGAATGAGAGGCCTGCGTTGTATGTAGATGTAATTGTGCCGCCGTTGACATAGATACTACCCGCACGAATTTCGATACCAACTTCAGAACCCGTAATTTCGCCGTTATTGACGACGAGCTTGCCCATACCTTGATTGGCGATACCTGCACCATTGTTGCCGGTGATTTTGCCGCCGTTGATGGTAACTTCGGTAGATTCGGTAGAATAGGAATCTTTGCCGAAATTACCCAAAACCCAAATGGCATTATCGCCTGTGATATTACCGCCGTTGACAGTCAAGCGATTGACGTTATTGGTAACACCGGACTGGCGCAAAATGACGGCGTATGTGCCGGATATCGTGCCGCTCTTGTCGCTGGAGCTATCGTTGATTGTCAGGCTGGTGTTCGCTTTCCACAGGTCGAACGTCTGCTCGAGGTCACTTTTTACTGATATGGTGTGACCGTTCAAATCGATGACAACGTTGCCGCCCTGTTCGATAGCCAAACGTGCCGACAAATCCTTCAAATCACCTGTAAGCTTATAGTTGCCCGACTTGAGGTAGTAATAAGGATTGTTGCTCCTGCCGGTTTCTTTTTCAACGTATGTGCTGTAGTGTCTCAGGTCTTCTTCAGAGCTGATTAGCACGGAGTCGAGGATTTGCCCGCTGTTGGTGCCGACAGATGACGAAAGACCGGTGATAGTAAAGGAGACACCCTTCGTAGCCTCGTGCCATTTGAGGACGGATGTGCCTGTCGAAACGCCGGCTGTCCTTGTAGGTGCAGTGAGGCTGTAGCCTGCGCTGAGACCGCCCGAGGTGTATGTGTTCGTACTTGAGTCGAATTTAGGAGATGTCGAGCGGGATGCACCGTATGCATCGAGTTGGCCGAGGGACAAGCTGTAGAGGAGGTCGCCTGCGGTTGTGTCGGTGAGAGTTATCGAAGCAATACTGTGGCTGTTATTGCTGTCGAAATAGGTTTCGCTGAGGGTGAAGACGCCTGTCGTGCTGCTGAGCGTGCCGAACGTGAAAGTCGAGTTGCTTCCGGTGGCAATGACGTTTTGGCCGGCAACAGACATGGTGTAGCTGTTGAGTTTGTCTATGCCCGAGAGCGTGAAGAGCGCAGTGCCCGACGTGCCCGCTTGATAGGTGAATGAGGTGGCTGTTGCCGATTGTCCGTCGCCGCCCACAGCAGACCAGCCGCCTGTTATGCGGCCGCCGTAGTAGGTGATTTGGCCGTTGGAAATGGACGTTTCGGCAAAAGCGGAAGCACTGCCGGTTGAGCTGTATCCGTAGGGATTTGACAGCGTGTAGCTGATTTTGTCGTTGCCGTCGACGTCGGCAATAGAAATTGAAGCGCCTTTCGTAAGATTGGCGTCCTTCAGTTTTTGGATAACCGCGTCTGACAATGTGACAGTGTAGGTTGACGCACCGCCGCCGGCAACCACCGCTTTAGGCGCAATGGTGAAGATGGAGCTGATGCTTGTGCCTGTTAAAGCAGCGGTCGTTCCCATGACGGCAGTCAAGCCCGTGATGTTGAAGGCGAAGTGATCCGTTGCCGCCGAATAGGAGAAGCTTGTCGATTGTCCGGCCGCGAGACTCAAGGCACCGTTTCCGCTGGTGAAGTGTTCCGCGTAGTAGTCGCCGACATAGGCCAGCGAGGTGCCGTCATTGGTCAACTTAGCGTCTGTTGGTTTGACATCGCTGTCTTTTGCATAGGCGGAAGCCCCGCCAATCGACAAGTTGTAGATGAAGTCGCCTGAGGTGGAGCTGATGCCGATTTTGGCCAAGCTGGCGGCACCGCTAAAAGCACCGTTGTCGAGGCTGATGTTGAAGGTGTTTTCGCCTGTTTCGGTGGTCGTGCTGGATATTGTACCGATAGAAGTACTGCCCGCGTAAAGGACGCCGTCTGTGACCTTGACATCGGTTAAGCCCGAGCTCAAGCCCGTGAGTTGGAAGGTTTGGCCGCCTTTGCCGCTGTCATAGGTAAGGGAAGAGCCGCCCCAGCCGATATAACCTGCGCCCAATTGCATCGCCGTGTAAGTCAACGTGCCCGCCGAAAAGCTGCCGAATGGTGCTCCTGTTGCGTTGTCTTTGTCGTCAGGGGCATAGGCATCTTCGCCTTTCGCGAAGCTGACATTTGTGGCGTATTGACCGCCTACAGAGACGCCTTGGTTCGCGACGAGCGCAGCACTCGACAAGCTGATTTGGTACTTGTAGACCGTATTGTCGAAGGTAGCACCAACGGTGATAGAGCCGTCGTCTGTATGCCCCGAAGACAAGCCGTAGATAGTGATTTCTTGCGTGTCCAGCTTCGAGTGCATGGTGAGCGTGCCGATGTTTGTGCCGGTGGTAGTATTTTCACTGTTTTCTTCAGCGTCGCTGTAGATGGCGTGGCTGCTGTGGCTGTAGTTGTAGACGCCGCTTGTGCCGCCCGTCAAGGTCGCTTCGACGTAGCTTACGCCGGATCTGGTTATGATAGCAGAATCACCGTTGCCTTGGATAGCCAGCTGATAGATGCCGTAGGCTTCCGTGTCATCTGTCAGCGTGAGCGTATGCGTTTTACCGAGACCGTCGTTGTAGCTTGTGAGCAGTTTGCTGACGCCCGCCTGATTGATTGTGACATTTACGGTATTTGAGCGATCCCCTGCAGCGGGAGCAACATTAGCGACGCTGAAGTAATTGTTAAGTTCGGCGGCATGTTCGATATTGGCCAAGCCGCTGAGCCCGAAAAGCTTTGTCTCGTTGGCGACAGTAGCCGCTTCGAGCGATTTGCCGTCGGAGGCAACTTTATAACCGGATGTCTCTTTCGCGGTGTAGAATTCAGCGGTCGTTGCGTTGTTTGCCATCGACCAGCCGGCACTCACCTCTTGAGAAATTTTGTCGCCGGTGCCCTCAAGCGAAAGGTAGTAGCCATTGGTGCTTCTGTCGCTTAAGATTTGAATTGTTGTCTCGCCAACAGTAGTATTGGCTAAAGCAGCTTCCTTGATAACAATGGTATCTCCGACAAGCGTATAGTTACTTAAATTGTTGCTTAAATCGCTCCCCCGAACAACAACTGTAGCCGCAGTATCTGACGGTGCGGCGTTCCATGCGAGGCTTGTACCGTCGCGACTTACGAGAAGACCGGCTTTAATGTCGGTTATACCGAAAGTAACACCACCCGTGTCGGAACTAGGGGCTGTTGGTAAATTGAATTGGTGATTCTGATTCGGCGTTTCGATACCTTTTGTATTTAGAATCAACTTTTCTTTGCTTGTCCAAAGAAAAGTTGCAAAAGAAAAGACCCCTCGCAGGGGCGGAAACCGATCACTTGTCCAGCGTCCGCGCAACCCGAAGCCGCTTGTGCCGGCAAAAAAACTTCCATGTTTTTGTTGCCGGCGGCCGCCATCCGTGGCGGCCTCTGTCCCTTGCAACGTCTTCGTTAATTTACCAACAGACCCTAGAAATTGCCAACGTGCCGCCGTAGCGATTGTTACCTACGCCGTAATTGGTGTTCGTCTGTAATGCGAGCCGGAATCCTTGTCTGTCGTAGTTATTGAGATCTTCGATAGAGATTTTGGCATTGGACAGAGTGGTTGCATTAGCAGTATTGCTTGTAACACCTAAGGCATTATCGCTTACCGTGACAGTGCGGGTGCCGTCGGGGTTAAGGGACGTTGCCACTTCAAGCCCTGCGTTTGCAGAGGTGACAGATGTGCCGTCGCTTTCGGCAGTGTAAAAGTTGCCGTCACTTCTGTACCAGAGCGTTTCATATTTGGTGTTGTTGATACTGACGCTCAGTCCTGAAATTTTGAACAAATTTACAGCCAAGATGAATCTCCCTCCTTGAAAAAATTTTTTTTGGACAAGAGTCCTTCGCAGGAATGCTCGCCTTTGCCGGGAATCGCAACCGGGGCTTATTCCCGGTGCACTAAGCTGACGAGACCGACTGCAAAAGATTTTGTCCTACATCCGTGCAAGTCGACAGCCATATAGCCGTTCACGTCCTGTGTTCGACGAGACTGCCGCCTCCTCTATGAAAAAACTTTGGTGTTAATCGTTGCAACGTACAGGAGCCTTACTCGTCCCCGAAAACCGCCGAATAACATTTACCTCCTTTCCGACGACAGTTGCCGTGTCTGCCTTAGCGATTAGCACCGTGTTGAAATGCCCGCGAGTGATTTTCGAGTTTAACGTGGTTCGATTTGCTTTTTCACTGCGGGCTCTGATGTTCGCCTGCCAAGGAACTTGTTAAAATAATCGATGATGTTCCGTCGTTGCAGACGGCGGGCGTTTGTTCTTCGACGATAAGCTGAATCTTCACGCCCTAACAAAAAACGCGGAAATTTGTCTTCCGAATGTACAATCGGAAAAATCTCCGCTAAACTTTATCCTGAATCAATAGACACCACTCCTTTCATCCTTGAAAAATAATTTTCAAAAAATGACATTCCACGCAGTATAATTTCACTTCCCGAATCAATAACTCGTCAAGGCTTCAGCTTTTTTTTTTATTCGTGCCTAAGAAAGTTTGTCGGACGATTTGTCACAAAAAAATAGTTGTCGGTAATTAACCCCCCCCTGCCGCGTCATTTAGGACTGATTGACATTGTCGGCGCGATTGATATTGTTTATGGCGGCGATTATAATCAACCGAATTAAAATCGGAAATGAGGAATGCGAAATGCGATTTGATTATCACATGCACTTTGAGTACGGCGATTACGACGCGGCTTGGGTCGAGGGCTTCTTCACGGCGGCGAAAGGTCACGGGCTTGATGAGATTGGCATAAGCGAGCACACGCACACTTTCCCCGAATTCGAGCGGCTTTATCGCGATGATTTGATTTTGGATGCTTCGCCCGTCGGTCAATTCCAAAAGGTTTGGCTCAAGACGAACAAGTTCAAGCACACGCTGAAGGATTACTTCGACTTCATGGCGTGGCTCCGTGAGAATCACGCGGTCAAGGTCGGCGTTGAGGTTTGCAACTTCCAAAACCAAGCCGCCGTCAAAAAAATTTTAGACGCATGGGATTTCGATTATCGAATCGGCTCGGTGCATTTCCTTTGGGGCTGGGGCTTCGACGCAAGCAAGCTTATCTACGAGTGGAACAATCACGACTTGCGCGGGATATGGGATGAGTACGCCGCGCAGGTTGAGCTTATGGCGGCAAGCGGCAACTATGACATCCTCGGTCACCCGTTCAATCTGCGGCTGTTCAATCACATTCCCGCTTTCGACGCGACGCTCTACTACGAAAGAGCCGCCGCCGCGCTCCGAAAGGCCGATATGGTCGTCGATGTGAACACCGGCACGCTCTACCGCTACCCCGTCAAAGAAATTTCGCCCTGCGCGGACTTCATGAAGGTTGCCGCCGCTTACGGCTTGCCGATAGTCATAACCAGCGACGCGCACCGTCCCGAAGATTGCGGAAAGTTTTACGAGGAGGCTTGCGACTACGTGCGCGGCTTCGGCTACAAGCAAATCGCCCGCTTCGACAAAAGACGCCGTGAACTTGTCGACTTGACATAAGCACGCCACGAACACTTGAAACTTCTGTTAAAGTGTCGGCTCCGACTTAGATAAGGGACAAGGGGGATGGGACAAGGGAAAAGTTCCTACGCGCGGGGCGACACCACGCCTTGAAAACTTGTCCCCTGTCCCTTTTCGCTTGTCCCTTTTCCTGCTATAATCGCCTTCAAAAAGGAGGTAGCGGCTCATGAAACAGGTAGGGATTTTCGGGAAGCGCAAGAGCGGCAAGTCGGCACTGATGTACGCGCTGACTCGCCACAAGGTAAACGCGACATTCAAAGCAATGGAAATAAGCGGCGTCACGAAAGTCATGCTGGTCGACACGGTCGGCGTGGACGTGGAGGGCTCGACGGCTGAAGAATCGGCGCAAAGCGTGGAGGTCGCGCTCATGCTGATTTGCAACGACTCATTCGAATTGGAGCTGGCGTGGATAAACAAACTGCGTAAGGCGGGCTCGTCGGTCATAGTCGTGATAAGCATGGCAGATTTGTTCGACGACGGCGGCGCGGCATTGGCGGCGGCAGTGGAGGAAGTGTCGGGGCTCAAAGCTCTGTGCGTAAGTTCGGAGACGGGTGCGGGCGTCGTGGAGCTCGACGAAGAAATTAATCGCCGCCTGGCTAAGGAGTGATTATTGTGCCTAAAAATTTTTTGTTGCTCGCGATAATCTGCGCGGCTCTGCTTATGACGGCGCAAAGTGCCTGCGCGGCGACCGAATGGTATTGGCTCGACTCAAACGACAACTACAGCAAGTACTTCGACGCAAACAGCGTGACGGTCACGAAAAAAGTCGTCACCAACGACGGACGGGAAATCGCCATTGAGATTGAGGCTTGGACGAAAACAACCTACTCATACGAGGGCGCGGCGAAGACTATCCGGAATTACGAACTGACGAAAATTTTGCCCGACCCGCGCGCGCTGAATTACAGCTTGGCACTGCTTAGGGTCAATCCGCAAAATCGAACGTTGCAATACGTCCGCGAAGACTTCTACAACGCCAACGACCAAGTCGTCTGGTCAAAGGGCGAAGGGCGCGTTAAGGAAGTCAACTCTCAAGCCTTCGACGAGGAATTTTATTGCGCGATTGTCGACGAAGTTTTTCAAATGGGCGAACGCGACCGTAAACGCGCCGCCGCTGACGAACGCTGGATTGATTTATGGACTTATACCGCCGACGACGGCTCAACCAAAAACTTAACCGCCGACACGACGACCATGCGCCTCAAAGGCTCGAATCTCATCTTGTGGGAGTGGGAAGTCACGAAAAACCCGCAAGGCAAGACGACCGAAATTCGTTTCATGAAAAAGGCGGTCAACCTTACGCAAGGCACCGAAGTCATCAAAGAGGGCGGCAAGGTCTGGACGCCGACGAATTCTTGGCAAGACTTGAAGGACGAATACGACGGAGCCTATCGCATGATTAAAAGCGACGAGCCCGACTACAAAGGCTTGGTTCGGCTGCGCGCCTACGTCAAAAAGAATTCGCGTTGGGTCAGCCGCTATTCGTTGGATTAGGGACTAGGGACTAGGAGGGAACCGCTTTGCCGATAAAAATACCGAACAACCTGCCCGCCACGCACGTCTTGGAGGGCGAAAACATTTTCGTAATGGACGCAGACCGAGCCTACGCGCAGGACATTCGCCCGCTGAAAATTTTAATCCTCAACCTTATGCCGATAAAGCCCGTGACGGAAACGCAACTGCTTAGGCTGTTGGGCAACACGCCGTTGCAAGTCGAGGTCGATTTTATCTACACGCGCACCTATACGCCCAAGCACACGCCGAAAGATTATCTCACCGAATTTTACGGGACGTTCGACGACGTAAAGCGCAACAATTACGACGGCTTCATCATGACGGGCGCGCCGCTTGAGCTTGTGGAGTACGAAGACGTCACCTATTGGCAAGAGCTGGTCGAAATCATGGAGTGGAGCAAAACTCACGTGTGGTCGTCGTTTTATCTGTGTTGGGGAGCGTTCGCGGGCTTGTATTATCATTACGGCGTGCCGAAATACATTTTGCCGGAAAAATTTTCGGGCGTGTATAAGCATCATCTTTGCGTCGAGCACGAAAAACTTCTGCGCGGCTTCGACGACGAATTTTACGTTCCGCATTCGCGCTACGCAGATGTTCACCGCGAGGATATCGAAAAAGTTCCCGCCTTGACGATTTTGTCCGAATCTGACGAGGTCGGCGTCTATGCCGTTGCCGATTTGGAGGCGCGACAGTTTTTTATCACGGGTCACGCCGAATACGACCCCAACACTTTGCAAAACGAATACGAGCGTGACGTCCGCGCAGGGCTCAATCCGAAGGTGCCGAAAAATTATTTCCCCGACGATAATCCTGCGCTCAAGCCCGTCGTAAAGTGGCGGAGCGTGGCGCATTTGCTTTTCGCCAACTGGCTGAACTATTACGTCTATCAAGAGACGCCTTACGAGCTGGAGGCGATAAGCAGTAAATCGTTTCTGTAAAAATGTTTGTCGATTGCCTTCGCTGATAGTATAATGCGGGAAAAATTTTTCACTGCTTTAACTGTCAACGGAGGTTTTTATTTTGGACATCGTGCCCATAATACTTCAAATGTTCCTTGTGGCGTTCTTGATAGCAATGAACGGCTTCTTCGTGGCGGCAGAATTCTGTTGCGTGAAGATACGCCCGTCGCGCTTGGAAACGCTGATTCAAGAGGGCAACACGCGGGCTAAGTATGCAAAAAAATTGGTCGACGAGCTGGACGAGGCGTTGAGCGTCACACAGCTTGGGATAACGCTTGCGTCGTTGGGCTTGGGTTGGGTCGGCGAGCCCTTCGTCGCCGAGCTAATCGCGCCCGCCATTCACGCGGCAGGCTTCAGCGAGGCGGTCGGTCATACAATTTCATTCGCGCTTGCCTTTTCGCTGATAACGTCAATGCATATCATCTTAGGCGAGCTGACACCCAAAAGCATGGCGATAGCCGCCGCCGAAAAAATTTTGCTCAACATCGCCATCCCCATGCTGATTTTCTGGAAGGTCATGTATCCTTTCGTGTGGCTGCTCAACAAGACGGCGGGCTTCGTGAGTCATCACTTGGGCTTGACGGTTTCCGAGGGCGAAGTCGCGCACAACCCCGAAGAAATTCGCCTGCTCATGAAGGAGAGCCGCAAGCAGGGACTTGTCGACGACACCGAGGTTGACTTCGTCGATAACGTCTTCGACTTCACCGAGCGCAACGTCCGCGAAATAATGGTGCCGCGCCCCGATATGGTTTGCATTTATCTCAACAAAAGCTACGAAGAAAATTTGGCGACGATTCTTGAGGAGGAAATGACACGCTACCCGATTTGCAACGAGGACAAGGATCATATCGTCGGCTTCCTGCACATAAAGGATTTGGTCAAGGCGATGCTTCGCGGCAACCGCAAGCCGAGTTTCAAAAAATTGGCGCGGAAAGTTTTCTTCGTGCCGGAAAGTATGGACGTGAGCGTCCTGCTTGAGACGATGCAGAAAAATCGTTCGCAGTTGGCGATAGTCGTCGACGAGTACGGCGGGACGGCGGGCATGGTCACGATTGAAGACATTGTCGAGGAAATTGTCGGCGAGATTCAAGACGAGTTCGACGAAGAGCGTCCCGATGCCGAAAAGCGCGACGATAATCTTTATTCGGTCGACGCGAAGATGTTGCTTGAGGAGCTGAAAGACGAATTCGACATTGCGATTGAGGACGAGGATGTTGACACGGTCGGCGGCTGGTTGAACGATAAACTTGGCGGCGAACCGCGAGTCGGTCAATCGGCGGCGTTCGAGGGCAATACCTTTTACGTCGAGGAGGTCGAGGGCTTGCGGATAACCCGCGTGCTGATTCGCCTTGCCAAAAAGCACGACGACGACCCGCTTTGAAAGCGGGGAACAGACAGCGCGCCGAAAGTCGTTGACGATTTAAACTAATCGCCGCGCCGATACGAAATGCATGCGCACTTCTAGTTTTGGAAAAAAAATTACCCCGCCAATCTGCGCGGGGATTTTTTTATGCCGTCAATGCGCGGCGTTAAGATTCGGTTTGTCTGTCGGGCTTCTTGCCTTGGGTGATGTTCTTGGCGATGTCGATAAACAGCCGCCCGTCAAGGTGGTCAAGCTCGTGCTGAATGCAACGGGCAAGCAAACCGTCCGCCTCCAGAGTTTTTTTCTTGCCGAAGCGGTTGGTGTACTCAACGCGAATTTTTTCAGCGCGTTCCACGTCACCGAAAAGATTCGGGCACGACAGGCAGCCTTCATTGTCGATGACCGAGCCTTCGCGCCAAGTGATGACGGGATTAATCAAGTCGTAGCGATTTTTCTTGTCGACGTCGACGACCGCCACGCGAATCAATTCGCCGATTTGCGGCGCGGCAATGCCTACACCTTCGCTGGCGTACATAGTCTCCGCCATGTTGTCCAACAGTTTCCTCAAGCGTTTGTCAATCTTTTCGACGGGCGCGCTGATTTCCTTCAAGACGGGGTCGCCCGCCGTCCTTATCTCAAGCAATGCCATAGGTAAGCCTCCAAAAAAATTTTTTCCGCCAAATGTTTCGACGCCGCGCAGGCATTTCCTACCGCCGCTAACATTCCCTTAAGCTTGCCGCCCGCAAAATCATTGAATCGCACGCCGCGTAAATTTTTGGGCGCGCATGGACGCGCGCCTAGCGCGGACTTGCGCGCCCACGCCGCCAACAGAAACAGGGTTGTTTAGGCTTTCATTTCCTCGCTCAAAGAAAGTAGTTAACCAAACGTAAAAGCCCCGGAAGACTTCCGAGGCTCTGATTTCTTTATGGAGCCGACTGTCAGACTCGAACTGACGACCTGCGCATTACGAATGCGCTGCTCTACCAACTGAGCTAAGTCGGCGTGAAACTTCAACGCGCCAATTTATATCACAACGCCCGCCGTCTGTCAAGAAAAATTTTTGCCGCTTTGAAAGCGGCGGAACAGTTAGCGCGCTGCAATGTGACGACGTTTGGAGTAACCGCCCGCGCCGCAACGAAATGCATGCGCATTTCTAGCCTCGTTGCCAAAAAGTTTTTTAGCTCATGAAGTCGTCGGGGCGTTCGCTCAAAATTTCGTGCCGCCACAGCAACGCTTTGACAATTCGTTCGGCCGCGTGCCCGTCGCCGTAGGGACTGCGCGCCTCCGCCATTCGACGATAGGCCGCCGCGTCCGTGAGCAATTCCTTCGCCGCGCCGTAGACTGCCGCCTGATTCGTGCCGATTAACTTCACCGTGCCCGCCTCCACCGCTTCGGGTCGCTCGGTCGTGTCGCGCAAAACCAAAACCGGTTTGCCCAACGCCGGTGCCTCCTCCTGCACGCCGCCCGAATCCGTCAATATCAACGTCGCGCGATTCATCAAGTTGGCGAACGGCTCATAATCCAGCGGGTCAATCAAAGAGACGCGCTCAAGCCCGCCCAATTCCTCGTCGACGACTTCGCGCACCTTAGGATTTTTGTGGACGGGGAAAATTATTTCGACGTCGGCGAATTCCTCAACCAAAGCCTTCAAAGCCTTGTAGACGTGACGGAGCGGCTCGCCCAAGTTTTCGCGGCGATGTGTCGTGACAAGGATAACCCGCTTGTCCTTGCTGACGTGGCGGAAGTTGTAATCTGCGCGGACGGTCTGATAAAGCGCGTCGATAACGGTGTTGCCCGTGACGAAAATTTTATCGGCGTCGACGCCCTCGCGCAGGAGGTTTTCCTTAGCGGTCGGCGTGGGCGCGAAGTGCATATCGGCAAGCGCGCCCGTCAATCGGCGATTCATTTCTTCAGGGTAAGGCGAAAATTTATTCTGCGTGCGGAGCCCCGCTTCGACGTGCCCGACTTCGATTTGATGATAGTAGGACGCCAACGCGCCCGCGAAAGTCGTAGTGGTGTCGCCGTGAACAAGCACCACATCGGGCGTCGCCTCGCTCAAAACTTTGTCCAAGCCCATCAGCGCGCGGCTCGTTATGTCGAAGAGCGTTTGACCCGTCGACATGATGTTTAAGTCGAAGTCGGGACGTATGGCGAACAAATTCAGCACCTGGTCGAGCATTTCGCGATGCTGCGCCGTGACTGCCACCAGCGATTCAATTTCG
This sequence comes from uncultured Selenomonadales bacterium, assembly GCA_946407095.1. Taxonomy (GTDB): domain Bacteria; phylum Bacillota; class Negativicutes; order Selenomonadales; family Selenomonadaceae; genus Quinella. The sequence continues at coordinate 17,186 of CAMJMR010000006.1, read as the reverse complement.
GGATGCTTGCACAGTTCCAGCACGACGGGCGCCATTTTTATCGCTTCGGGGCGCGTGCCGAATACCGACATGACTTTTAACTTTTTCATGACCGTCACCTAGTTTGCGGGGCGAGCTATGCCCAACTTGCGCACGCCGTAAATTATCGCCGTCACGACGACAGCCAAAATCAAAACGGCGATTTGGCAACTGACCGCCGTCAAAGCTATCGCGCTCAAGCCGAACAACGCGCTTATCACGTACATAAGCAACACGGCCTGGCATTGCGTGAAGCCGACGCTCAAAAGCCTGTGGTGCAGATGTCCTTTATCGGGCTTGAAGATTGGGACGCCGCCGCGCACGCGTCTGACTATCGCAAAGGTCGTGTCGAGTATCGGCAAGCCCAGCGCGAAGACCGGCACGATTAGCGCGATAGCCGCCACTGATTTGACTGCGCCCGTCACCGAGATGCCCGCCAACATGAAGCCCAAGAACATTGAGCCCGTATCGCCCATGAAAATTTCGGCGGGGTGGAAGTTGTATTTCAGGAAGCCGATAGCCGCGCCCGCCAAGGCAGCCGTCAACACCGCGACCAAAACGAAATTCTGTTCCAGCGCGATAAGCATGATTGTGAACGAGGCTATTGCCGCCACGCCCGCCGCCAAGCCGTCAAGCCCGTCAATCAGATTGACCGTGTTGGTCAAGCCGACGAGCCAAAACATTGTGGCGGGTATCGCGAACCATTCGAGGTAAATGTAATCGCCGAAAGGATCCGTCACGAAATCGATTCGCACGTCGAATCCCAACACCAAGACCGCCGCCGCGCAGATTTGTCCGAGTAATTTTATTTTGGCGGGCAAGTTTTTGTAATCGTCAACCAAGCCGAGCGCGACGATTAAACTGCCCGATACTATCAGCCCGACAGTTTCTTTGAGCTGTTCGCCGTCCAAGCCGAATTTCACCGCGACGAAGACAATCGCCGCCATGAAGCCCGCGTAAATCCCAAGCCCGCCGATTCGCGGTATCGGCTTCTTGTGAACCTTTCGGGCGTTGGGCGCGTCCATTGCCCCGGTTTTCTCCGCAAGCAAAATCACCGCCGGCGTCAAGACCAATGAAACCGTCAGCGCGGCGAAAAACGCCCACGAATACATCGTCATTACAAATACACCGTCCCATTTGAATTCTGCGGGAAATTTTACAACAGCGCTCAAAACTCGTCAATCACGGCGTGAACAAAATTTTTGCGAAAACATTGCGGCGGAAAATATTTTTGTGTACAATGGCTAAGCCATTTCTAAAAATTTTTCGGGAGGTGAGAGCTTGAGATTGGACAGGCGGCGGGCAGATGAAATGCGCGAAATTTCGCTGGAACGGCGGGCGCAAAAATATCCTGCGGGCTCGGCACTGATTGAGGTCGGCAATACGAAAGTCCTCTGCGCGGCGACGATTGAAGACAAAGTTCCGCACTTCCTGAAGGGCACGGGCACGGGCTGGCTCAACGCGGAATATTCGATGTTGCCGGGCGCGACGGTCGAGCGGGCAGCGCGTGAACGTTCAACGAAAATCGGCGGCAGGACGATGGAAATTCAGCGGCTTATTGGACGGGCATTGCGGGCTGTGACGGATTTGTCGGCGATAGGAGAGCGCACGATAACCGTTGACTGCGACGTTCTGCAGGCCGACGGCGGCACGCGCACCGCGTCGATAACGGGAGCGTTCGTGGCTTTGGTCGAGGCTTGCGAAACGATTTACACGGTCGGCGGCGCCTTCCCCGTCAAAGACTTCGTGGCGGCAATATCGGCGGGCATATCGGCTGACGGCGAAAAAATTCTTGACTTGTGCTACGCGGAAGACTCGGCGGCGGCGGCTGATTGCAACGTCGTGATGACGGGCGCGGGCGAACTCGTCGAAGTGCAGATAACCGCAGAGAAGAAGCCCTTCACGCGGACGGAACTGAATGAGCTGTTGGACTTGGCGGCGGGTGGCATTGCCGATTTGATTTCGTTGCAGAAGGACGCCTTGGGCAGAGATTTGGTTTGGCGCGTGGGGCGTGTGGGGTAAATTGAATTTGTCGGCTCCAATTCGGCGTCTCAACAGCTTTAATGTTTAAAATCTACTTTCTTTCAGTGTCGAAAGCAAGTAGCAAAGAAAGCCACCACTGCGCGTGGTGCGGATACCAACCACTGCCGCAATGCCCGCGTCCCAGTCAGTCGCTCGTGCCGGCAAAGAAACATCCCTGTTTCTGTTGCCGGCGGCCGTCATCCATGACGGCCTCAAGATTCGTAGCGTCAATCTTTAAGGAGGCTCGTTTGATGAAAAAAATTGTGCTTGCGTCGAAGAACTCGGATAAAGTCAAAGAGATGCGCCTCGCCCTGCAAGATTTGCCCGTCGAAATTTTATCGCTTGCCGACTTCCCCGAAATGCCCGACGCTGTGGAGGACGGCACGACCTTTGAGGACAACGCGCTTATCAAGGCAAAATTTTTCGCCGCGCGCACGGGGCTCGCTTGCCTCGCCGACGATTCGGGTCTTGAAGTCGACGCGCTCAACGGCTTGCCCGGTGTCCACTCGGCAAGATTCGCGGGTTATCACGCCGACGACGACACCAACAATCAAAAGCTTCTCGACGAACTCGGCAAAATCGGCGCGACCGAATCAAAGGCGGCTTATCGGTGTGCGCTTGCCTTCGTCGACACCGACGGCACCGAAATCATCACGCAAGGCAAAATCGACGGCACAATTAAAATCGCCGCGCAGGGCACGGGCGGCTTCGGCTACGACCCCTACTTTTACATCAGCGACAATCGGACTATGGCGCAAATTTCCCGCACCGAAAAAAATCAAATCAGCCATCGCGGCGCGGCTCTCAAGGAGATGATTTTGATATTGCGAAACAAATTTCATTGAAATGTATCGAAGACGAAAGGAGGAGAGTCGCGCGAAAGTAAGCGCGACACCTGCCGTGAAGATTGGACTTATAAGCGATACTCACGGAAATTGGTCGTCGATAGACCAGGCAGTAAGCATCGCGCAAAATATGGATATGTGGCTTCACATGGGCGACTGCACGCCCGACGCGGAGTATTTGCAATCATTAATTGACGTTCCGGTTTACGGCGTGGCAGGAAATTGCGATTGGCCGACCGGAAATATTTGCTACGAAAGAATCATTGAGGTAGCAGACCACAGAATTTTTATTACCCACGGACACAACTACGGCGTGCGCTACACGCAGGAATACATAATGGAGGCAGCCGAATCGCAAAACGCGGACATTGCGGTTTACGGCCACACGCACATTGTCGAATATCTGATGGGGCCGCCGATTATCTTAAATCCCGGCAGTGCCTCGCGCCCGCGCGACGAAAATCGCGGTTCGTTCATGATTATGGAACTCGAACGCGGTGCTGACCCTCGAATCACCGTCGTGCGCATGAAGCCGCGCTAACTTCCTTCGACAAGATAATTGCCCTCCCTTAACGTGTACGCGGGGAGGCATTTTTTTATAGACGGCACAGGAGAAAATTTCCATGAGCATCAAGGATAAAGTCAAACGGAAAGTCAACGGCTTTGAAATTTCCACGAAGATAACCTTGGCTTACGCTTCGTGCTTTATTTTGTTGCTCGTTATCACAAACGCGGTAATGTGGCTCGGCGTCATGAACGCGCTCTACTCGCCCGCCGAAAAAACTTTGCGCTACAGCATGGCAAAAATTCAAATCGTCTTGGAGGCTTTGGAGTCGAATTACATTGCCTTCAATCCGAATTCGTTTCGTGGAGCGTTGGTGACGGGCGTGGTGCTCAGGGTCGTCGACGAGGACGGCGAAGTTTTTATCGACACCGACGAAAATTATCCGTCGATTGAAATGTTCGACGAGGGACGCTTGAAGGAGCCGCCGCTCTTTGCCGACGACGAATTCGCCATTTCGCAAATAGGCTCGGCGTATATCTATCGCGCCGCAATGGAATACACTCACGACGGCGAAACCGTCACGCTTTACTTTTTCCGAACGATAACTTCCGAATTGAAACTGTTGGCGGACTTGGAAAAGCTTTTGTTCGCGCTGGACGTCTTGGGGATTATCGGCGCGATGATTTTCGGGCGATTGATAAGCCGCCGCGTCTTGAATCCGATTAAAACCATGAACGAGTTGGCGCGCGAAATTGCTTTCGAGAAAATGGAAGGGCGAATCCCTTTGGGCACCGCCGACGACGAACTCAGCGAACTGGCGAAGACCCTCAACGCCATGCTTGACCGCTTGCAAGGCGGAATCAATCGGCAAAAGCAATTCGTGTCCGACGCCTCTCACGAACTGCGCACGCCTGCCGCCGTCATTAAGGGTTACATTGAATTCATTGAGACCTACGGCACCGCCGACGAGGCTCTGTTGAAGGAAAACCTTAAAGTCATCGGCTCCGAGGCGCAGAATATGCAAGCTTTGCTTGAAAATTTGTTGTTCCTTTCGCGCACCGACCAACACCGCCAAAAGCTCAACAAAAAAATTTTGGACTTGGATGACATAGTCGGCGACGTGATGAGCAAAATGAAAACCGTCGTCAAGACGCACGAGGTCGAACTGCTTAGGAACGACACCGCGAAAATTTTCGGCGACGAGACGACGATTCGGCAGATGATGAGGATTTTTTTGGACAACGCCGTCAAGTACACGCCCGAAGGCGGCAAGATTAGCGTTTCGTCGACGCGCAACGGCGATAAGATTTTGCTTGCCATTTCGGATTCGGGCATCGGCATTGCGCCGGAAAATCAGAAAAAAATTTTCGACCGCTTCTTCCGCATAGACAGCGAGGATTTGGTCAGCGAGGCGAACGGCAGCGGCTTGGGCTTGTCGATAGCGAAGTGGATAGCCGACAGTCACGGGATTAGCATTTCGGTTGCCAGCGAGCTTGGCAAGGGCACGACGTTCACCCTTACAATCCCCGTCGCAAGCTAGACTTTTGGAGGTTTAATCATGAAACAAAAAATTGTCGCGGCAATGAGCGGAGGCGTTGACAGCTCGTTGACTGCGGCTCTTTTGCTTGAGCGCGGCTTCGACGTTATCGGAGTGACGATGTTGCTTGACGACGACAAAGGCATTGCCGACGCCGAAAAAGTTTGCCGACACTTGGGCATAAGTCATCACGTTGCCGACTTCAGAAAAATTTTCCGCGCCGAAGTCGAAAATTATTTCGTGGCGGAATATCTGCGCGGTCGCACGCCCAATCCCTGCGTCCGTTGCAACCGAGAAATAAAATTCGGCGCGCTGTTCGACTTCGCAAACGATTTGGGCGCAAAATTTTTTTCGACGGGTCATTATGCCCGCGTTGCCTTCGAGGACGGTCGCTTCAAGCTCAAAAAGGCCGTCTACGCCAAGAAAGACCAATCCTACGTGCTTTACAACTTGACGCCCGAAAAATTGTCGCGAATCGTTTTGCCGCTCGGAGACTTCTCTAAGACCGAAACCCGCACGCTTGCCGCGCAGATGAGCTTGCCCGTCGCCGGTAAGCCCGACAGTCAAGAAATTTGTTTCGTGCCCGCCGACGACTACAAAAGCTTTATCGCCAACCGTGAGCCGACCGCGCAGGCGTTGCAGGCGGGCGATATCGTCGACGCAAGCGGAAAAGTTTTGGGCAGCCACAACGGCGTTGCCAACTACACAATCGGTCAGCGCAAGGGCTTGGGCATTGCCGCGCCGCACCCGCTCTACGTCACGCGCCTCGACGTTGCCAATCGTCAAGTTGTCGTCGACACGGGCGAAAATCTTTTCGGCAAGACGTTGACGGCGCACGACGCCCATTGGATTTACAAGCCGCCCTTGCCCGCGACTCTGCAAGCAAAAATTCGTTACGGCTCTCGAACGGCGACTTGCACGGTTGCCGAGGAGGAAAATTTTCTGCGCGTGACATTTGCCGCGCCTCAACGTGCCGTCACGCCGGGGCAGTCGATTGTTTTCTACGACGGCGATGAAGTTTTGGGCGGCGCGCTTATCGATTGACTTGCCGCTTTAAAAGCGGGAAGCTGGAAAGGGTGTTTCTATTGGCGAATTCATATTTCCCGATGTTGCCGAAGGTCAACGAGGACACGTCGAAGCTCCTCAAAGACCAGGCGGGCATTTGGAAGGAAGCGGACATAAATTTTCTCCAAGGGCTGGCGAACGGCTTGGACTGCGGCGAATCAATCAAGGACATGGGCTCCGTCGACTCAATCCCCGACATGTGGGCGCGCCCGTTGCTGTTCAAGATGGCTCTGTTCGATTTGGAACCTGCGCGGCAATTTGTCACCGGCTTGCACGAAAAAGTTCTCGGCGAATGGCGGGCGTTGCTGGCAATGCTCGCGCTCAAGGAAATTAAACAGCTCGACCTGAAAGCTGAACAAGTCAACCTGCTCGACGACCGTTCAGACCTCGCCGCGATTTTGAAGTCGCTCGCGCCGCAAGAATCGCTGACGGGCAACAAGGACGCTTGGCTTACCGACGTCTACGTCATCACGCTCGACGGGCTGCCGCTGGCAATGACATCGCCGACGACGCTTTTAACCTGCGCGGCCGACTATGAAGAAGTCTTCGCGGGGAGGCTGTTCACGCCGTGGAGCGCGAATCGGCAAACGCTGACCGACCCGATAAAGCTGCTGTCACCCGCCGAATTGTCCGCGCTGAAGATGTGGCTGGCGAATCTCTACGGCAAAGTTCAGCGGCTCGAAAAGTTCGGTGCGAAGGCAAAGGAAATTTCAAACGCCTTGCTGAAATGCCTCGCCGATTACGAAAAGGACGTTGCCGCCGCGCAGACGGAGGAGGGGGCTTTTGAGTTCGTCGCGTCGAATTTGAACTTGCACGTCGGCATCGCCCGCCTCCTCGACGACACGATTAAGGGTCGTGAAGCCCGCTTTGAAGATTCTGCCGTCCGCCTGCTCACGCCGAATAAAAATCTGCTTTTGGTGTCGCCCGACCTCGTTCGTGACTTCGCGCGGTTTGAGGGCGTCGAAGCCGCCAAGCTTGTCGTGTGGCAGGGCATAAGCGCGAACGAAGTCACTGCCTCCAATCTTATCGACCGAAAGAAAATTGGACGCACGAATTTGAACGGCGCAGAATTCCGCAAGCCCGAAGACTTCTTTCACGAGCGCATGGCAGTCGTCGAGCCCGCCAATGCCTTCCCGAATTCGCCGAGACTTCAAGGCATGGATTCTTTGAGCGAACGGGACTTGACGCCGATTTTACCGATTAAGCGCGAGCTGTTGGAGCTGTTCACCGTAGACGAAATATCTGCGCGGCTGTCAATCAGTGACGACGCGGAAAATTTCTACGTGCACTTCAGCTTCCCGCTTAGCGGCGTCGACGGCACGGGCAAAGATTTTCGTTGGACGAAGGCTTACCCCAAGCGCGAACTGATTTACATTGACCGAGATGTTCCCGTCGTCGAAATTTTCCCCGACTTCCGCCGCGCAGATTGGAACGAGTATTTTCTTTACTACGAAAACTGGCGCGCGCAATCGGACGTCGACGCTTTGGCCAACGATATTTACTTCGTCGAGCCATTCGGTCAAGCGGGAAATTTTTTGGCGAATCGTTTCACCGCCAAGCTGAACGCCTTCCCCGAAAGCTTTATCGTCACGTACAACCCGCCGCCGCACGCCGGCAAGGCTCCGTTTGAAGTCGGCGCGATTTTGCTCAACAAGCCCAAGCTTATCGAGCGCAACGCTGACTTGACGTGGAAAATCGGCGTGGACTTCGGCACGAGTTCGACGATGATTTTCTTCGCCGATAACGACAATCCTCCGCGCCCGCTGAACTTCGAGCCGCATCTTTATCAAGTCACGGCTTCGGGCGGCGCAAGGGCGCAAACTTATCGCCACTTCATTCCGTCGCAAATCCCTGCGCGGGCTGACGGGTCGTTTTTGAGCATCTTCCACATGTTGAGCGGCGGCGAGGCTAAGGACATTCAGCCGCTGATTGACGGTCACGTTTTCCTGTTGAGTTCGGAAAATACGCGGGTGTTCGAGCAATTCGCGGCGTACATCGACGCCAACTTGAAATGGGCTGACGACGACAGGCAACGGCGCAAGACGGCGGCTTATATCAAACAGATTTGCTTGCAGGCGGCGGCCGAGGCCGACTTCAACGGCGCGGTCGACGTGCAATGGAATTTTTCCTACCCGACGGCTTTTTCGCAGGCGCAGAAAGTTTCCTTCCAAGAAATTTGTCGCGAGGCGGTCAAAGGCGCGTGCACTTTCTTTTCGGAAAGCAAGGCGGCGGCCTACCACTTCAACAAGCAGGACGGCAAGGCGGGCAATTTTGCACAAGGCGCGGTTTGCGTCGACATAGGCGCGGGCACCACCGATATCAGCGTCATAAGCGGCGAGCCTCCGCGCATCGTCTACCACACGTCCATTCGCTACGCCGCGCGGCAAATGTTCAAGCCGATTTACGACCATTACGAGCTTTTCGCCGACGAAAAAATTTCGAGCCGCCTCAACGACGAGACACAACGGCAAGCCGTCATCGACGCCGACATGCGAGAGCACAGCGAAAAATATCTTGCCGACCTCAAATTCAAGACGGGGCGCGAGCCGATTAAAAACGTCCTGCAAGCGGCGCAATTCGCGACGGCGGGGCTGTTCCACTACCTTGGCGAGCTGATTAAAGTCCTTCACGATTACGGTCACTATCGCGAGCGCAAAATCCCGCACGTGTTCGTCGGCGGCAACGGCGCAAGAATTTTCCGTTGGCTGACGGGCGGCACCGAGCTTGACGGCAACATCTATCTGAACGTCTTGGAAAAAATTTTCACGGCGGCGAGCGGGCTTGAAGGCTACAGGAAATTCAACTTGCACCTTAGCGCGCACCCGAAGGCCGAAGTGGCGGCGGGCATGATTGTCGAACGTCCTGCCAATGACGCTGACTTTTTCGACGAGGCGCGTATCAATCGCGACATGTTCGGCGAGGCTGACGAGCTGACTTATTCGGCGGTGTTGGCAGGCGCGGATTTCGTTCAGGGCGGCGAGCGGCAGGCGTCGACCTCCTTCATAAGCGCGCAAGACATTTCCGACGGCATGACGATTGACACCTTGAGCGAGTTTAAAACTTTTGTCGACAGATTCAACGCCGCGCAGAAACTTTGGGCTGAGGGCATTGCCTTCGACGACGAACTTGCCGAGGAGCTTACACGCGACGCCAATAATTTCTTCGTCGACAAGCGCGGACGTGACGTCAGAGCTTTGGCGATTGAGCCGGTCTTTATCGCCGAGCTGAAAATTTGGATAGGGACTAGGGACGAGGGACTTGGGACTAGAAAAATTTCGGTTGCCGCGCAGATTGCGCCGAGTAAGGCTGATTCTTTCGGCGAGGCGTTCGTGACCGACTTCAATGCGCTGTCGAAGTTGAGCGGCTTCGGTGCGCGGCGTGCCAGAGAAAAATTTTTGCGCCGCCACAAAGTCAAGGCGTTCACATGCGCCAACGTCGAAGAGCGTATGAATCGTCCGAAACTTGCGCCGAAGTTCGCCGAGGCGTCGAGCCTATCGAGCGGCGATTTTTGGGCGAGCGCGGTCGAAGGCAACACCTTCGCGGTCGTCCCGAACGTCAAAACCTACACCGAAAATCATCACGCCGAACGGGCATTGGGCGTCGTCTTTGAATCGAACTTTGACGGCGGCACCTGGTCAAGGCTTTACGTCGAACGCGCTGCTGTCTTTGAAAACGTCGGCGGCAAGTGGAGGCTCAAGCAGGCGGGCAAAATCGTCTTGAGCAAATAAAAAAGCCTCCGTCCGTCGCCGTCACAACGATTTTCGGGAGGCCGAGTAAGTTTGAAGTCAAGTCTTAAGTCTACCGACAAGCTCGCGAATATTTTTCAATCCAAAGCCGCGCAGATAAGTTTCCAAGTCATCAGCGATTTTCATAGTGACAGACGGCTCAGCGAAATTGGCAGTGCCGACCGCTACCGCCGCCGCGCCCGCCAAGAAAAATTCTGCCGCGTCCTCGGCCGAACGGATGCCGCCCATGCCGATTATCGGAATGTTGACTGCTTGAGCCGTTTGCCAAACCATGCGCACTGCCACAGGTTTAATCGCGCCGCCCGACAGCCCGCCCGTCAAGTTTCCCAGCGTGGTTCGCCAAGTTTGCACGTTTATTTCCATTCCCATCAGCGTGTTTATCAGCGAAAGGCAATCTGCGCCCGCCGCCTCGCAAGCCCGCGCTATCGTCGTGATGTCCGTGACGTTCGGGCTAAGCTTGACGATGACGGGCTTTTTTGTTGCCTTCTTCGCCGCCGCCGTGACTTTAGCCGCTTGCCGCGCGTCCGTCCCGAAAATTATTCCGCCGTCCTTTACGTTCGGGCAAGAGATGTTCAGCTCGATAGCCGCCACTCCGTCGACGTCAAGCATTCTTGCAAGCTCGCCGTAATCTTCGACGCTTGAGCCGCTCACGTTGACGACGACGTTCATTTTGTCCTTAATGCGCGGCAAAATTTTCGTCAAGAAAGTTTCGACGCCGGGATTCTCCAAGCCGATAGCGTTCAGCATACCCGAAGGCGTCTCCGTGATTCGGATGCCGTCATTGCCTCTGCGCGGCTTGAGCGTGATACACTTTACCATGACGCCGCCGAGTCGTTTAAGGTCTACGAAATTTTCAAATTCCTCTCCGAAACCAAACGTGCCCGACGCGGCGAAAATCGGCGTGTTGAGTTTGATGCCGCAAAGTTCTGTTTGCAAAAGTTCGCTCATGTGCTATACCTCACGATTTGTTTTTGTCGGCAAGAATTTTCGCGGCAAGCGTTCCGATGACGCCGACCGCCACCAAGCCGACACCCTTAAGGAATTTTTTCAACGTCGAGTCCTTCGCGGGCACGTCTTCGGGGTTAAAGGCGCGCGGCTTGAAATTTTTGCCGTAACGCTTGTCAAGCCACTGCACGAAGTCGAAAAGGTTGCTAAGGCAAGTGACCGCCTCTTGCGCCGAAAATTCTCGCTCGTTGTGAATCGCGGCGTTGCCGGCCTTGCGGCAGTAGTGAAGCTTGCCCGCCAAATCTTTGCCGACAGCCCGCTCGAACGTCGCATTGGCAATCAAGTCGTAAAGATTATCTTTTTTGTCGGCGGGGAAATTTTTTCGTTGCGCCGATAAAGTTTTGTCGTTGGCGTAAGCCCATTTGACGGCCGCGTCCAGAGCCGTTCGCACCAGCTTGACGCACGAATCGAACGAATTCTGAAACGCCTCCTCCGCGTCTATGCAGTCCTTTGAGAAGGCGCGGTATTCGGGCTTGTCGGCAAGGAATGAAAAATTAGCCAATCGTCTCACCCTCCGTAAGTGGCACTTGCCGTCTTTTTAATCTGCTCGTGGAAAAAGAAATTGACTATGACGGGCGGCGCGTCGAAGTCCCTTTGCAAGTCGTCACGGTTGCGCACGTACTCCAAATGATTTTTCGCGGCGTAGGCGGCAACAGCGTCGTTGAGCTGCGACCAATACCGCCGATTCTTGCGATAATAAATTTCTTCGTAGAGCGGCAACAGTTGCGGATATTTTTCTTTGATGTAGGCGAAAATTTTCGGCTTGAAGTTTCCGCGCAGATTTAAGTTCTCCAGCCAGACCAAATTGCAAAAATCCTTCGCCGCGTCGATTATCGCGGGAACGTCGGTAATGCCGGGGAAAATCGGCGAAATGAAACACGTCGTCCTAATCCCAGCCTCGTGCAAGGTTTTCATCGCCGCCAGCCTGCGCGCAATGGAAACGGCGTTGTCCATGTCGTCCTTGAAGCCTTCGTCGAGGGTGTTTATGCTGAAGCCGACGCGAATGTGCTTGAACGTCTTAATCAAGTCCAAATCGCGCAGAATCAAATCGGATTTCGTCTGCAAGCTCAAATGAATGTCGACGCCTTGAAAAGTTTCGAGAAAGGTGCGCGTGCGCCGATAAATTTCCTCTTGCGGGTTGTAAGGGTCAGTGACGGAGCTCATGAAGAAACTTTTGCCCGCGTAGCGTTGCGGGTTCTTGACGGCGTTCCAAAGCTTTACGTCGAGGAAGGTGCCCCACTCTTCGGTGTGCCCCGTGAATTTTTTCATGAAGCAAGCGTAACAATACTTGCAGGCGTGCGTGCAGCCGACGTAGGGATTGACGGCGTAGTCGCAGACGGGCAGGTTGGACTTCGTGAAGACGCTTTTGACTTCAACGGTACGAATCAGCGGATTCATTTAAAAGACCTCTTTCGCGTCGAAAATGGGACCGTCCTTGCAAACCTTCCTGCGCCCGTTGACGGTGTCAATCGAACAGCTCAAGCACGCGCCCAAGCCGCAAGCCATGCGCTTTTCAAAGGAGACCTCGCAAGGAATATTTTTCTCGGCGGCAAGTTTCGCCACGCCGCGCATCATAATTTCGGGGCCGCACGTCAGGACAGCCGCGTAATTTTTTTTCGCCAAGACATCGGGCAGGGCGTCCGTGACGAAGCCGTATTTGCCGACAGAGCCGTCGTCGGTCGTCAAAAAAATTTCTTCGGCGCAAGGATTGAATTCCGCTTGCCAAAAGTCAACTTCGCCGGCATTGCGCCCGCCCATCAGCACATCGGACGAAAATTGTTCGGCCGCGCAGAGCAAGGGGGCTAAACCCATGCCGCCGCCGACCAAAAGGATTTTGCCTTCGCGAGGGGTGTAGCCGTTGCCGAGCGCGCCCAAAATGTTCAAGCGTTCACCAGCCTTCCGTCGCGATAAAAATTCCGTGCCGCGTCCGACCAGCCGATAAAAAATTTTGACTTTGCCGCCCGCCGTCGAAGCCACGCCGAACGGACGCCGCAACGTGAATTCATCCGAAATTTTGACGTGAACGAATTGCCCTGCCTTAGCCTGCGCGGCAAGTTCGGGCGCGTCGACCGTCAAGCGGAAAATATTTTCGGCAACCGCCTCATTAGCCAGAATCTCAACGTTGAAAGTCTTCATAGACATTTCTCCTTTTATTAAGTGATTTGAACTTTCCACGCCGCCGAAAAATATCCTTCGCGCAAAGAAAAAGACGAGCCCGACTTTCGAGCCCGCCTTTGGGTTTCATTCCTAATTATCACAGAGCCGAGCCGATTTTGAATGCCATATCGCCGAATTCGGAACGCTCCACCATAGCGCGCGTCCCGCACCCGATAGCCCACACTTGACCGACGTCCTGCCAGCTCATGTAGCGCACAAGCGTTTCGTAGTGAGTTTTCAACGCCTCCATCGTCCAATCGGCAGAATTCCACGCCGTCGCCATTATCATTGACTTCTTGCCGTTGAGGCGCGTCGTTCGCGAATAAAATCTGTCGACGATGATTTTCAGCTGCGCGCTCATGCCGTAGTAGTAAAGCGGCGTCACCAAAACCAGCAAGTCGGCTTCAAGCATTTTCGGCATAAGTTTCGTTTGAATGGCGTCATTGAAAACGCAATCGCCGTCCATGCCGCAATGGTCGCAGCCTTGGCAGGGATGCGTTTCCTCGTGCGCCGCGTCGAAGATAAAAATTTCATGCCCGGCACTCTTCGCGCCGTCGACGAATCTTTGAGCCAGATAGCGCGAAGTCGATTGCGCCTCCGAATGCGGACTGCTGTTAATCAAAACGATTTTCATAGCCTTGCCCTCCGACACACTGCTCTGCGCGGAGGCTTCACTCTCCTTTTTGCCGCCGTCGACAGCCGCCGCGCCGCAACCGCTAAGGTAAAGCGTCACTGCGCCGAGCCCGACGACTTTTATAAAATCACGCCTGTTCATAATCAATTGCCGTAAACTTCCTTCGCCATGGGGAAGACCGCCCAAGCCTTTGGCCAGCCCGCGTAGAAACCCAGTTGCGTTATGATTTCAACCATTTCGGCTTTCGTGACGCCGTTAGCCTTCGCGGCGGCGAGGTGGTGCTTTAAAGCGTCAGTGAAGATGCCTGCGCCGACCAGCGTCGAGACCGTGACGATACTGCGCGAGTGAACGGAAAGGATATTGTTGCGGCTCCACACTTCGCCGAAAAGAATGTCGTCGTTGTAGCGGGCGAATTCGGGCGCGAAGTCTCCGAGGCTCTTCCTGCCGGCGTCCTGTTTGATTTTCTTGCCGACGTTGTCGAAAGTCTGCGCGGCGTCGTCGCCGTAAACCGCCTTCGCCATGGGGAAGACCGCCCAAGCCTTAGGCCAACCCGCGTAGAAGCCGAGCTGCGTTATGATTTCGACCATTTCGTCGCGAGTGACGCCGTTTTTCTTCGCCGTGGTGATGTGGTACTTCAAAGCGTCGGTTATGACGCCGCTGCCGACCAACGCGCAAATCGTGACGATACTCCTGTCGTGCAGGTTGAGAATGTCGTTACGGCTCCACACTTCGCCAAAAAGAATGTCGTCGTTGTAGCGGGCGAATTCGGGCGCGAAGTCTCCGAGCGCGTCGCGTCCAGCCGTCTGCACGATTTTTACTGCCTTGCCTTTTTCCATAGTTGCCGCCTCCGCTGTGATTAGAGGCTGTTGGTAAAGTCGAATAAAGAAAAAACATAAGCAAATCTTTGATACAATAAGTTCGAAAGAAGTGAAATGCCTATGTCAGACTTATTGTATCACAAAGAATTAAGCGAGGCTCAATGGAATCGAATAAAATGTTTGTTTGAGAAACCGAAGAAAGTGGGACGCCCGTCGCTTAATCCTCGTAAGGTTTTTAATGGTATCTTATGGATATTGCGTAGTGGCTCTCGTTGGCGAGACTTACCATCCTGCTACGGCAATTGGAATAGCATTTACCACAAATTTCGTCTTTGGTGTGAAAATGGTTTGTTTGAATTGTTATTGCGCTTAGTCAATACAGACGCACAGACAACGACTTTACTTGAAATAGATTCGACGTTTTGCAAAGTGCATCAGAGTGCGTGCTCCGCACTGAAAAACCAAGCAATAGGAGTGTCGCGCGGCGGCAAGACTACCAAAGTCCATGTCCTTATCAACGAGAGAATGCAACTTCTGAAAGTGGTCTTAACCGGCGGGCACATTCACGACTCTGAACCTGTTTTTGATTTATTTGACGACGTAGAGCTTGTCGGTAAAACACTTCTTGCCGATAAAGCTTATTCTTCCGAATCTATCCGTAATTATCTTGACGAACGCGGAGTGCAAATCTGTATTCCTGATAAAGTCAACTTCAAGGTGAAACACGCCTTTGACGCTGAACTATACAAACGACGTAATCTAGTCGAGCGTTTTTTTCAACGCATTAAGAATTATCGCCACATCGCTACTCGTTATGACAAATTGGCTGTCTGCTTTCTCAATTTTGTTTTACTTGCCTCTGCCTCTATTCATTTTTAATTTACCAACAGTCCCTAAGTTCGTCGTGAACAACATGCTTGCCGCCAAGCCTGCCGCCAAAAATTTTTTCATAACGACCCCTCCCGCGCAGATTATAAAGCCGTCGTCTGAAAAGTTTTGGGCGTGAAGGTAACTCAAGCCTCCAAAAAATTTTTTGACAGGCAAAATTTTTTATGCTATGTTAGGCGCGCCGCTCGACGCAGGTTTTAAATCGGGCAAGTTCCGTACCGAAGTCGGCGAGTTCATCCGCATGGAGGTGTTCAGGTTGTACGCAATCATCAAAACCGGCGGCAAGCAGTACAAAGTCGCCGAGGGCAGCGAAGTCATCATCGAAAAGCTTGACGCCGAGGAGGGTTCTTCGGTCACGTTCGAGGAGGTTTTGGCAGTCGGCGAGGGCGAGGAAATTAAATTCGGTCGTCCGCTTGTCGAAGGCGCGAAGGTCACGGCCAGCGTCGTAAAGAACGGCAAAGGCCCCAAGATTCGCATTTTCAAGTACAAGCACAAGACAAACTACCGCCGCCGCCAAGGTCATCGCCAACCTTTCACGAAAGTCAAGATTGAAAAAATCGAGGCTTAAGCAATGATTGACGCGGAGATTTACACGCAGAGCGACGGCAAGACGGTCGGGTTCGTCCTGCGCGGGCACAGCGAGCGCAATGGCGCGCGCGGTCACGGCTACAACGTCCGTTGCGCTGAAGTGTCGGCTTTATCGTCTGCGGCGTATTTGGGCATAAGGCAGTATCTGAATCGCGAGGCGGCGGCCGAAAACAACGAGCACGGCGGCTTGGGCGTCGAGCTGAAAGAAGCCCCCGACGATTTGACGGAGGCGGTCTTTCAAGTCATGCTGACGGGACTGCGCGGCGTCGAGAAGGTTGCGCCGCAAGTCATCAAAATCAACACGATTAAGCTGGACGCGGCGGCCGAGGCGAATCTTCACCGCAAGCTTGCCAAAATGAAGCCGACACCGCCCCAACCCTTGCCCGAATTGACCGTCAAGCAAGTCCGAATCCGCGCAGATATTTTTCGGGCGGCGGACGGCAACATCTGCGGCTTTTCGATTCGCGAACGCAAAGGCAAGACGGTCGACGAGTTTGACATTTATCGCGCGAGCGTTTGGGCGTTGACAAAGGCGGTCGTCGCCTGCGTCAAGGATTATCTGAAACGCGCCGCGAAAATCGAAAAAAGTTTCCGCAAGGCGTCCGTCGAGTTGGAAGACGCGCCCGACGATGTTACCGAGGCGGTCTTTCAAACTTTGCTGATAGGTCTGCGCGAAATCGAAAGGCAAGCTCCGCAAGTCATTCGAGTCAATGAAATTTCCACGGAGGTGAAACTTAAATGAACTTCACGTTTGATTTACAGCGTTTCGCTCACAAAAAGGGCGTCAGCTCCACGCGCAATGGTCGTGACAGCGAATCGAAGCGTTTGGGCGTCAAGGAACAGGCAGGTACCGTCGTGACGGCGGGCAGCATTCTGGTTCGTCAACGCGGCACGCATTTCCACCCCGGTCACAACGTCGGGCGCGGCAAGGACGATACGCTTTTCGCGAAAATCGCGGGCAAAGTCGCTTTCGAGCGCATGGGCAAGTACAATCGCAGGATTAGCGTCTACGCCGTCGAGCAAGCCTGATTGAGGAACAAGTTGCAGAGGACGAGGCCGACAGGGATGTCGGCCGCCGGCAACAAAAACATGGAAGTTTTTTTGCCGGCACAGACGGCTTCGGGTTACGCGGGCGTTTCGTCCGCGGTCGGTATCCGCCCCACGCGCAGTGGCGAGTTTCTTTGCTACTTTCTTTCCTCGGTGAAAGAAAGTAGGTAAACCAACTCAAAAGCCATTGAGCCGCCGCCGAAGCCTAAAAATTTTTGTTGACAAGTTAAAGCAGGCGTGTTAATATTCAGCGCGTGCCGAAGTGGCGGAATTGGCAGACGCAGCAGACTCAAAATCTGCCGTAGGCAACT
>CAMJMR010000005.1 GCA_946407095.1 uncultured Selenomonadales bacterium | reverse complement strand
TTTTACCAAAGCGGTGGATAGTAGAACGAACGTTTGCTTGGCTTAATCACTCTCGCCGACTCAGCAAAGACTACGAGCTGACGGTTGCTTCTGCCGAGACCTTGATTAAGATTTCTCATATTCACACTTTGCTTAAACGTTTATGAACACTGATTCTTAGACAAATTAAAATCGCGATTGACACCGTTCAAGCTTAGTGATAAATTTTTCGCGCTAAGCTTGATTTTTTTGCAGGAGGGATTCGCATGAAAAAGCTGATTAACTCGGTGGACGCCGTCGAAGAACAGATGATTCTAGGTCTGGTCAAATCCGCGCCCGCCAAACTCCGCAAGCTTGAAGACGGCAACGTAGTCGTCCGCACAGATAAAAATACGGGCAAAGTTGCGCTCGTAAGCGGCGGCGGCAGCGGGCACGAACCTGCTCACGGCGGCTTCGTCGGCAAGGGCATGTTGGACTGCGCGGTTGCCGGAGCGGTTTTCACATCGCCCACGCCCGATAAAATCTTCGCGGGCATTCAAGCCGTGGCGACCGACGCGGGCGTCCTGTGTATCGTCAAAAATTATACGGGCGACGTGCTCAACTTTGAAATGGCAATGGATATGGCGGCCGACGAAGACATCAAGGTTGCGCATGTGGTTGTTAATGACGACGTGGCAGTTCAAGACAGCCTGTACACGACGGGCAGGCGCGGCGTGGCGGGGACGATTCTCGTGCACAAAATCGCGGGCGCGAAGGCTGAAACGGGCGCATCACTTGAGGAAGTCAAAGCGGTTGCCGAAAAAGTCATCGCCAACGTGCGCACAATGGGCATGGCAATTTCTCCGTGCACGGTACCCGCAGCCGGCAAGCCCGGCTTTGAGCTAAGCGACGACGAAGTCGAAATCGGCATCGGCATTCACGGCGAGCCCGGTACTCATCGCGAAAAAATTGCCTCCGTCGACGAAACAGCCAAGACGCTCCTTGACAAAATCCTTGCCGACATCGACTACAAAGGGCGCGAAGTCGTCGTTATGGTAAACGGCATGGGCGCGACGCCGCTAATGGAACTGTACATTATAAACAACTTCGTGCAAGATTATCTGTCGGCGGCGGGCGTCAAAGTCTACGATACAATGGTCGGCAACTTCATGACATCAATCGAAATGGCAGGCTTCTCGCTTACGCTGTTGCGCCTGGACGACGAACTTAAAGAACTTTACGACGCGCCCGCAGATACGCCCGCGCTCAAGAGGTAACGAACATGATTGACAACAAAAAATTTATCGCGATAATCGCCGCCATAGCTCGGCGCGTGGAGGCGGAAAAAGATTTTCTTACGCAGCTGGACAACGAGATAGGCGACGGCGACCACGGCATAAATCTTTCGCGCGGCTTCAAGAGCGTCGAGGCGAATCTGCCTGCCCTTGCCGATAAGGACATCGGCGCGATTCTTAAGGGCGTCGGCACGAAATTGGTTTCGACTGTCGGCGGCGCGTCGGGTCCGCTGTACGGCACGGCGTTCATGAAGGCGGGCAACTTCTGCAAGGGCAAGTTTGAACTCACGGACGCGGAATTCGTTGCGGCGTTTGAAGTTGCGGTCAACGGCGTGAAGATGCGCGGCAAGGCGGTCGAAGGCGAAAAGACCATGCTTGACGCGCTGTGTCCTGCTTACGCGGCATTGAAGGCGGGCATCGATGGCGGCAAGACTTTAACGGAGGCATTGGCGGACGGCGTCGACGCGGCGGCGGCAGGCGTCGAATACACCAAAACGATAATCGCAACGAAGGGACGCGCCAGCTACTTGCAAGAACGCAGCCTCGGTCACCAAGACCCCGGCGCAACGTCTTCGCTGTACATGTTGCAAACGATGCTTGAAACTCTAAAGGAGGCGTGATGTTCAGCCTCATACCGATTAAAACTTTCAATAAACGTATAATCGCTTCCGAAAGGTGGCGATTATTTTGTTTTATAAAACATCCGTTTTGTAAGAGACTACGGCAGGAAAATTTTCGGTCGGCAAGAAATTATCGCGTCGAAAGGAGGCTACGGCATGAAGGAACGCATTCACAAGGACGTTGTGATAATCGGCGCGGGCATGGCGGGCTTGACGGCGGCTCTTTACTGCGGGCGCATGAATCTTGACACGCTTGTCTTGGAGAACGGCTTAATCGGCGGGCAAATCGCAAACGCGGTCGCGATTGAGAACTACCCCGGCTTCGTGAGCGTCAACGGCGGCGATTTGATTGCAACCGTTCAGCAACAGGCGGAGAATTTCGGCGCGGTCATTGACGAGTTCGACGAGATTGAACGCGTCACACTAAAGACGACGCCCAAAATCATTGAGACGCAGGAGAAAATCTACGAGGCGGATGCCGTGATAATCGCGTCGGGCATGAACAGGCGCAAGTTGCCTTTGCCCGAAGAAAAAAAATTCGCGGGGCGCGGCGTCCACTATTGCGAGCTGTGCGACGGGCACGCCTACGACGGCAAGATTATCGCGGTGGCGGGCGGCGGCAATGCGGCGGTCGACGCGGCTTACTTTCTGACCAAGTACGCCAAGAAACTCTATCTGATTCACCGTTCGGAGCTTAGGGCTGATGATTTTTCGCAGAAACGCCTGCGCGGCAACGACAAAGTCACAATCCTGCTTCAAACGGACATCAAGGCTCTGCACGGCGACAAAAAGCTTGAGACGGTTGACATCTTCGACAAGACGACGGGCGAGGCAAAAACGCTTGCGATTGACGGGATTTTCGTCAACATCGGCGTCGAGCCCAATACCGCGCTGTTCAAAGACGAATTGCACTTGACGGCGAGCGGAAGGATTCCTGCGGGCGAAGATTGCAAGACGGAGCTTGACGGCGTGTTTGCGGCGGGCGACGTCCGCGAAAAACAAATCAGACAGCTAACCACTGCCGCCGCCGACGGCACCACTGCCGCTCTGCTTGCCGAAAAATATCTTGCCAAGCTCAAGGAGGCGAATTAAATTGGTAAAAATCTATACTATACAGTCTTGCCAGTATTGCGCCAAAACGAAACGTTTTCTTGCCTCCAAAGGCGTTGAATTTGAGGAACTCGACATCGAAAAAGACCCCGCCGCCCGCGAGGCTTGCAAGAAGCTTACCGGAATGGATTGGGCGGTGCCCGTCACGACCATTGACAACGAGCATTACGTCATCGATTACGACAAAGAGGCTTTGGAAAATTTGCTTTGCCTGTAATGAGGGATTCCTATGGTTGACGGCGTGATTTATCTGTTGCTCAACACGATTAACGGCAAAATGTACGTCGGGCAAACGACAAATCTCCGGAAAAGAATCAGCGAGCACAAATGCGGCGATCAGTATGTCGACAGGGCTATTCGCAAGTACGGCTGGAAAAATTTTCGTTGCTGCGTCATCAAAAAATGCGCGTCGAAAGCCGAAATGGATACGTGGGAAAAGTTTTTCATCATCCTGCTTAATACCAAAAGCCCGAACGGCTACAACTTGACTGACGGCGGCGAAGGGATTGTCGGCTTGAAACGCACGCCCGAACATAACGCGAAAATCGGAGATGCTCTAAGAGGCATTCCTAAATCGCCTGAACATGTCGCAAAAGTAGCGGCGGCTCACACGGGCAAAACGCTTTCGCCTGAACATTGCGCAAAGATTGGAGAAACTCTGCGCGGCGTCCCAAAAACTCTCGAACATTGCGCGCATATTTCATCGGGGCAACGTTACGAAAGTCCGTATAAAAATTTGATAGCCGAGATGGACAAGCGGCAACTCACATACGCCGCGCTTGCAGCTATTGTGAGTTTACCAAGACAGAGCTTTTCCGAAAAGATGCGAGGCAATCAAAATTTCACAATGCGCCAAATCGACAAGCTCGTAAAATTTTTTGGGCTTCCCGCAGAGTATTTGCTGGCGCGTGACGACGGGCTGCCGACAACAATATCGAAGCTCCATAAAACGCCCTACAAAAACTTGCTGATTGAAATAGAACAACACAGCCTCAATTACAAAGCACTCGCGAAGATTTTGGGGTTTTCTAAACAAGTCTTTTCTTCAAAAATGCGTTGCAAGCTGAATTTCACGGCAAAAGACAAAGCCAAGCTCGTTGAGATTTTCAACAAACCGATAGAATATCTGCTGTATAAGGAGGAATTATAATGACGGTGACCATATTTGGCTTTCGGGGCTGCCCTTGGTGCGATAAAGTTAAGCGTCTGCTTGACGCACGCGGCGTGGAATACGAAACCCGCGACATCGAATTGGACGAGACGGCGCGCGAAGAGTGCGAAAAAATTTCGGGCGACTTGGCTGTCCCCGTGACGACCATTGACGGCAAAAACTACGTCGTCGGCTTCGACAAGAAGAAAATCGACGAACTGCTTGCAAGTGCTTAATCAGTAGGAGGAAGTTTCATGAGTATTTACGACTTCACGGTCAAAACCAATCGCGGCGTCGAAAAATCGTTGGCGGACTACAAGGGCAAAGTTCTGCTTATCGTCAACACCGCCAGCAAGTGCGGTTTCACCCCGCAGTTCGAGGAGCTGCAGGCTCTCTACAAGACCTACAAGGACAAAGGCTTGGAAATTTTGGGCTTCCCCTGCAACCAGTTCGCGGCGCAAGACCCCGGCAGCAACGACGAGATTCAGCAGTTCTGCAAGTTCAATTACGGCGTGACGTTCCAGATTTTTGAAAAGGGCGACGTGCGCGGCGAAACGGCTCAGCCGCTGTTCAAGTACCTCACCGCGCAGAAAAAGTTCGAGGGCTTCGACATGCACCACCCCATCGGACAGAAACTGCTTGAGGCGTTGCAGACGAATTTCCCCGAATATCTGGAAGGCGACGGCATTAAGTGGAACTTCACGAAATTTTTGATTGACCGCGAAGGCAATGTGGTTGCGCGCTTCGAGCCGACGACTACGCCCGCCTCAATCGCCACGGACATCGAAAAACTTTTGTAAAATCAATAGGCGACCTTTTCCCCGTCAAACGGCGGGGGATTTTTTTTGCGTTTGACATTGCAACCGATTTTCTATATATTTTCATGAAAACATTTGGGATTGGAGACGATTGCGATTAACACGGACGAACTTGCGAAAAATATTCTTAACACGGTCGGCGGGACGGGCAACGTCCTCTATTCCAACGTGATTCAGGCTACGAATTGCATGACGCGCTTGCGACTGCGGCTGATTGAAAAGAATGACTACATGATTGACGCGCTGAAGAAAATCGACGGAGTTTTGGGCGTCAACGACGACGGCGACGAACTTCAAGTGATTTTGGGCGCGGGAAGAGCAACGACCGTCACCAACGCCGTCAACAAGATTTTGGAGGCGACAAACACCGTCAAAGTCGGCAAAGTCAAAGTCGGCGACGCGAAGGCTCTGCACGACAAGATTCGCGCAAAAAACGCCACGCCCGTTAAGCTGTTCTTCAAGAAAATTTCCAGCATCTTCACGC
Source organism: uncultured Selenomonadales bacterium (assembly GCA_946407095.1). Taxonomy (GTDB): domain Bacteria; phylum Bacillota; class Negativicutes; order Selenomonadales; family Selenomonadaceae; genus Quinella. Next base: position 76,581 of record CAMJMR010000005.1, on the reverse strand, counting down.
CGCTGATACCGGGCTTTATCGCGTGCGGCTTGATAACGGGCATCGTCGGAGTGCTCGTGAAGGTTTCGCCCGCGCTCGCTGACGAAAAAGGCATTCAGCTCGCAATGATTGCGGGCAACGCGGTCTTTTGGGGCATGAACTTGTTCGTCGGCATCAACGCGTCAAAAATTTTCGGCGGGACACCGATTCTCGGCGGCGTGCTTGCGGCGTTAATGACGCACCCCGGCTTGGCGAACATCAGCATTTTGAATACGCCCTTCGTGCCCGGGCGCGGCGGCGTTATCTCGGTTATCATCGTGGCGGCGTTCGCGGCGTGGCTCGAAGAAAAATTGCACAAGATAATCCCTGAAATGTTCGACCTGTTCCTGACGCCACTGGTTACGGTTTTAATCGCGGGGGCGGCGGCGATTTTCATTTTGCAACCCGTAGGCGGCGCGGTCTCTGACGCAATCGGCACGGCGGCGACGACGGCTGTTCAATCGGGCGGCGCGGCAGTCGGCTTCGTTTTGGCGGGCGTATGGTTGCCGCTCGTCATGTTGGGCATTCACCAGGCAATGACGCCCATTCACGTTGACTTAATCGCGCAATTCGGCGTGACGATTTTGTTGCCGATACTGGCAATGGCGGGTGGCGGTCAAGTCGGCGCGTCAATCGCGGTCTACTTCAAAACGAAAAACAAATTCCTCAAAAAAACGATAGCCTCGGCGTTGCCCGTCGGCATGATGGGCGTCGGTGAGCCTTTGATTTACGGCGTGACGTTCCCGCTGTTCAAGCCGTTTATCGGCGCGTGCATAGGCGGAGCGTTCGGCGGGGCGGTAGTGGCGTCGTTTACGGTGGGCGCGGCGACGTTGGGCATTTCGGGCTTGCCGCTTGCCGCCACGACGAATAACGTTCCCGTTTATCTCGGCGGGCTGTTCGTGGCTTACGTTGTCGGCTTTATCGCGACGTGGTTTTTGGGCTTCGACGACCCTGCGGAGGCTTAAGGGTTGTTGTCAAGTTGGCTTTGTCGGCGGCGATTCGGCATTTCAATGGCTTTTGAGTTGATTAACTACTTTCTTTCAGCGGCGAAAGAAAGTAGCAAAGAAAGCCGCCTCGCAGGGGCGAAAGGTCGCAACCCGCGCCGCCCGATATTTTCAGCGTGGCTGCGCCGACGGTTTTTGCATCACGCAAAAGCGTCGGCGGACGGCCGCCCGTCCTTGGGCGGCCTTTCTGCAACGTATCACTGAAAAAGAAAATCCCGCTCTCAACAATGGGAACGGGATTTTTGATTTACAAAACGTATTGGTGAAAAGAATCGTCTGCAGGCAAGTACAAAAGCATGAGTATTTCGGACAGGGCGCAGTACCGTTTGATTTTCTCGGCGTAGCGGATGTCGACAGCCGATAAAGTTTTTTTATTCGGCGGGTGGGCGTGGACAAAGCCTGCAAATTCGATTCCGCGCAGGCTCCACTCGCGAATGACTTCATTCAAGCTTTCGGTGTCGGGGACGTAAATTCTCTTCGTGGTGACGCCCGTGTTGTCGAAGTGGAACTCCGTCACGAGCCGATTTTCATTTACGCCCAAGATGCCGCCCGTTTCGGGGACGCGAAGACTTTGCCTGATTCGGTCGAGCACGCCCTCCGCGATTACATATAATTCATTTCCAGTACCTGCACACATGTTTTCTGGGATGCCATTTTCTATCGATTTCGCAGAAAATTTCCTCGATGAGTCCAAGAAGACTGGATCTCTCGTCCACGCCATGGTCGCAATACCCGCAGCATTCGACATTATCATCGTCGGCGAATTTGCATTTCGGCAGGACGGGCGGGTTAATTTTTTTGACTTCCGACTTTTCCATTGCTTAAGCCTCCTAAAATGCTTGCTCAAAAAATTTTCTTCAAAAGCTTAGTGACGCCATAAAGGGCAACAACGGGTGCCAACGGTGTAAGCATAGCTCCCGCAGCCAAGACGCCGCTCGTCAAGCCCGCTGTCCCTGCAGTGATTATGCCGGCAGTGCTCGTCAAGCCGACCGTGGACGCAAAACCCGACGCCGTCGTGCCGACGCCGTTAAGCGCGCTGACAACGAATCCCGACGAACTCAAAAGGGCACTCTTCGCGGTATTGCCGACAAAGGCTTCAGCGGAAGATATGGCAGTCAAGCCCGTCTTGCCCAGTTGCGTTTTAGCGATTTCCTTCAAAGCCGCCTCTCCGCCGCATTTTTTTATCGCCGAATGGACGATGGGACTGCCGACGGCGGTCGCAATGACTTGGCTTTTGGCGTAGTCAATCAGAATGCCTTTGACCGCCGAAGTCGCCACGTCCTTAGCCGCCTGCTTGACGGTCTTTTCGCCCGTGATAACGTCGACGAAATTTGAACCGAGGGCAACCGCTCCGCCGACTTGCGCCCAAGCTTTCGCGGAAGCAACGCCGCTGAATCGAACGAGCTTAGTCGCCTGCGCCTTGTTGTAGGCGTGCGGGAAGAAAACGGCGGCGGGATTGCCCGTGATTTTGCTTTCCAAGTGCATGACGGCGGAAAGTTCCTCGCAGTGGACGGCCTTCGATACCGTGCTTTCGACGCGCTTTATGCCGTGTTCAATGGCTTTAGCCTTCATTGCCTCGAAGCGGTCGGGTTGGTCGCCGTTAATGTAGATGACGCCCAAATCTTTGCACAGGCTCCAGTTGTCCTTGCCGATGTAGCTTTCGCATTTGACATTAACGTACTTTGCGCCCTTTTCGATAATCAAGTCGGCGAGTGCGTCCTCATCCATGACTTGAACGTGACGCGTCTGCCCGTCTTGTTGAGTGGCCTCAATCTGTTCGCGAATGAAATTTTTCAAGCCGTTTTGCGCGGCAAGGTCGAAGTCCTGCGCGGCGAGTTCCTTTTCCAAACTCTTGCCGACTTTCGCCGCCTCCTTCGACAGCCTGACGACTTCCTCAACGGCATTCATATCGACGAGCTTATCGGCGTTATCGCCTTCGCCCTTCTTGACGGAAAAGCGGAAAACATTATCGCTCATCAAATCGCCTCCTCAAGCGTTCTTGTCGCCCTTGTAGGCGTCGCCCAACATTTGTTTGAACTTTTCGGGCAAGAACGGGTCGTCGTAAGGGTTTTCAGGCGGAGGACCGTAGCGGCATTTAAAACCTTGCTTGATATAATCTTGATACCAATTCAAACCGTTCGCCCTGTGTCCACAGACCAGAGAACAAGTTTTGCCGATGTCACCTATTTCTTCGGGCGTGAAGTCCAAACCGTACCGACGCGATAAATCGTATTCCATAAGATAATCGATGACGCGATTTTTGCTGTAAGTTTGATACTCGCCGCCGTCAATTTTGTAATGACCGCCGTGCGACCAATTCGCGCCGTTGAAAACGTCGTGCGAACAAGGGCACCACGCCTCGCCGCCGATATTGCTGTCATACGGATCCCAAACTATAACATGAAAATGTTTCCGCTCGACGACGTAAGTGCCGTCGGCTTTTTTCGTGACTTCCTTGGGGTCAAAGCCCAAAGTGACGGGGTCAACATCCAATTCGATTGTGTACATAAGCAACACTCCTTTGAAATTTTAATTAAGCAACATACCGATAACGCTCAAGAGAACGCCGATGCCTGCCGTTTTGTCGCCGAAGTTTTCAATGTTGTGAAAATGAAGTATTCTGCCCAACACGGCGAAAATAAGTCCGACCATGACAAGCAACATCCCCAAACTTAACAGCACAGGCGGTCACCTCCTTTCAGTTTACCTTGATAAGCTCAATGCCCTTGACGCTCGGCAACATGGTCGCGCAACCGACAAACGGCAACAGCGCAAGCGTAGAGAATTCGCTCCGGAACTTCAAATGCTGATTGAAAGCGATATTGAAACGAACGGGCTCACTGCGCTCCATGCCGAAAATCGTCTTCAGCCGCAATTCGTGTTCGCCCTCCGTCATTGCAAACATTTTCGACTTGCCGCTGTCAACCGAGCCGATTTTGACGCCGTCGACGTAGACGTTGAAAGCTTTAAACCACGTCATGCTGTTGGCAGACCATTGCTTATTGCGTGAAATGTCAATCGTGATGCGCGCCGTTTCGGGTGACGCCTTCGCCTGCCGATAAGCAACAATTTTCTTGAACGCCTCGACGGCCTCGGCGTTGGCGGTGCAAATCAAAATATTTTTTTCGGCGTCGAACAGATAAGCAACAACGTCGTCGGAAATGGTTTTCGGCTCTCTGGTGTAGGTGAAATGCCGCGTCCTTACGTCTTGGCGGCGGGCATTGTAGTCGCAGATGAAAATATAATCGCCTTCGGCGGGCGGAACGGTTTTGTGCTCAACGTCCGAGGCGGGCGCGGCTTTGGCGAGAAAAATTTTTCCTTGGTCGCTCAACAGCCAGACGGGCGAATAATCGTCCAGCGCGGCGTCAATGGCGTAGGCGGAAAGATAAACGTCGTCGAGGCGGCGCACATTGGTGAAGACCGCAGTTTGCGGGTCGGACTTTTCCGCCAAAAGTTCCATCTTCCCGATGAAATTTATATTCCGCAAATCGCCGAAGAGTTCTTTGAAAACATTCAGGATAGCCAAATTGCTTCAGCCCTTTCAAAATTTTAGACGGCCGCTTCAGTTGCTGTATTGAATGGCGGGATTGGCGGCTTGAAGATTGTAAGCGAGCCCGTCGGGATTAAATCCCTTTTCGGTCGGCACGGAAAATTCTTGCCCACCGAATTGCACGGCCAATAAATCTTCGCCGCGCTTAACCAAAGCCGTCACGTCCTTTATCGGCAAAATTTTTTCCTTTTCGCCGTAAGTCTTGAACAGCGGCGTTATCGGTATCCAAAGCTTTTTATATTGCCGCAAAATTAGTTTGTCCCTGTGAATGGTCAGCTCCGTGAAAACCCTTTGCCAATGGTCGGGTAAATCTCGGTCGCTGTCGGCGAAGAGCCCGAAAAAAAATCCGAAGACATTCATCAAGCCGAAAAGCTTTCGTTTCTTCGTGAACTCGTATTTTTCGTAAATCGGCAGCTCGCCCGCCACAAATTCCGAATCCTCGGCAGGCGAATCGTCGCGGCGGCTGTTTAGGAAGTTCAAAGCCCGCTCGGCAAGTGCGGGATTAAGCGGCGGCAACAATCTTTTGCAAAGCGGACATTCGCCCGCCGAGTTCGTTTCATTGCCGCAGTTATAGCAAAACATAAGGCACACACCTCGCGCATCAAATTTTGTTATTCGACGTACTGATTGAATCTTTGAGACCTTGCGTTGGAGATAAGCCAGCTTCCGTCGACTTTTATCAGCACGGCTTGCCCGTGGAATTGCTGAACTTTAACTTTGCCGTCGGGTGTTCTGTCGCGGGCAGTCAAGCGATAATTTAAGGTGACGGAGTCATCGGACTCTTTCACGGTCGACAAATCGTCGATTTCGCTCGACAACGTGTTGGAATAGCCGGCGGCGTAGTCGTTGAAGTTCCCGACGCGCTGTTGTTGTTCGGCGGTAAGCATGTCGTAAGCCATGCGGTAGTTGCCGTTCGTTATCGCGCTGTGGTAGTTGATGAAAGCTTGGCGCGCCTCTTCGGCGGCGGAAGGTAGCGGAATTTCTTCGCCGCGATTCCAGTTGCTGTAAACCGTCCTGCCGCTCGGAAAGGTGTGCTTGAATTGCCCGTTATGCAAACCATGCTCGAAAGTGCCCTCGTCGACCTGAATGACTTTTCCGTCGCGATACCATGTGACGACTCCGTTGCCGTCCGCGAATTTGTTTTTGCCGTCCTGCACGAAGCCGCCGCTCCAAGAAATGCTTTTGCCGTCCTTCGGTTCGGGGTTCCAAAGGTAAATGTCGCTGTCGGCGTCTTTTATCCAATGCTCGCCCAAAATCAGCGCGGGCTCTTCGGCTTGCGGCACTTCGGCGGGGTGCGAAGTGATTTTTTCTTGCTGAACTTGAGCGGCGGGCTCGGCGGGCGGCGGCGCATCGGATGAGCCGAAAATTTTTACAATACCAATGCACGCGAAAGTAGCTACCGCCAAGCTGCCAACAAAAATTTTTTTAGACTTCCTTTCGCTCGTATCGTCATTCAACGGCTCCGTCGTCGGCGTTAGGGTTTGACTTATGGCGGCGCGGTAGTCGTTTAAGTCGTAGTTACATTTTCGGCAAAGACTTTCCGTTGAAGACACTCTGTCGCCGCACAAAGGACAAAAATTTACCGTTACATTGTCAATCATAGTGACTGCCCCTTAATATTGTTCGTTGTTGAGTTGCACCATCATCTTGTCCAGCTCGGAATTGAGTTGCTTAAGCTCTTCAAAGGTGTGGCGCATATCGTTGACTACCTCGCTGAAATTTTTGTTGTGCATGTCGTTCATGTCCACCAAGACAGACAGTTCCACCTCCAAAGCTCGGGCTATCTTGATAAGCAACGGCAACGAGACCGCCTTGTTTGCGGAGCCGCTTTCAATGTGCGACAGATAATTTTTGTTTATGTGCAGCCGGTCGGCCAATTCGACCTGCGTCATGTTTTTCAGCTTGCGGAAGTATGCAATGCGCAAGCCGATACATTGAAGCTCTGCGCGGCAGTCTTCGCGCCCGAAAGATAACGTTTCGTCCATTCTCTTCCCTCCTCGCGAAAATTATAGCACGAAGCTTGGCGGCAGGTGTGTACCTTAAAGTCGGATTTGTTTACCGAATAGGTATTCAAGCGACGCGCAAGAATTTCGGACAAAAAAATCGGCTCGACGATAATTTTCGTGAGCCGAATGTTATTTTTGAATCAGTCTTCAAATTTTTTCGTGGAATGAGCACTTTCGAGGCGTCGTACAAGCATTTGCAAATCACGCCCGCCTACAGAATCAATCGCCGCCAAAATCGCGCCTTCGACCAGCGGGCAGTCCACGATTATGACGTTATCTAATTCCAAATCTTCAAGCACGATTTCTGCCGTCATGACAGCCGAGCCCATATCGGCAAGCAAAACCACTCCGTCCTCCGAGTAAACCGATTCGATAGCCGTTTGAATTTTTTCGTAGCTTGTGCCGAGTTCGCCGTCCTCCATGCCGCCCGCCGCTGCGATAGGCGCCTCCTCCGCCATCATCTTGGCGACCTCCACAACGCCTTCCGAAAGCTTTTGACTGTGTGAGACGACAACGATTCCTACCATACAATCACGCCTCCTTTAGAGTTTCAAGCAAAATAAATATTTCAAGCCTTTTATCTGTATAAGGTCTATTTTGTGGCGGGCGACAGGACTCTAAAGGCTCGCCTTCTGCTACAGCTGTAATCGACTTTGCCGCGGCAAATATAGCACAAATCCTAATCGCAAGCAAGACATTGAAAAAGATATGCGGCGCGGGTAGCTCAATCACTCTTGCCGCCCGCTTTGAAAGTGATTGTCACGTTGCCAATTGAGCGAGACAAATAAAATGCCCGTCGACAAGGATATTTCGGCATCGTGAAGAATTTTTGGCGTCGAAATATTTTTTGCACGGGAGGCGGCTTGTGAAATGAAAAAATCTTTGCCCGCAGTTTCCGTGATTATCCCCGTTTACAACGCGGAAAGATATTTGGGCGTGTGCCTTGAGAGTTTGCTGATTCAAACGCTGACGGACTTTGAGGTTATTGTCATCGATGACTGTTCGACCGACGCGAGCCCCGCCGTTGCCGAGAATTATCTTGAAAGTTTCGGCAGACGAATGAAGATTGTCATGACGGAAACAAATTCGGGCAGCGGAGCCGTCCCGCGAAATATCGGGCTGGAACAAGCGAGCGGCGAATACGTTTACTTTGTCGAATTTTTTACTTGCGGCGCGGAGCCCGTCTCAAAAAATCTTGAGCTTGCGGCTTGGTGTTATACGGATTCGTTTGTCGAGGAGCCGACCTTTGAGACGGAAGACCTTGCCGAGCGCGTCAAAAAATTTTTGGCGTCGAAATTTTGTTGGGCACCGTGGGCGAAGTTCATACGGCGCGATTTTCTGATTGACAACGCGATAACCTTGCCGCCAATGACAATCGCCGACGACGTTGTTTGGACGTTCAAAATACTCTGCTTGGCGAAACGTTGGCTGCGTGTGCCGATGCCGCTTTATGTCAACAGAAAAAATGCCGCTTCGATAATGCGCCGCGAACGGACGCCCGAACAAATGATAACCTTCCGCACGAGCCCGCTGATAACCGGCTTGGAGGTTTTGGATGAATTCATGCGCGAGTTTGACTACTTCAAAAAAAATCCCGTCGTCCGCTTGCAAGTGCTGAATTTCTTCGCGCTGATGCAAATCGACAACATGAGGGACGCGCTGAACGCCTTGGAACCGACGGAGGCTTACGAAATATTCTTGCGCGAATTCAGGGCGGCGGGCACTTCGCAACCTGCGCTGCTTGCCTACCTGCTGACAATGAACAACCTTTATCGGAATGAGAGGCTAACGGTCGACACTTGAAAATTTTTCCGCGCAGATTCGGCTGGTGCTTTGACGTAACGAATTTTTTTGCTAGAATGCGCGTGTAATAATCTTTGGAGGTGAGATGATGGAACTCGGCAAAGGGCAGAAAATCCCGCTCAACGAAAATTTTTTGACGATAAAGTTTGAACGCCCGACGAGCGCGTTGGAAATTGACGTTGCGGCTTTTTTGACGCAAGCAAACGGCAAAGTCGCCGACGACGAAGATTTTGTCTTTTACGGAAATGCCCGCCACAATTCGGGCGCAGTCACGCACAACGACGACGATTCGATTGACATCAACTTGGAAAAAGTTCCGCGCCACGTCGAGAAAATTTCGCTCACCGCAACGATTTACGAGGCGGAAAAGCGCAGACAAAAATTCAGCATGATTCACGGTGCCCGCCTAAGGATTTTCGGCACGCGCGGCGAAATTGCCAACTTCCCGCTTGACGACTTCACGGTCGAAACGGCGATTGTCCTCGGCGAAGTCTATCGCTATCGCGGGCTTTGGAAGTTCAATGCCACGGGCGCGGGCTTCAAAGGCGGCTTGGCTGCTCTTTGCAACGATTTCGGTATCGAAGTCAGCGACGTTGCGCCTCCGCCGCCTCCTCCGCTCCCTAACCGTCCCAAGATTAATACGCGCCGCGAAAAAATAATCATTCCGCCTCCGCCGCCGTCCGAACCGCCGCAGATTAAAAGAGTCGAATTGCGCAAGGGTCAGAAGATCAGCCTCGTCAAAAGGGGCAGGACGCTCGGCGAAATCGTCATCAATCTCAACTGGAGCCGCCCGTCGTCGTCAAGCGGTTTCTTCGGCAGATTTACTAATCGCGGCATCGATTTGGATTTGGCGTGCCTTTATGAGCTTAAGGACGGCGAAATCGGCGCGATTCAGGCTTTGGGCAACCATTTCGGCGAACTGTCTTATTCGCCCTACATTGCGCTTGACGGCGACGACAGGACGGGTTCCGTTGAATCAGGCGAAACCATTCGCGTCAACGGCAGATACGCCGACAAAATCCGCCGCATTCTGATTTACACGTTCATTTACGAGGGCGCGGCGAATTGGGAGGAGGCCAAGGGCGTCGTCACCGTGAATTGTCCCGGCAGCCCCGAATTGGTCGTGCGCATGGACGAATACGGCTCGCGCAAGCACACCTGCGCCATTGCCCTGCTTGAAAACGTCGGCGGGACGTTCAGCGTTGAAAAAATCGTTGAGTTCTTCGACGACGCGGAAAAAATGGATAATGCCTTCGATTGGGGTCTGCGTTGGACTGTCGGTCGGAAGGATTAAATATTTTGGAGGGATTTTTATGGCTATCAGTCTGCAAAAGGGTCAGAAAGTCGACTTGACCAAGGGCAACCCCAGCTTGAAGCACCTGCTTATCGGTCTCGGCTGGGATGTCAACAAGTATGACGGCGGGCACGATTTCGATTTGGATGCGGCGGCGTTCCTGCTCGGAGCAAACGGCAAAGTCAACAGCGACGAAGATTTTGTTTTCTACAACAACCTCAAGCACAAGAGCGGCGCGGTCGAACACATGGGCGACAACTTGACGGGCGCGGGCGAAGGCGACGACGAGGAAATTAAGGTTGACCTCAGCAAGGTGCCCGACAACGTCGACAAGATTGATTTCACCGTCACCATTTACGACGCCGACGCTCGCAAGCAAAAGTTCGGGCAAGTCAGCAATGCTTACATTCGTGTCGTCGACGAGGACAGCGGCAAGGAAATTATTCGCTACGACTTGGGCGAAGACTTTTCTATCGAAACGGCCGTCGTCGTCGGCGAAATTTATCGCAACAAGGGCGAATGGAAATTCAATGCTATTGGCGCGGGCTGGAGCGGCGGCTTGGCTGCACTCGGCAGAAACTACGGCGTCAATGTCTGATTAGGGACTAGGAACTAGGGACTAGGGGATTGGCGGTTTTCCCTCTGCGACGGCGGAGGGTTTTTTGTTGCCAAAATTTTGGCGGCGAAATATAATCGTTGCGGCGAAGGAGGCGGGAATGTTGAAGATAATGTTTTCGGCGGGCGAGGCGTCGGGCGATGTCCACGGCGCAAGCTTGGCGCGCGAAATAAAAAAAATTTCCCCCTCGACGGAACTTTTCGGCTTCGGCGGGAATTTGATGGCGGCAGCGGGCGTGCGGCTCGTTCGCAACTGCAAAGACTACAACGTCATGGGTTTTATCGAAGTCGTCAAGAACTTGCGCAGGATTTTAAAATTGCTCGACGACTTGACGGAAACAATCCGCGCCGAACGTCCCGACTTGCTCGTGCTGATTGACTACCCTGACTTCAACTGGCGGCTCGCCAAACGCGCAAAAGGACTCGGCGTAAAAATTTTGTCGTACATTCCGCCGTCGGCATGGGCGTGGCGAAAAGGACGGGCAAAATCCTGCGCGGCGATAGCGGACGTCTTCATTGCGATATTTCCGTTTGAGCTGCCCGTTTACGAGGCGGCGGGCGCGAAAATTTTTTTCTTGGGCAACCCGCTGGTCGATACCGTCAAGCCGTCGATGTCGAAGGCGGAGGCGCGAAAGTTCTTCAACGTCACGGAGGCGGAGCGCGTGATTTTGTTGTTGCCGGGCTCGCGCGGGCAGGAGATAAAACTTTTGTTGCCGCCGATGTTGGAGGCGGTCAAGCTGTTGTCGGCAAGGCGTCCGATGAAATTTTTCTTGCCCGCAGCCGACGGCGTCGAAAGGCTGATTGACACGGCGGGGCTCGACGTAACAATCGTCGAATCTGCGCGGCGATACGACTTAATGAGCATAGCGGACGCGGCAATGGCAACATCGGGCACGGTCGTCTTGGAGGCGGCTTTGCTGAACTTGCCCTGCGTCGTGCTTTACAAAATGGCACCGCTGAACTTTTTCATAGGCAAGCTTTTGGTCGACGTGAAATTTTTCAGCCTGCCGAACATTTTGGCGAACGAAAAAATTTTGACGGAGCTTTTACAGGACGAAGTCACGCCCGAAAGAATTTCATCCGAAATTTTGACTTTGCTCGACAGCCGCGCCGATGTCGTCAAAAAATTGCAAGCGGCGTGCGCAAAGCTCGGCGGGACAGGCTCGGCGTCCAGAGTGGCGGAAAAAATTTTGGAAGTCGCCCGTTCGCAATGATTCAAGCGGCGGGCAAAATTTTTATTGGCAATTCGCGGCGGGTCAATTATAATTGCGGCAAAAGGAAAGGAGGCGAGGCTTTGACGAAGAAAATCAGCGAACTTGCCTTGCTGATACCCGATGCCCGAATTCTCGGCGATGACGTTTCAATCAGCGGCATTGAACACGATTCGCGCAAGGTCGCGGCAGGAAACTTGTTCGTGTGCATGGAGGGCGCGCACGTCGACGGGCATAAATTCATTCCGCAGGCGAAGGAGCGCGGCGCGGTTGCTTTGCTGACGACTCGACAAAATTTCACGCCGCCCGAAGGTCTGACCGCGCTGATTGTCCCCGATATGCTCAACGCTTTGGCGGTTATCGTCCCGTATTTTTACGACTACCCTGCGCGGTCGATGCGCGTTATCGGCGTGACGGGCACCAACGGCAAGACGACGACGACTTACCTGTTGCGCGAAATTTTCATGGGCGCGGGCTTGAGCGTCGGGCTTATCGGCACGATTCAAATCCTTATCGGCGACGAAAAATTTCCCAATCCGAACACGACGCCCAACGTTATCGACTTGCAACACGTCCTTGCCGAAATGCGCGCGCGGAAGATTCAAGTCGTCGTCATGGAGGTTTCCAGCCACGCGCTTGCCGAGCACAGAGTGGCGGGCGTCGAATTCGACACGGCGATTTTCACGAACTTGACGCAAGACCACCTGGACTTTCACGGCACGATGGAAAATTATTTGCGGGCGAAGGCCAAGCTGTTCGACATGGTATCGCGCAAGGGGCGCAAGCAAAACAAAACCGCCGTCGTCAACGTCGACGATGCGGCGGGCGAAGAAATTTTGCGTCACAGCCGTTGCAAGCGAATCACTTACGGCTTGAGCGATTCGGCTGACCTGCGCGGCGTTGACGTGGACGTTCGCGCCGACGGCATGAACTTGTTCCTTGTTCCTTGTTCCTTGTCCCTTCGTCTGCACCTTACGGGCTTGTTCAACGCCTACAACGTGCTGGCGGCAGCGGGCGCGGCTTTGTCCGAAAATATCAGACCCGACATCATCAAGCGGGCTCTGGAGAGTTTCAGGAGCGTGCCGGGACGTTTCGAGCGAGTTTTTATCGACGCGCCGTTTGAAGTTATCGTCGATTACGCGCACACGCCCGACGGCGTCAAAAACGTTTTGCAGACTGCCGCGCAGATTGTCGACGGGAAAATCATAACGGTGTTCGGCTGCGGCGGAGACCGCGACCACGCCAAGCGACCGATTATGGGGCGGCTTGCGGCGGAACTTAGTGACGTCATTATTGCCACCAGCGACAATCCGCGCACCGAGAATCCCGAAAAGATTTTGGACGACGTGGAGGCGGGCATTCGCGAAGTCGGCGGCAAAAGTTACGAGCGCATTGCCGACAGACGAGCGGCGATTTTCAAGGCGATTGAGCTTGCGGAGGCGGGCGACGTCGTTTTGATTCTGGGCAAGGGGCATGAGACTTACCAAATCCTGAACACGGGCACCATTCACTTCGACGACCGCGAGGTTGTCAAAGAGGCGATTCTTCAATTAGGAACGGGAGGTGAAAGCATATGAAAAAATTTTTGACGGCTCTGCTGATTGCGTCCTTCGTATTGGCGGGCGGCGCGGTCGAGGCAAAATCTTTGTGGGTCGACAACGGCTACACCAGTCTTTATTCCGATAAAAAGGCGCGCAACGTCGGCGATATCTTGACGATTGTCATTAACGAATCGACGACGCAAACCGCCTCCAAATCGCGCAGCAATTCCAAATCCGGCTCTTTGAACGTGGGCGCGGGCACGGGCATTTTCGATTTCATCAAGGCGTTTTCGGCCAACGGCTCCGATTCTTTCGAGGCTGACGGCTCCGCCACCGACACCAGCCGCTACAGCGGGCAAATTACCGTTACCGTCGTAGAAGTCCTGCCCAATGACAACCTTATCGTCGAAGGCACGCAGTCGATATGGCAAAACCGCGACGAGCACAAAATCACTCTGCGCGGGACGATTCGCCGAGACGATGTGACGATTAACAACACGGTGCCTTCAACCAGGGTCGCCGACGCCTCAATCAGATTCGACGGCAAAGGTCCGCTCAACGCCAAACAACGCCAAGGCATCTTGACGCAACTGTTCAACTTCATGTTCTGACAGACGAAGACTAATGGACGAGACGATTAAAATCAGCGAAGAATTTATTTTGCCGCGAGACTTGAGCGCAATGGCAAAAACTTTCTTCGTGCAGACAGAAAGACCGTTGCGCGACGGCGAATGGTTTATAAAGAAAGGCTCGATCGTCACAGGCGTGAAAGCTATTGCTGTCGGCGAAGATATTCATGACGTTAAGCGCCTAATTAATAAATATTTGCTTCCGAACGGCGAGAAAACCAAAGCTCAAGATTGGTACAAGTGTAGAGGCACGGCTGTCATTACAAACGGCACAGAAGAAAAATTAACAGAAATTCATTGGTACCAATGCGCGAACATCGGCAAGATAGAGTTTAAAGAAAAAAAGAGAGGTGATAAAAATGCTACTTAAATTTACCGGTGACGACAGCAAGGAAGTATCGTTTATCAAGGGAAGTTATTACGAAGCAGAAAAATTTCGTGACGACATCGGCGAAGCTTGGGCTATTTTCGATGAAGGCGACGATTGGTATGTTTACGGTGTTAAATTCGTTGCAGAAAATTTCGAGGAAGTGGCCGAGGACGACTTCAAAGGCAGCCGCGCGGTTTAACGGGTGAGAAAGTTGAATGTTAAATACATTGGCAAGCGCGAGAAAGACGTTCCGAATTCCTACAAGATTTTCATGGACGTATTGCCCGACAAAGTTTACGACGTTTTGTCGATTGAGGGCGGCTGGTATCGGCTAATCGACGAATCGGGGGAAGATTATCTTTATCCACCCGAAAATTTTGAAGTCATCGAGAAAGTGCAGGAAGTTCGCCGCGCAGTTTGATTGACGAGGTGAGGTCATGAGAAAAATTTTTACATTGGCGACGCTGATTCTTTGCCTTGCGCTGACGGCGACGGCCTGGGCAGAATCATCCGTCACGCGAATCAAGGACATAGCAAAGGTGCAAGGCGTGCGCAGCAACCAGCTTATGGGCTACGGCTTGGTCGTGGGCTTGCCGGGCACAGGCGATTCCGACGACACATGGCAAATGATTCAGTCGACGGTGTCACTGCTTAGGAATTTCGGCATAACGGTCAATTCGGCGGATTTGGATTCGGACAACGTGGCGGCAGTCATGGTGACGGCGACGCTTCCGCCGTTCGTGCGCGAGGGCGATACGATTGACGTCGTGGTAAGTTCAATGGGCGACGCCGACAGCATTCAAGGCGGCGTCCTGTTGCAAACACCGCTAAGGGCGGCAAACGGCGATGTCTACGCTGTGGCGCAAGGCTCGGTCTCGACGGGCGGCTTCGTGGCAGGCAGAGGCAACAATCGCGCGCAACGCAACTTCCCGACGGCGGGCTCCATTCCCAACGGCGCGATAGTTGAACGCACGCTTGAGGACGACTTGGGACGCAACGGACAAATTTCCTTGAGCTTGGGCAGTGCCGACTTCACGACGGCGGCGCGAATCACCAACGCCATTAATGCGGCTTACGGCAACGTGGCGCACGCCGCCAATCCCGGACGCATTGACATAAACATTCCCGGCTACTACCGCTCCAATGTCGTGCAGTTCGTGGCGTCGATTGAAGACCTGCCCGTTGTGCCCGACAATATCGCCAAAGTCGTCGTCAACGAGCGCACAGGCACAATCGTCATGGGCGGCAATGTCAGCGTCGACGAGTGCGCGATAACGCAAGGCGGCTTGTCGATTCGCATTAATCGCACGGAAAGCGCAAGCCAAGCGGCACCCTACTCTTACGGCACGTCCATGGTCGTTCAGAACACCGAGATTAACGCCCGCGACGAGCGGTCGAGTTCGGTCGTCCTGCCCGCCACCACCAGCGTCAGCGACGTTATCGGCGCGCTAAATGCCGTAGGAGCTTCGCCGCGCGATTGCATTTCGATTCTGCAGGCCATGAAGGCAGCGGGCGCGATTCACGCTGTATTGGAAATTATCTAAGGGCTGTTGGCAAATAAAGGAATACGTTGCAAGGGACGAGGGTCGACAGGGATGTCGACCCGCCGCGACTTGAAACCTGGAAGGTTTCATAGCGGCACGAGCGGTTTCGGGTTGCGCGGGCGTTTCGGCAGTAGTCGGCAGCCGCTCCGCGCGTAGCGGTGGCTTTCTTTGCTACTTTCTTTCGCCACTGAAAGAAAGTAGATTCTAACCATTAAAGCCATTGAATCGCCGACTCGGAACGAGCCGATGAATCCTATTTATCAACAACCCCTAAGGAGGCTGTGTCTATGCAAATCGACGGCGTATATCTGATGCCGCGAATGAGTTCGACGAACAGCGGCGCGGAAGGCGCACACATGCTTAACGAGGAGGCGAGCTTTCAGGAAGAGCTTAAGGCGGCGACCAAAAAGCTTGAAAAATCCGCGTCAACCGAAATAAAAACCATGACGGCGGAGGAACTTGCTCAACGCGACAAGGACATCAAAGAGGCGAGCGTCCAACTGGAAGGCTTGCTGCTGAAGATGATGTACAACGAAATGTGGAAGACCGTCCCGAAGAACGAGCTTTTCGGCGACGATAACGCAATGGAAATTTATCGTGATATGTACAACGAGGAAATCACGAAAAAGGCGGCGGAGGGCGGCGGCATCGGGCTTGCCGACTTCATCTATCGCCAACTGACCGAGAAAGACCCGCATAAGCTGTACTGAAAAATCCCCGCCTTGACAGCGCATTGACGATTGATTAAAATCACGGCGTCGGGGTATGGCGCAGTTTGGTAGCGCATCTGCTTTGGGAGCAGGGGGTCGCAGGTTCGAATCCTGTTGCCCCGACCACAACGAAAAATTCAAAAGCCTCCGTTCAATCGCGGAGGCTTTTTCCGTTGCGCAAGCCCTTGCTTTACAAACGCCGCCGCCTCTGATAAACTTCAACAAAATTTTTCCAAAGGAGAATGTCAATGGCGCGGCAGTCCAAAAAAATCGCAAAAAAAATTCAGCCCAAGAAACCGGCTGAGCCCGAAACTAAAAAGCCCGAAAAGGTCGGCAAAGACTATCTGTTAGTCGGCGTGCTGGCTCTGACAATCGTTTTCCTAATCTTCGGCTGGGCGAACTTCACGGCACTCAATCGCGGGCTTTACTTGGCGTTGCTGGTGTCGCTGTCGTCGACCTACGCGCGGCGGCATTACAACTTCACCGAAAAGCAAGACTTGTGGCTGGAACGCACGGGCTTCACCGCAATGATTCTCGCGATAATCCTGTTCGGCGTCGTCGTCTATCAGCAGTACTTTGCATAAAAAAACCGCCTCACTCGGCGGGCGGCAGTTGCTTAGTTTCCGCGTTCGGCAAGGACGGCAGTGACATTGAACCTTGCGGCAAAAGATTTTCATTCGGACGCTTCAGCCAACCTTCGGCTATCTGTTGCGTGATTTGTCCCGTCTGTTCCAAAATTTTTTCTTTCGTCGACAAGAAACTTTGCAGGACGATGTTTTGCCGCTCGCTGACCCGCATCATTTGCTGTTCGATGAATTGTCCTTGACGCGCCCTGTCCTCGTTTATCTGCGCGGAAAATATTTCGTGTTCGGGCGTGCCCGCCTCGTATTGCCTCAATATCGCCAAGAGTTGGGGCAATTTTTTTGTGTTGTATTCGTCATTCGCCGCAGATATTTTGTCGCCGACTTCGTCGTAAAAACTTTCAATCTCGCGGACAATCGGCAACGAACACTTTTCGATTATCTGGATGCGTTTTTCGGCAAGCTCCGTCAATTTCGTCTGCAAGGCAATGAATTGTTGCGCCGCCGCCGTCATGCCGCGCGCCCGTGCCTCCTCTATCGCCAACTGACTGCGTGTCTGCGCCTCAATCAGCTCAAGTTGTGCGTCGCGCATGAGTTCAATCCGCTCCGCCTCCTTGTCCGCAAGCTTCAATTTCGTGTCGCGCTCAATCTCCGCAATTTTGACTTTGTCCGGCTCGTAATTGTAGCTGTAGCTGCTCGACGACCGCTCGGACGAACCGAATCCGAAGAAACTTTTTATCGCGCCCCAAATGCCCATGGTCTTACCTCCGAAAAAATTTTCGACTTGCCGACTGCGATACTTGCCCAGCGTGCAGGCGTTGGCGAAGTGTTCGCAGTTGTTGAAAATCAGATTGTAGCCGTCGTCGCCCAAGCACGTCCGCGCGTAGCTGACAATCCCTTCGACGGGGTAAAGGTCGGCAAGTTCCGCGTCGCTGTACTCTTTAACCTCGACGTCGCCGCCGCGCAGGAATTGTTGCAAGTCGGTCTTGATAACGTGCGCTTTCGACCAATCAAGGACGCTGTCGTCGTTGTCGCCCGTGAAGTGAATCACTTCGCCGCTCGAAACGAAAATGCCGTGGTGATAATAAAGCCCGTCCATGCGCCTAACTCGAATGTGATCGCCGCGCTTGGGAGGCTTGCGCGTCCAAATTTCCGCCGGCTCAAGGTCAAACGGCAACGGCTCGGCGATAACGTTCATGCCTTATGCAAATCCTTGCGCATACGGAAAATCAGCGCGTTGAAATCCTTTTCGCGCTTTTGAACTGCCTCGCCGTAACTTTTGCTGTCGGCAAGGTACTGCTCGAAATTTTGACGCCGAAGCTCGGCGAATTGATTCAAAACCTCTTCGGCTATCGCATTCAACTCGCGGTCGCGTATGAAGTTGCTTATCTCGTCCAGCGGCAAGCTCAACAGCGGCTCCGCCCAACGCAACAGGAAAATGCGTTCTTCGGTCTTGTCGCGCTTGAAAATTACTTCCTGCAAATCGCGCTGAAGTTTTTCCGCTAACTTGTAAAGCTCGCTTTCGGTCTCGAATTTCTCTTGCAAGTCGCCGCCCGCTTGGAACGCGAACTTTTGATAAATATTTTTGCGTTCGTTCAGATAAAATTTGTCGACGGCGTCGCGGTAGGCGTGCAGACTGCCCAAAATCACGTCGAAGGCGTCAAGCAGGTTGCCCTTTATCGCGAACTCGACAAGCGGCAAAAATCGCTGTTCAATCGCGAAACGCTTGACTTGCCAATCGTCATACCACGCGGAAAAATTTTCGTCGTCAATGCTCTCGTTGCGGCAGGCGGCGGCAAGTTCCTCGCGCAGGCTCGTCTTGAAGGCCTTGTAGTCGTCGCTCCAATGCGCTTGAGAATTCACGACGCTTGCAACGAAATTTTTGTTCTCGGCAAAGAAATCGACGCGGCGTTGCGTGTCAAGGACGATTCGCGCCATGTTCTCGACAAGCAACTCGAAATCTGCGCGGGGCTCGGCTTGCAGGGCGGCAAGGTCGCTGATTGAATTGTTGCCGGCGTTGACTGCCTCCAGCCGCGCGAAGAAATGATTTGCCTGCGCTTTGACGGCAAGGATTTTGCGCTTCGGCTCGTCGGTAGCCAATTCCAGACGCGTCGCCAAAAATTTTTTTCGGTCGGCAAGCAAGGCGTTTTCTTCGGGCGTCAAGTTGGGATTGTCGGTGTACTTCGCCTTGAGCTTGAGTGCGATTTTTAAGAACGCCGCGATTGTCTCTGCCTGCGCGGTCTCGTATTCGTTGAGTATGTCAAGGAACTCGTCCGAAACGGCAAGCACCGCGTCGAAATATTTTATCGGCGACTTCGCGGTTGCCGCAACGTCATACTTCGCCAGTAGCGGCTTGTAATTGAAATTCGCGGTGAGTTTCGTTTGAGCGGGTTGCAGTTCGGCGATTTGCGCCTCCACTTCGGCGAGCTGTTTCATGAGCGCGATTCGACGAATTTTTTCAAGCAGTTCCTCGCGCAGTTGCAATAAATTTTCCATACCCATTCCCTTCAACGCTTCGACATTCAAGTTAAGCTTTTCTGTGTTCGACGGCGGCGCGTCCTATCCCGCGACGGGCTCAGCGGGCGGCGGCGTGTCATTCGTTTGATTTATTGTTTGACTTGCTAGTTGTTGTAGTATAGAAACGCTACTAAAAAGTCCCATAGTCGACACCTCTGCGCAGATTGTAGCACAAAAACTTTTTCAGCGTAAAGAAAAAAATTTCGTGCTGAACAAAAATTTTCTGCCCGCCGAGCTTGAAGACAATGTCGCCGAAATTTTCAGGATTGGTCACGACAACGGGCGTCGTCGCGTCGAAACCTGCCCATGTCATTTCCAAAGGGTCGAACGTCAGCAAAACTTGCCCGCGAGTGATGACGTCGCCCGCCGCCACTTGCGGATGAAAACTTTCGCCGACAAGCTTGCAGGTCTTCAAGCCGACGTGAATCAAAAGGTCGACGCCGCCGAACGACTTCAAACCGACGACGCCCGGCTCCGCAATGAACGCTACCTTGCCGCCGAAAGGCGCGATAATCTTTCCGTCAGGATTTTTAATCGCAACGCCCTTGCCCGCCGCGCCGCCCGAAAAAATTTCGTCGTCGACGTCTGCAAGCGGAATCGGCGTGCCGAAAAGCGGGCTGTCGATAAATACATTCTCCAACATGTTCAACACCTCCGCCGTGATTATAGCAAAAAAAATCCCTCCGCGAATCGCACGAGGGATTTTTAATTATTCATTACGCCTTACGCATTGCCTTTTTCGACGTGAACTTCGGGCAGTGCCAAATTTTCCGCCACGAAGTTGAACGAGGCATTGATATGTTCTTCCTTGGATGTGTCAATCTTCGCGTCACGAACAATCTGCGCGGCGTCCGCCACAGTCTTCGCCTCCGCCTCGATAAGCTTGGCAAGCGTCTCAAGGTGCGAATTGAATTGCTCGTTGCTCATTCCTCTGTCAAACAATTTAAAGGACTTCCTTCCTCAAATGAAGTTGATGAAAAACGTAATCGTCAAGCTGTTGATGAAATCGGCGAACATGGAGCCGACAATCGGAACCAAGATGTAAGCTTTGACCGACGGCGCGAATTTGCTCGTCAAGACCTGCATGTTGGCCATAGCGTTGGGCGTGGCACCCATGCCGAAGCCGCAACTGCCCGCCGACAAAATCGCCGCGTCGTAGTCTCTTCCCAACACGTTGAAGATTATAAAGTAGGCGAACAGGAACATAAGCGTCGTCTGCCCGACCAAAAGCACGACCAACGGCAAAGCCAATTCAGCCAACTGCCACAGCTTGAGCGTTATCATTGCAATGCCAAGGAACAGCGACAGGCATATGCCGCCGATGTCGTTAATTTCGCCGATGTGCACCGTGAAAGTGCCCGTGAATTCGCTCCAGTTGCGCATAATCGCCGCGACAATCATTGCGCCGATATAAACCGGGAACGTCATGCCCGTTTTCGACAACAGCATGGAAACGACCGTGCCCGCGCCCATTGCGATGGCCAACTGGTAAGCGGCGGGCGCGTACATGCTGACCGAGCGTTCGTGTTTCTTTTCCTCTTCGACAAGCGGCGTGTCGTCCGCCTGAATCGCCGTCTTGAGCAAATCTTTGCCGAGGATAAGCCGCCGACCTAAGGGGCCGCCCATAAGCGAGCCCGCAACCAGTCCGAACGTGGCAGCCGCCGTGCAAAGCGTCGTTGCGCCGACAAGTCCCAAGTCCTCCAAGACGGGGCCGAATGCGCCTGCCGTGCCGTGTCCGCCGACCATAGAGATTGAGCCCGTGCACAGGCCGATAAACGGGCTGATGTCCAAGACCTTCGACAGCGCGACCGCCAAAAAGTTTTGACTGATAATCAGCGCGCATACGCAGCCCAGGAAAATCATCAGCGCGACGCCGCCGCTCTTGAGAATCTTGACGTTCGCCTGAAAGCCTACCGACGTGAAGAACGCGACCATGCAAACATTTTTCAGCGTCTCGTCGAAGGCAAAGGCGATAACTCCCGACGTGTAAAGAATACAGCTTACGATTGCAAAGAGAAGACCGCCGACGACGGGCGACGGGATACAAAACGTTTCAAGGAATTGGATTTGACGCTTGAGTAGGGTGCCGACGTAAAGCATGACGACTGCCACTGCCAGCGTCTGATACATGTTGAATTCAAGCGTATACATGATTTCACCTCCGCAGAAGGGCTCTAGATGTTTTCCAAAAGGGGACTGTTGGCAAAGTAACGAAGATGTGGCAAGGGAAGAGGCCGCCCATGGATGGGCGGCCGCCGCGACTTGAAACCTGTAAGGTTTCATAGCGGCACGAGTAGCTTCGGTTAGCGCGGACGTTGCGGTGGTGTTCGGCATCCGCTCCGCGCGTAGCGGTGGCTTTCTTTGCTACTTGCTTTCGCCAGTGAAAGAAAGTAGTTAATCAATTTAAAAGTCACTGAAACGTCGAATTGAAGCCGACAACTTACCAACAAACCCTTAATCTTGGCTCGCTTTGACGGTCTCGGCAGATTTGCCGCTGTAGACGTTGACTTTCACGCCCTGTCCTTCGTAAAACTTCGCCGCGCCCGCGTGGAAGCTCGACGGGATATCTTGCACGGCGTAGGCAGTGCTGAACGATGCGTCCGTCGTGTTGTGCGGAAGTTTGGCGGCATTATTGATAATGAATTCTGTCAGATAAGCAACGTCGTCGTCCTTCAAGTCGGTGCTCGCAACCAAGACCGCTTTGACGCCGATTGTCGAAACTTCCTCGGCTTGACCGGGATAACTGCCGGCGGGGATTGTGCAACGCGTGTAGCCCTTGTAAAGCCGCATCATGTTGCTTTGAATGTCGGGCGCGATTGACAACAACCGAATTTCCTTTTTGCCTGCCAAGTCGGTAATGGCTCCCGTGGGCGCGCCCGCCGTGATAAAGAACGCCTCGACTTGCCCGTCAAGCAGAGCCTCCGCCGAATCGTTGAACGAAAGATACAGCGGCTCAATCATCTCGAAGGTAAGCCCGTGCGCCATAAGAATCTGCTCAGCATTTTGCAGGACGCCCGACTCGCGCTCGCCGACGGAAACCCTTTTGCCGACAAGGTCGCCGACTGTCATTATGCCCGAATCTTTGGCAACGACGATTTGACAAGCCTCGGTGTAAAGCCCCGCCACCGCCGCGTAGCCGTAGCCTTCGCCAGCCGTCGCGAAGACGCCCAGCCCGTTAATCGCATTCGACAGCGTGTCGCTTTGGACAATCGCCAAGTCCAGGAATTTTTCTCGCAACAGGCGCAGATTGGCGGCGGAACCCGCAGTCGTCTTCACGTCAAGGGCGCGTCCTTTGCCATCGGCCTGAATCATTTTCGCCAGCTCGGTGCCGTAAGCGTAATACATGCCGCCCGTGCCGCCCGTGCCCAGGCGCGTCGCTTTGTCGGCGGAATTTTCGCCGCCGCAACCGATACACAGCGCGATTATCGGCAAGAGCAACAAAAGTTTTAAAGCCTTCATGTTAATACCTCCTTTTGAGCGGAAAATTTTTTAAGCAATTTATTCTATCAAGCAGACAGAAGATTGTAAATAAAAATTCCCGACGGCGTTTGCTATCGGGAATTTTTTGGTGAGCAACATGAACAAAGAGCCGTCGTCGTGGAAAATGTCCATTATCGCGAACAGCTTGTCGCCCAAAAGAAACGGTTCGCCGCCGATGATTTAAATTTTATCGACGCCGAGTCTTAAAAGCGCGTCGACGACTCTTTTGTAATCCTGCAACGACATAACCTCGGCGGCTTGTTTAGTAGATAAAGTGAGTTTCGGGGCTTTCCGTCGTCGTGAGTATCCCAAGTTCAAGAAATTTTTCAAGGACAACTTTCAACTTTTCGTCCGCCGAGTCGGTGCGGAACTTGCCCGCGTTAATCAGATTGACTTTCTGCGTCAAGGATTCGTTCAAGCTGTATAACTTCGAACCGTTGAAGTCGTAAATGCAACCTTTGACCTTGCCCGCAACCAAGTAGACATTTTCATTCAGCGCGTAAAACATTTTCCGCCGCCCTCCGAATAGAATGCAAAAAGCCGCGCATTGTCGAGCAGTTTGCTTGACAACGCACGACTTTTTTTCACGTCAGTCGATATCGAATCAGTTCGGGCTGCATTCCGGTTCGCAATGACCTTCAGTTTCGGGATAGCATTTGCCGTTGAATTTTGTCGTAGTTGACGGGGTCGGTCGCGCCTTCGGTGTTTATGACGAAAATGATTGAGTCCTCATTGAGTTCAAGGGCGCGGCGCAAGTTGGACGAGTCAAGGGCGGCATTGGCGAGCGCGAAGCCTGCCGAGCCCGATTCGCCCGAAATAATTCCGTGTTCGGCAAGTTGTCTCATGGCGTCGGCGGCAACGTCGTCTGAAATTACGGCGGCGTCGGCGGCAAAGTGGCGCAGGATTTTCCAAGCCAAGTCGCAAGGCGTAGCGCAATTCAAGCCCGCCATCATCGTTTGCCCGTTGCCCGTCGCAGAGTGAATCAGCCCGTCGCCGATTCGCATCGTCTCGTAAAAGCAGGCAACCTCCACGGGCTCGACGATTGTGATTCGCGGCGGGTTATCCTTGAAGACTTCGGCGAAGACGGCGGTTATCGCGCCCGCCATTGAGCCAACACCCGCTTGCAAAAAAATATGCGTCGGTCGCTGATAATTCATCTGCCGCAACGCCTCATAAGCCAAAGTCGAATAGCCAAGCATAATCTGCGCGGGAATGTCTTCGTAGCCCGCCCAAGACGTGTCTTGAATCAAATGCCAACGATTTTCCGCCGCAAGCCGCGCCGTGTACTTGACGCAGTCGTCGTAGCAAAGGTCGGTTATCGTGACGGTCGCACTGCCGGCATCGCGAATAGCTTGCGCCCTAACTTCGACGGTGCCGCGCGGCATGAACACGAACGCCTTGCAACCGAACAAGCCCGCCGCCCAAGAAACGCCTTTGCCGTGATTGCCGTCGGTCGTCGTGATGAAAGTCATTTCGGCGAGCCTGTCGCGGTGTTGAAAAATTTCTTCAAGCGTCGGGTTGTTCAAGCCGAGTTCGCGGCTTATGAAGCGATAGACAGCCCAAATGCCGCCCAGCCCTTTGAAAGCCTTGAGCCCGAAGCGGTGAGCCTCGTCCTTGACAAGGATTGAACGAACGCCTTTAAAGTTTTTCAATTCAATCAGCGGCGTCACGTCATAGGCATCAAGGGAAGTGTGCAGGCGGCGAATGTCCTCCGTCGCGGCGAAGCTGTAAGCTGACGTGTCGACCGCCCCGCCGCGATTTGTGTTCGATATGACTTTAATCATAGTCAAGACATCATTAATTTTTCAACAGCTTTAATCCAAGTCGGACGCCTTGCCCTTGTATTGCGGCGGACGTTTTTCAAGGAACGCGTGAATGCCTTCCAGATAATCGTCGCTCTTGTAGACGCGGGCGCGGTAGGCATTGATTCGTTCAAAGTTCTCCGCGCTGATAACCGTCGACGCACGGCTTAGGATACGGAATTGCCGCTTAATCGCGCTGACGGAAAGGATGCTGTTGCGGCGCAAAGGGTTAAGGAATTGCTCTTCAAGGACGGTTTCCAGGTCGTCGAGTTCGGCAACGCGATTGATGAGCCCGACGTTAAGGGCGTCTTCGGCGGTAATGGGCGTGCCGAGGAAAAACATTTCGCGCGCCTTGTTCATGCCGAGCTGGTTGATAAAGTGCAAAATGCCCGACGCGTTGTAAGGTATGCCGATTTTGGCGGGCGTTATGGCGAAGGTCGCGTTCTTAGAGCTGACAATCATATCGCACGACAAGCAAAGGTCGCACGCGCCGCCCCAGACCGTGCCGCTGACGCACGCGATAACGGGAATGGGCGTGTCCTGCACCTTGCGAAGCAGACGCTCCATGGGCACGCCGAAGTTCAAAGGATCGCTGCCGTCCTGCGGCAATTCGTGAATGTCATGCCCTGCGCTCCAGACGCCGCGTTTCGTTTGCGCCTTGATGACGATGCCGACGCATTCGTTGTCGTAGCCGTACTTAAGCGCGTCAATCAGCTCGTGACACATTTGGTCGCTCAAGCAGTTGAAGTGGTCGGCGTTTTGCATTTCCACGTAGCAGATTCGATTTTTAATTTCAGTCTTTACCAATTTGACGGATGCCTCCTGCGATTTTAGCTTGAAAGTCTTCTGAACGTGTGTTAATATCTGCGCGGCGGGTCTAGGTAGCCGGCTTCCTCTCCGAAAGAGAGGGGGTGATGTCATGGACAAACACGATTGGATTCAGCTCATTCTCAGCATCATCAACACCATCCTGGCATTGCTCGCTTACCTGGAGTAATTCAGGCGCGAAAAAAGCCGTTCGCGACACGGCTTCTAACGCATTAAGTAGCATCTATTAATCGGAAGGGAGTCGGCATAGCGCAACCGACGACCTGCCATTAAATTTGTCTTATCGACGAAAAAAATCTATCACAAGCTTGCGAATAAGTCAAGGAGCGATTCAAATGATTGTCTACGCGACACACAAGGGCGGGCGATACTTGCCGCTTGCCGAGAGCTTGAAAATTGATTCGACGACACCGCGAGGGCTTTACGTCAATCTGACAAACCGTTGCAACTGCGATTGCGTCTTCTGCCTGCGCGGGAAAAAAATTATGGCGGAGGAGGCAAGTCTGTGGCTTGAACGCGAGCCGACCGTCGACGAAGTGAAAGCCGCCTTCGACGCCGCGCCGTGGCAAGTGGTCAAGGAAGTAGTCTTTTGCGGCTTCGGAGAGCCGACGATAAGGCTGGCCGAGCTGCTGGAGCTTTTGGCTTACGTAAAAAAAATACGCCCGCTCTTGCCGACGCGCCTCAACACGAACGGCTTGGGCGAACTGTATCACGGGCGGGAAATAGCGGCTGACTTTGAAAACATTCTTGACACGGCGTCAATCAGCCTCAACGCCGCGACCGCCGAAAAATATTTCAAGCTGACCCGCGCCGCCTACGGAATAAAATCTTTCGACGCCATGCTGACTTTCGCCGAGCACATGAAAACTTTCGTGCCGCACGTCGTCTTGACAGTCGTCGACCGCGTCACGCCGCCCGAAGAAATTGCCGCCTGCCAAAAGATTTGTGACGAGCGCGGGCTGACGTTGCGTGTTCGTCCCTATGAGGACAACTGACGGTTTGATTCGCGGCGAGTGGTTGAAGTTATGAATGGTTGACCGCGCTATCTGTTCCGCCACTTTCAAAGTGGCAAAAAATTTTTTCAAAACCCTTGCTATCCCCCCCCCCCGCTGTGTGTTATAAAAAGTTGAAAGTTTTTTTATGACGCACAATGGAGGGATTTTTTATGAAGAAAAAGTATCGCACGCCGAAGGTACTCAACATGTCGCAAGAGGTTCACACGGGAGCCTTGACAGGCGCGGCTTGGATGATTGCGCGCGCGGTGGCCAAAGCCTCAAAAGGGCATATCGACTTGATAGCAGGAGCGGACGCGCCCAAAACTTTGCAGGCCAGGCAGAAACTCTGAACGGTATCAGTGCTTTTGTCGAAGGAGAGAGTTATCGTGAAGAAAAAATATCGGACGCCCAAAGTTATCAACATGTCCGACGAAATGAATAACGGCGTGCCCGGAGCGTTGATAATGAGACCGGCATTATTTCTTGCGCGCGCGGTGGCCAAAGCCTCAAAAGGGCATATCGACTTGATAGCAGGAGCGGACGCGCCCAAAACTTTGCAGGCCAGGCAGAAACTCTGAACGGTATCAGTGCTTTTGTCGAAGGAGAGAGTTATCGTGAAGAAAAAATATCGGACGCCCAAAGTTATCAACATGTCCGACGAAATGAATAACGGCGTGCCCGGAGCGTTGATAATGAGACCGGCATTATTTCTTGCGCGCGCGGTGGCCAAAGCCGCAAAAGGGCATATCGACTTGGCGGCAGGTGCGGATGCGCCCAAAACTTTGCAAATCAGGCGGTGAACTATGTATCGAGATTCTGAAAGTTATGCGGTCGTCAAAGAAATTTTGCTGGAGTCGGTGCCGCATGTCGAAGCTGTGAAAACTCGCGAAGAGGGCGATATTCTGATTGTTGTCGGCAACGATAAGAGATTGCTCTTTTTTAACGAGGTCGCGAAAGATTTTTTACTGCTGTGTGACGGGCAAAGACGGCTTCAAGAAATTGTCGACACGCTCGGCGAAATTTACGACGTCGAAAAAAATCAGCTGATTGACGACTTAATCGACACGATTCAAGACTTGCAGTACAAAAGAATTTTGCGCATGGAGGCGGCGTAATTTATGGACGAAATTGAAAAGCGATTGAAACGCGAAAAGGCAAGTGTGGTGCGCGTCGTCAATGACAGGGAACGCTTGATAGCCGAGGGCAGTTATCCCGCGAAGTTCGACTTCCCTATCGCAATGCAATTCGAGCTAACGTCGCGGTGCAATTTGCGTTGCAAGCACTGCTATAATCGTTCGGGTGAAAATCGTGCTCCCGATGCCATGACGGGCGATGATTGGGTTGCCTTCGCGAAAAAGTTGGTTGCCAAAGGCGGGCTGTTCGAGGTGACGATTTCGGGCGGCGAGCCGTTGCTTTTGGGCGATAAACTTTTTGAATTGATGGACGTGCTTCACGAGGATAACACGACCTTCAATCTGATTTCCAACGGATATTTGTTCGACGAAAAAATTCTTGACCGCTTGAAAAAGTATCAGTTCTATTGGTTTCAAATTTCCATGGACAGCAGTAGCTCCGAGCGTCACGACGAATTTCGCGGCGTCAAAGGCAGTTGGAAACGGGCGGCCAATGCGGCTTATCGAATTGCGTTGTCGGGCATCCCCTTGAGAATCGCCACGACCGCCACACCGCGCGAATTGGATCATTTGGAAGAAATTGTTCAGATGGCGATTAATCTTGGCGCGTCTTATCTGATTATCGGCGAAGTGATGCCGAGCGGACGCGCCTTCGACAACGAGGAAATTTTTCTGTCACGTGAGCAGCTCAATCAATTTTATTCGACGACCGACGAGCTTATCAAACGCTACAAGGACAAGCTGTCGATTTTGGTAAGTTCTTCGCCGCGCACGCAGTTGAATTATTTTTCGACGGAAAAACTTGACGGCGCGGTTGTCCGCCCGAATGGCGATGTTCGTTTGGATTGCACATGCCCGTTCGTTATCGGCAACGTTCTGCGCGACGACGTGGAGGATATTTGGGCGAAATACGCCGATTGTTGGCAGAGCCCGCTTGTAAAAAAATTTATCGAGTCCTGCGACCCGATAAGCGGAAAAAATTCTTTCGCCGAAAACTACAACGGCGCGGACATTTACCTGTAAAAAAAAATCAGCCGCTCAACTTGCGAGCGGCTTTTTTGTTGCTGATGCGCCGATTTCAAAGCGGCAGTGTTATTTATGTCCCGAAGACGAACTTTTGGACGCACTGCCGCCGGACGAAGGCTTTTGCATTTTCCACGGCTGGCGATTAGTTTGGCGGCTGGAGTCGCGGCGTGATTCGTCGTAATGGTGATAGTAATGATGAGTTTCAACGGGCTCGCTTCTAAAAAGATGCCCGTAGCCGTGATTTGATACGATTGCCATCGTCGTGGCGATTGCCATTACGATAACGAACCAAACCTTTCCGGCGTGGCTCGAAAAAAATTCTTTGACTGCTTCGACGTTAAAGTTCTCGAAAAATTTTTTCATAAGTTGCCTCGTTGTCTGTTGATTTAGTTCATTTTGCGAACGCGATACGGACGTTGCCTGCGCCCAATGCTTTTGCCAAGTCGGCGGGCTCGTCAAGCTTGCCAAGGCGCGTGTAGCTGTAGCTCGTCGCGAAGTCCTTGTAGAAAAGCACGACGCAGTTTGAGCCGAACAGCATCAAGTCGCCCGCGCGAATCTGCTTGACGTTGACGGCGTCGCTTGGCAAATCGGCGTCAAGGTAAAAATATTTCTCGTTGCCGTTGAGTTCGGTCGCCGCCGCTTCAAGCGGGAACTTCTCGGCGAAGGCGCGGGCTGTCGGATTGTCTTCAAGCGTCGCCGAAAAATTCTTCCCGTTGATTTGAATCGTGACGGAATGTTTCACTTGAGCCGCCTCCTTGACTTCTGCGGACGTTGCCTGCGAATTTTCCCCGCAGCCCGTTATCAGCAACGCCGCCGCGCAGATTGCCGTTAAAAATTTTTTCATGCGCTTCACCTCAACCGCTGACGGAATTTTTGCTTTGCTTGAACCTGTAAACGCCCGCTCCGAAAAGGCAATTAGGAATGCGCAATTCGGAATGCGGAATGCCGTCTATGGCGTCGCGATAAGCCTTGACGACCTGCGCGGCGATTTCGGGCGAATAATTCTGCGCCTCAATCCTCAACGCCGCCGCTCCGAAAAATTTTTCGACGTAGGGAAGCAAGCAAAGCTCCTTGCCGAAGAAAATATGCCAACGCTTGAATTGGTCGACGCGCAACTTGTGAACTTCGCCCGCCTCGTCCTCCAGCGCGTAATGCCGATTCAACTTGTCGGGCGTCGCGAACTCGTCATAGTCGGGCAAGTACAGCTTGGCAATGTCGTGGTCGCAAATCATTGATTCGGTCGCGCCGTGTACGATGACTTCAATCGGCAACGACGAACCCTCGACGACGCTCCTAACCTGCGCGAAACCCAGCTCCAATGACGCCGTAGCCTGCACCGCCCCCAAGCTTTGCAAGAACTCCGCCGCCACGGGATTGAACACGCTGAACGACACATCTGCGTAAAGCGGCAAGTCCGTCAACTGCTTGACCAAATTCAGCGCGCCCAGGTTGCCGACAAGCACGCCGTCGAAGTTTATCGCTTGCGAAAAAATTTCCGACAGCTCCGCAAGGTCTTTGTCCTTAGACGTGCGCGGCGTCGCCAAAACGATTTTCTTGCCCGCCGAGTGCGCAATGTCGACGGCTTTTTTTAGTTCGGAAAGCGTCCACGGCTTGAGCGGCTTGAAGACTTCCCCGCCGACGTAAATCAAATCCGCGCCCGCTTCCATTGCCGCCCGCGCAGATTCAAGCGTCGACACCCGCGCAGATAACTTAGGGACTAGGGACTGGGGACTAGGGACTAGTTTTTTGCTTATCGGACGTTCGGATGCAAAAATTTCTTTAACGGCGGCGTCGTCGAGGGCAGGCTCGACTACTGCGCGGCTGAAAATTTTCGGCTCGCGTTCGCCCGTCAAGCCGATATCCCTAACGGTCGGCGCGCCGAATGCAAAAGTCGTGGTGAAGTCGCGGACGCGGTTGGCGTAAAGATTTTTCCAACGCTCCTCGTCGACGCTGTAGCCCGTCGGGTCGGCAAGGTAGGCGTCAATCTCGCGGCGATAAGTCTTGACCAGGCGGCTGACGAATTCGGGCGGACGCATGCGCCCTTCAATCTTGAAACTCACGACGCCCGCCTGAATCAAATCGGGGATGTGGCGGAACATGCACATATCGTTGAGCGCAAGCTTGTACGACCAATCGTTGAGCGTCTCGCCCGTCTCCTCGTCGATAAGTTTGTAATTCCAGCGGCAAGGCTTCATGCACCGCCCGCGATTGCCGCTTTGTCCGAACACCACGCCCGAATGAATGCATTGCCCCGACTCCGCGAAACACATATCGCCGTGCATGAAGTATTCGACCTCAATGCCCGTGCGCTCCCTAATCAGCGACACTTCCGCCAAGGTAAGTTCGCGACCGACGACGACGCGCGTTATCCCGAAAGTTTTCAGCAGTTCGACGGCTTGAGTGTTGTGCGTGTTCATCATCACCGACGCGTGCATTGGAATTTTTATGCCGAGCTTGCGAACGAGATTTATAACCGCCAAGTCCTGTACGAGAATCGAATCGGGCTGAATGTCGTCGAGGTAGCGCAAAAATTTTTCGAGCGGCGCAAGTTCCTCTGCGCTTATCAGATTGTTCAGCGTGACGTAAATTTTGACGTTGCGGGCGTGTGCGAAGTCGATTGCCGCCTTGAGCTGTTCGTCGTCAAAATTAAAATCCGAGCGGTGTACGCGCATGTTGAACGCCTTGCCGCCCAGATAAACCGCATCTGCGCCCGCCTCCACCGCCGCGACTAACGACTGCCATTGTCCTGCGGGTGCCAAAAGTTCTACCGAGTGTTTATCCAATGTCATTTCTCCTTTATGTGGGCGCGTTGGTCTTAACTACTTTCTTTGACCGAGCAAAGAAAGTAGCAAAGAAACTCGCCGCTACGCGCGGGGCGGATACCGACCACTGCCGTAACGCCCGCGTCCCAGTCAGCCGCTCGTGCCGCTATGAAACCTTCCAGGTTTCAAGTCGCGGCGCCGCCCATCCATGGGCGGCTTCCTCCTCTGCAACTTGTCCCTTATCCCGTGTCCCTTGTCCCTTCAATGTAGCGGCAGACGGGATTCATGACGCCTTCCTCCCAAATGTAGTTCGCGCTGTATTCGCCGCAACTGCCCTTGTCGTCGAGGCCAATCGCTCTGCCGTTAATCATGAACGCAAAGCCGTCGCGGGTGCCGGGGACAAAGTACAGGCCGCTTATCAAGCCGAATGCCTCTCCGCTGTGACCGATTAAATCAATCGCGTAATCCTTGCAAGGCCGCGCCCGACTTTCGCCGCCGAGCCTGTACGTGCCCAGCCCGTAATTTTCCATGACGCCGCCGTAAGTGTTGCCGTTGGGATGTTCCGAGTCGTAAAGCCAATGCGCCGCCGTCATCGTGTCGAAAGATTTTTCGCTGATAACCTGCCTGCCCTTGAACTTGCCGCGATTAATCAGCATGTCCAAGCAGTTGCTCAAGTCGCCGAACGAAACGCGCAAGCCTCCCGACGGCGAAAAAACTGTGGCGTTCGTGCCCGTGACGTAGCGGTCGAGGCTGTAAGTCGCGTAAGTTTCTGCGCGGTAGGGGTTTTCGTCTCTGACGGTATCCCTGCGCGGCTTGACGGCGTAATCGTCGATTTGCGCTTTCCAAGAGCCGTCTTGCTTTTGATAAAGCGAGCCGAGGTTTTCAAATGCCGAATCGCTCAAATTGCCGACGACGTAGCCTCCGCTTATGCCGAGCGGGTCAAGAATGTTTTCGCGCTGATAAACGTCGAAGCGTTTGCCCGTGACGCGTTCGATTATCGTGGCGAGGAGGCCGTAATTCAAATTGCAGTAGCCGAAAAATTTTCCCGGCCGCGTGTTCGCGAAGTGCTTGCCGTCCGCCTTGAAGAATTCTTCGACCGAGCGGCAAGGCGGCAGATTGTAAGCGGAACCGTCGCGCAGTGAGGACGTGTGGCTTGCGAGCATTTCAATCATTATCGGCGTGGCGGGGAAGCGCGGGTTGCGCAACTCAAAGCCGAGACAATCGCCGACATCGTCCGACAAACGCAACTTGCCGCGCTCAACGAGCTGCATAATCGCAAAGGCGGTGAACATCTTCGACAGGCTTGCCGAGCGAAAAAGCGTGTCGCGATTGACGGGCTTGTCGGGATTGACGCGCCGACGCCCGCCGAAGAAACTGTACGCCTGCTTTCCGTCCTTGAAGACGACGACGCCGAGCCCAAGCACCTTCGAGCCGCTGTCGCCAATCATCGCGCCGAATGCCGAATCCAAATCAATCATTCAAGACCTCCGAGTAAAGCTGTTCGAGCTTGCGCATGTAAAGTTGTCCGTCCATGAGCGCGGAATTTTTTACGTGTTCGCGCAGGCCGACGTGATAAGCCGTGATTAAATCCTTGCGGCGGCTTAGCAGGACGGCTTTTTTCATGTAGTCCATCGGGCTGTTGGCAATCAGCTCCTTGACATCGGCGGCAACCAAAATCGACGCGCCCAATCGCGAGCCGTGAGACTTTCCGCGCAACGTCACGACGGGCACGCCCATATATAACGCTTCGCAAGTGGTGGTGCCGCCGGTGTAGGGGAAGGTGTCAAGCGCAACGTCAATGTCTTGATACTGTTCGAGATAGTCGGGGCTGTAGGGTCGAAGTTCGACGCGGTCGAGCGGAAAACTTATCTTGCGCAATTTGTCCTTGACGATAGCTTGACCGTCGTCGAGACTGCAGATTTTGCTTTTGATAATCAGACGCGAGCGAGGCACGTTGTCGAGGACGGCACGCCACACGTAAAGCAAATCGTCACTGACCTTGGCGAAGTTGTTAAAGCTGCCGAAAGTCACGAAGTCGTTTTGCAGGAGCGGAGCGCGGGCGGTCGCAGGCATGTCGCGAATCAAGCCGGGCGCGTAGCACAGGTTGCAGGTATCGAGGCGCAAAAGTTTTTCGGTGAAGGCATTCGGGAGGGTTTCGGGCGAGCAAACTTTATCGGACAGGAAATAATCAACCGCCGCCAGTCCCGTCGACGCCGTGTAGCCGAGCGCGCAAATTTGCACGGGCGCGGGCTTGTAAGCGAGAATCGGCAAGCAACTGTCCTGCGAGTGTCCCGACAAGTCAACCAGAATGTCGACGGCGTCATCGTCGATAATTCGGGCGGCAGTGAGCGCATCCTTGCCAATCAAATCGCGCCAGCCGACGTTGAGGCTTTTGAGCTTTTCGGTGACGAAATCTTTCTTGCCCGTCGAGTAGCACGTCACGGAAAATTTTTCGGCGTCGAAGTCCCTAAGTAAGGGCAGCATGAAGTTGGCGAGGGCGTGTTCGCGGAAGTCGGGCGAGATGTAGCCGATATGAATTTTTCCGCCGCGAGGCTTGGGCTTGTGCGGGAAGGGCGTGACGCGCGCAAAGAAGTCGTTGTATCGGCGAGCGAGCGACTTGGCTTGAGCGGGCGGCATTTCGCGATAATTGCGCAGGAACAGATGCTTCGAGTAAAGTTCGGCGGCCTGGTCGTTGCTGTCGATCAGTTCGCTTGCCTCCAAAAGATTCGCCGCCGCCCGCGCAGGTTCGCCCGCCAAATACAATCCGTTCGAGCTCCAACTCAATGCCTTGAACAGAATGGCGCGCGTGATGAAAATTTCCTTGTCGATTTGCTTTTGAAAGTCTTCGTCGGCTGAAGTTTTCTTGCGGCGGTTGAAAGCGAATTGCCGATTGTGATCGTTGAGGCGTTCGTGCAAAGTTTTCAGCGCGGCCTTGGCGTCGTCGATTATTTCCGCGAAGATTTTCAGTTGAGCTTTGAGCTTGAGCTGTTTGACGGCGACGCCGCCTTCGACCAGTCGTCCGCGCAGATGTTTCGGGTCGACGGCAAGCGCGTATTCCGCCAACGAAACTGCTTCGTCGAGGCTGCCCAGATACAGCGACGCCTCCGCCATTACCGCCAGTCCTTCCGCCGAGTTCTTGTCCAGTTCAAAAATTTCACGTGCTGCGGTGCGCATGGACATCGGGTCTCCGCTTGCCGAAAATTTTTCCGCCAGCGTCACCCAATCCAAAATCTTGTCGTCCACTACAATCCCTCCCGCACGATAAATTTCTTCAATGATAAACCATACCAACCGAATTGACAATAAAAACTTGCCCGCGCCCGATTTTTGTTTTAAAATCGGCAAAAAATAGAGCGTGTTGGTAAAATTGGGATGTGACGAGGAATTTTTTCGTATGACGAGGCGCAAGCGCGAAGGCGTAGTAAGCTACGTCGAGCGCGCGGCAACGAAGTCAGGCGGAAAAATAACCGTCACTTGCTAAAGTCAACCAACAGCCATTAAAGGAGCGATTGCTATGGGGCAGAAAGGTTTTGCTACGTTGGAAGTCATCTTGATGGTTGTGGTTATCGGGATTCTCGCGTCGATTGCGGTGCCGCGCTTCGCCAACATCGGGGCAAAAGCCAACACCGCCAAAATTCAAGCAGACCTTTCGACCATAGACACCGCCATTGCCGTTTATGAAATGGAACAAAGCACTGCATTGACAACGGATGTCAATGATTTGGTGAAAGCCGGCTACTTGCAGGCAAAACCTGAACCGCCGACAGGTCAATGCTATATGGGCAGCTCTGGGCTGAAACCCATTCCCGCAAGCGAATATACGATAGCCGACGTTACAGTCGTTGAAGGTGGCACTACGACCAAACGAGCTGTCCTTGGTACTAACAACACGGCAGAAAAATTTTATGAGAAGAAGAGCTGACGGAAAAAAATAATTCGGCGGGCATTTCTTATTGACGGAAAAAGATTTTCTTGATAGAATTCGGCAAGCGACAAAAAATTTTTTCGCAAGCCTTAATTGATTCAAGGCGAATTACGATAAGATTTTCAAGAAGAAACGGGCGAGCGGGAGGTCGGCACTCGTTACGCGTGCGAGGCGCAAGCTCCGGCGACGGTCGGGGCAGCGGCAAAGGCTCGTTTGTTTGGCGGCGGAAAGGAAACCGTCGACTAAGGAAATTTTTCTGGAATCAAGGAGGAAATAACCATGGGTATGGTAGTAAAGAACAATATGAGCGCCGTTCGCACGCTCAATATTTTGAACCAGAACAGCACGGCATTGCAGAAGAGCCTGGCGAAAGTTTCCAGCGGCATGAAAATCAACAGCGCGCAGGACGACGCTTCGGGCTATGCCATTTCCGAGCGCATGAGAGTTCGCATTCGTTCGCTCGACCAGGCCAACCAAAACGCACAAAACGACTCCAGCTTGATGAAGACGGCTGAAGGCGCAGTTGCCAACACGGTCGAAATTTTGCGCGCCTTGAAGGAAAAAGCGATAAACGCAGCCAACGATACCAACACCGACGAAGACCGCGCCACTATCCAGAAGGAAATCGACCAGTTCATCGACCAAATCGACGATAACGCCCTGGTGCAGTTCAACGGCAAATATCTCGTCGACGGCTCGAAAAACAACGCAATGACCTCGACCAGAACCATTCTGCTCAACCAGAGCTTGGCGGTAAGCACCTCAATACATTCCGCGTTGACAGACCTTCGCAACCGCGCGGGCGACAGCCTCGAAATCATGTCGACAGACTATTATCAGGTTTCGTGGGTACAAAACGGAAGAATTTCATTCAAGAGCGGCAGAGTTGGCGATACTGAATTGACAGCGCTTGCTGATGGAACTAATATAGCCTCTATGACCCAAGGTTCTTCGGTTGCTCGTCTCGGCATAAACAAATTCGGTAACGATGTTTATACGCCTGACAGAAGAGCGGGCATTGCAGTTCTTTCAAAAGATCCGGGCGTTGCCGGTCAGCTCTCCGGCTTCACAATCAGCATCATGGACTCGGAAGGCAATGTCAAGAAGGCAGCCAACGCGGCTCTCGACCAGTTCAAGCAATATCAGCGCGCAGAAAACATGACCGAAGGCGACGTTGCCGAAAGACAGGCTCTGAACTTCCACATCGGCTCCGAAGCGAACGTTGCTATCAAAGTCGGCTTGACGGATATGCGTGCAGAGGCTCTCGGTCTTAAGGGCTCGGACAATGCCAAGATTCTCGTCACGACGAAAGAAAACGCCAATGCGTCCATCAACGTCATCGAAAACGCTTTGACCAAGGCACTCGACCAGCAGACGACGATCGGCGCAATCGAAGCGCGTCTCGAATACACCAGCGCGAACTTGACGACCTCCAGCGAGAACGTCCAGGCGGCAGAGTCCACGATTCGCGATGCGGATATGGCAAAAGAAATGACGGCTTACACGAAGAACAACGTCTTGTTGCAGTCGGCACAGGCCATGCTTGCTCAAGCAAACCAAAACAGCTCGGCAGTGCTCAGCTTGCTCCAGTAAAATTGACGGCGTCCGCGCAGGGGCGCATGTTGTTCGATACCAAAGGGCTCGTCGGCTTCGGTCGGCGGGCTCTTTTGCTTTTAAGTTCCCGGAAAAAATTTTTGCCAAGCCTATAAATATTATTGACGCGGAAAATTTTTCTTGATAAAATCATGCCAGATATTTGACAAATCCACTCAGCGACAATGAGCGAACAAGACTGCCGCCCTCGTTACGCGTGCGGGGTGCGCTTTCCGGCGACGGTCGGATCGGCAGCTTGATTAGTTTGTTCAGCAGCGGAAAGGAAATCGTTGCTTAGGAAAGAAGTTTTTCTGGGAAGATCAAGGAGGAAACAACCATGGGTATGGTAATTAGGAACAACATCGATTCGGTGCGTGCCTATAACATCTACAACAAGAACACAATGGCACTGTCCGACACCATGTACAAAGTCTCCAGCGGGCAGCGCATCAACAGCGCGATTGACGGTCCGTCGGATTTGGCGATCTCCGAAAAAATGCGCGGGCGTATTCGCTCGAACGACCAGGCATCAAGAAACGTCCAGCAGGACACCAACCTCATCAAGACGGCGGAAGGTGCTCTCAGCAACATCGTCGACCTTTTGAACACGGTCAGAGAGAGAATCATCAACGCCGCCAACGACACCAACACTTCGGCAGAGCGTAGCTTAATCAGCTCGGAAATTAGTGCTCTTATCGCGCAAATCGACGAAAACTCCAAAGTCACTTACAACGGGATAAATCTTCTCGACGGCACTTACGGCTCGGCGGCAGGCGTCGGCAGCGGCTTGAACTTCCAAATCGGCGGCGACGTCGGCTTGAACATGAATATCAACATCGAAGCCATGAGCTCCAGCGGACTGGGAATTGCCAATGTCGGCGGTGCTACTGCCATTGACGTAAGCAGTGCCAGCGCGGCCATGGTTTCGCTCGGCAAGATTGATTCCGCTATCAATGCAGTTCTCGTTCAGAGGACGGAACTCGGCTCCATTGAAGCGCGTCTCGGTTTCGTTGCCGACAATCTCGCTACCGAAACTGAAAACCTCACTGCCTCCGAATCGGCGATTCGCGACCTCGATATGGCAAAGGGTATGACCGAATTCATGAAGTTCAATGTCTTGACGCAGGCTTCGCAGTTCATGCTCGCTCAGGCGGGTCAGAACGCTTACTCGGTGCTTAACTTGCTCCAACAATGAACGCCGCAGATTTTGCTGATATTGCGGGAGATGCGGCTGGCGGTACGGTGGTTGCAACTTATGAATCGGAACTTTCGATTAATGCTTGAAACCCTGCGCACCAAGCGCATTAACAAAAAGCTCGTCGGCTTCTGTCGGCGGGCTTTTCCTTTCTTGCTTGCACCCAAGAAATGAATTAAAGAAAGTTTTTCGGCGGCGCGGCGCGGCTCTTTGATTCGGCGTTTCAACGGCTTTTGTGTTTAGGATCAACTTTCTTTTGCTTGCCCAAAAGAAAGTTGCAAAGAAAAAGGCACCGCTGCGCGCGGGGCGAAAGGTCGTAACCCGCGCCGTCCGATATTTTCAGCTCGCTTGCGCCGACGGTTTTTGCATCACGCAAAAGCGTCGGCGACGGCCGCCCGTCCATGGGCGGCCTCTAAATTCGCAACGCGCGTCAAAATTCGCGGCGTTTAAATAATTTTTTCGGAGTGTTTCAATGACAAAAACTGTAATCGGCGAACGCTTTAAATCGGTGTTCGTGGCGTCTCTGGCGTCAATGTCAATTTCTTACGTGCTGATGTTGACGGACAATATCGTGGCAGGACAATTTATCGGCAATGAGGCAGTCGCGGCAATGACGCTCGTCGCGCCGATAACAACGCTGGTAACTTTCTTGAGCTACATGGTCGCCGACGGGCTGGCGATGATGTTTTCCTACGCCAAAGGCAAGAACGACCAAGTGAAGGCGAACGATCTTTTCAGCATGGGCATAATCTGCTCGGTGGCAACGGGCGTCGTCGTGACGATTATCCTTGTCGCCTTCCAAAGCCAAATTCTGTCTATGTGGGACATTTCGCCCGAATACATGGAGTATGCGGTCGCTTACTATCACGGGCTGATGTTCATTGCCCTGCCGTCTATCCTGAACATTTACTTTTACACGATTTACGTTGCCGAAGGCGAAGAAAACATTTGCGTCAAGGCGTCGGCGGCCATGTTCGTCGTCAATTTAGTTCTCGACATCGTGCTGGGCTACCAAATCGGTGTTATCGGCATTGGCATTGCCACGACCATTGGCAACCTCGTCAGCTTCCTGTATCACATACCGTATTTGTTTTCGGCGAAATGTCAGTTGCGCTTCGTGAAGTACTTTAACGGGCGCGAATTGTGGCAGGGCATTTTCTACAGCTGGTATCATTCGATGGACACGCTTTGCCTTGCGCTGTTGCCGCTGATTTTTTCGGAATTCGTTATCCTTCAATTCGGCGAATCAGAACTCATTGCCGTCACGGTCATAATCAATTTGCTCACGTTGCTAATCACGATATACACGGGCATAGTTGACTGCTTGCAGCCGATGGTTTGCCAATATCACGCGGAGGGCACGCTCAAAAGCGTGATAAAGACCATGCGCTTCGGCATAGCCTCGACGGTCGCCGTGACAATCGTTTTAATCTTGTTCAGCATGGTGTTCGCGGAATTTTTGCCGCGGCTGTTCGGCGTGTTGCCGGAGGAAGAAATTTACGCTCACGCGGTGACGGCGGCGCGAATCTTCATGCCGTTCACGATATTTTTGGGTGTGACGCTGATGTTGGGCAATTATTACGTTTACGTCGAACGCCTCAACCTCGGCGCGGCGGTCAAGGCTCTGTTGCTTTTGATTTTGCCTGTCGCGGGCATGACGGCGGGTTATTGGGGCTTCCCGCAGATGTGGTTGGGCGTCGGCTTATCGTTTGCCGCCGCGCTGTTTTTGACTTGGCTAATGACGCGCAACAAGTTCGGCTTCCTGCTGATTGACTTGCGGCAATCTGCGCGGCAATTTTCGTTCGACACGCAAGCGGCGCAGGAAAATCTTTCGGAGCTGAAGGCCGCCTTGGAGAAATATTTTTCCCATGCCAAAGTTGCGCCGAACAATTTCTTGACGGCTCTGGTTGAGGATTTGTTTAACGTCTACGCCGCCCGCGCAGGAAAATTTCAGTTGGAAGTGACGATAATCCCCGCCGAGCGCACGACGTTAATCTTTCGCGACAACGGCAAGCCCGGCTGCCCGCAAAGCCCGCTACTTGACAAAGTCCGCGAAAAAAGTTACATGATAAGCGGCGACGAAAATAAATTGGTCGTCGTTCTTTAAGGAGGAATCGCTGTGGAAGTTTCAGGCAGAAAATTTTACCCGCTTCGCCCAATTCAGCGTTGGCTTATCGATACGCACTTCAACAAGGCAAAGTCGACGATGATGAATATCGGCGGCCTGTATAAACTTTCGGCGCAAATCGACATTCAACACTTGGCGAGCGCGATTAACGAGATTTTGAACACGTATGATATTTTCCGTTGCCGATTGGTCTTTCACCCCGAAACGTTCGAGCTTTGCCAAACCTTCGACGGCAAAGTGATGCCCGTCGTTATCGAGGAGTGGACGGACGAAGAATTCACGATGATTAAAAAATATTTGGCGGAGCCTTACGACTTGATAGACAAGCCGCTCTATCGCGTGTATATCTTCGTGACGCCGAGCGCGAAATATCTTTACGTCGATTTTTACCACGCGATAATGGACGGCGTGTCTGCGGCGATTATTTTTCACCGCGAGCTGGACAAAATCTATCGCGGGCGCAAAAGCAATCGCGCGCCTTTGAGTTACGCGGAATTCGTTGAGGAAGAAGCAAACCTTTCCGAGTCGGATCTTGCCGAGGGTCACGACTACTGGAAGAAAATGCTTGCGCCCTTCGACGCGAAGAAACACTTGCCGCCCGTCGACGTGCAGGGCGTGGCAGCCTGGACGCAGGGCAATTTTGAATACGAATTCAAAAACATATCGAACGAATTTTTCAGAGATAACAAGCTTAGCGAACATATTTTTTTCCTTGGCGCGTGCATGTTGACGATGGCGAAAATCACGGGCTCGAAAGAATCAATCATGAGCTGGATACACAACGGGCGGACGAATATGCGCGAGATGCGGCTTATGGGCTTGATGTTGGAGCAATTCCCTTGCGCGTGGGATTTTCACGAAGATGTTTCGGTCGGAGAATTCTTGCACAAATTGTTCGGGCAATCTCAAATTTCCATGCTCTGCCGCAAAAGTCTGGACGTGGTTTACAGCGGCGGCTTTGAGGACGACTGCGTAAGCTTCATTTTCCAAAAGGGCATGAACGGCGACGCGGTTTTGGGCGACCTACCTGCGAAAGTCGTTTACATGCCGCCGAATGAAATTTCCGCCGTCGAAAACGCGCTTGACGTGGAAATTGAAGAAAACGACTTGGGCTTTTACGAAATGTTCCTGGATTACGACGCCGGCCGCTATTCCGAAGAGTCAATGGCGCATTTCGCCAAAACTTACGACGAAATTCTTCAACGCATGAAAAATCCTGATACGCGCACCGATGACATTTTGGGAGGCTGACGGTTATGGCGAACGATATCAGCGGCAAAACCGCCAAAGACGAACTCTTGGACGAACGGTAGCTCGATAACGTGGTCGGCGGCTTCAACTTCGCGGCGCAACTCAACGGCGAAGGGCTCGAAAGAATTCGCCAACAGTTCAACGAGGTTGTCTT
The DNA here is from genome assembly GCA_946407095.1 of uncultured Selenomonadales bacterium. Classification (GTDB taxonomy): domain Bacteria; phylum Bacillota; class Negativicutes; order Selenomonadales; family Selenomonadaceae; genus Quinella. The sequence continues at coordinate 34,916 of CAMJMR010000005.1, read as the reverse complement.
CGGCAAAGGCATTCAGAAGGACAATCGTCCCGCTTGACGGGCGGCGAAAATTTTCAGCGGCGTTTCTTGATTGAGACGCCGCTTTTTTGTATAATGGCGCAAATTTTTTTTGGAAGGTTGCTGGGAGATGAAAAGGGAACTGATACGCTTGGAAAATGTTGCCAAGTCTTTTGGGAATTTGCTCGTGCTCGACGAAATCGATTTGACGATTTACGAAAGCGAATTCATTACGCTTTTGGGGCCGTCGGGCTGCGGCAAGACCACGATGCTCAGGATTATCGGCGGCTTCGAAATGCCCGACACCGGACGCGTCATTTTCGACGGCAAGGACATTACAAATCTGCCGCCCAATCGAAGGCCGATTAACACCGTTTTCCAAAAGTATTCTCTCTTTTCCCACATGAACGTTGAGGAAAATATTTCATTCGGTCCGAAAATCGCGGGCAAGTCGGCCGACTACATTCGCGACAAGGTCAAGTACGCGCTGAAACTCGTCAACCTTGACGGCTACGAAAAAAACGACGTCACCAGGCTGAGCGGCGGGCAACAACAACGCATTGCCATAGCTCGCGCCGTCGTCAATGAGCCCAAGGTTCTTTTGCTTGACGAGCCGTTGAGTGCGCTTGATTTGAAACTTCGCCGCAATATGCGCCGCGAACTCGTCCGAATCAACAAAGAGACCGGAATAACTTTTATCTTCGTGACGCACGACCAGGAAGAGGCTTTGTCGATGAGCGACCGAGTCGTCGTCATGAATCAGGGCTACATTCAGCAAGTCGGTACGCCCGAAAACGTCTACAACGAGCCCGAAAACGCCTTCGTGGCCGACTTCATAGGCGACAGCAACATAATCGACGGCGTCATGGTTCGCGATAAGGTTGTCCGCATTTTCGGACGCGAATACCCTTGCGTCGACGTCGGCTTCCCCGAAGAATGCCCCGTTGACGTTCAGATTCGCCCCGAAGATATTAAGCTTGCCGCGCCGCAGGAAGGTGCCTTCAACGGCGTGGTGACTCGCGTCGTGTTCTGGGGGATGTCCTATGACATTGACGTTGAGGCTGACGGCTTCGAATGGCTGGTGCAGTCGACGACAGGGCGCACGGTCGGCGAACAGGTTAGCTTGCACGTCGCGCCCGAAAACATTCAAATCATGAGCAAGCCTCAATCCGAAGACGAGGAGGTTGCTCAAGATGTTTAAGCGCGGCATACGAAATATTTTGCTGACGCCGTTTTTGATTTGGGCGGGATTGTTTATTTTCGTCCCGCTGATTTTTATTGTCTGGTACGGCGTCACGGACGAAGCGGGCAACTTTTCACTGCTGAACATGGGCTTGATACTTCAGCACGGCTTTTGGGACGCGTTGGAGCTGTCGGTTGCGCTTGCGCTGATAAGTACGGTCGTCTGCCTGTTGCTTGCCTACCCGCTGTGCTTAATCTTGACGGAGCGCGAACGTGACAACACGACGATAATATCGTTGCTGTTTATCCTGCCGCTGTGGATGAATTCGCTTTTGTCGACGATGGCTTGGCAAACGATACTTGAGGGCAACGGCATAATCAATCAGCTGATGCGGCTGTTGAGCTTGCCCGACCTGCAGATGATAAACACGCCCGGCGCAATCGTCTTGGGCATGGTCTACAACTTCCTGCCGTACATGGTCTTGCCGCTGTTCATCTCGCTGTCGAAGATTGACAAGAGCATTCTGGAGGCCGCGCAGGATTTGGGCGCAAGTGCTTGGCAAACGTTTTGGCGCGTGATTTTGCCGCTAACAATCCCCGGCGCGGTCAGCGGCATAACGATGGTGTTTATCCCCGCGCTCACGACGTTCGTTATCAGCGCACTGCTCGGCGGCGGCAAGCTCTTGCTAATCGGCAACATAATCGAACAGGAATTCACTTTCCAATACGATTGGCACGTCGGCTGCGCGTTGTCGGTTATCTTGATGGTTTTCATTGTGCTGAACATGCTTTTGACGACGACATTCGACCCGCTCAAGGAGGAGGCGCAATGAAATACATTAAGCAAATCTACTTGGCGATAATCTTCCTGTTCCTGTACGCGCCGATTGGCGTTTTAATCGCGCAGTCGTTCAATGCAAGTCGTTATCGCGGGCACTGGACGGGCTTCACGCTCGATTGGTACGTCAAACTTTTCAACGACAATCGCCTTGCCGACGCGCTGTCGAACACGCTGTCAATCGGCTTGTTGTCGGCGGGCATTGCGACGATTTTGGGCTTGATAACGTGCGTGGCAATGAAGGAGCTTTCGCGCAAGTGGCGAGCGACCTTCATGAGCGTGACGAACATTCCGATACTCAACGCCGACATCGTGACGGGAATATCGCTTATGCTTTTGTTCATGGGCATGGGTCTCAAGCTGGGCTACGTGTCGATTTTGTTGGCGCACATCGTCTTTAACGTGCCGTATGTGATTTTGTGCATAATGCCGCAGCTTATGGCCTTGGACAAAAGTTTTTACGAGGCGGCGTTGGATTTGGGCGCGTCGCCGTTCAAAGCCTTTACGAGCGTCGTCCTGCCCGAATTGCGGCCGAGTATCTTCGCGGGCTTCCTGTTGGCGTTCACCATGTCCGCCGACGACTTCATAATCACGCACTTCACGAAGGGCGCGGGCGTCGACACCCTGACGACGGCGATTTACGCGCAATTAAAAATCGGGGTTCATCCCGAAATGTACGCGCTGTCGACGCTGGTGTTTTTCTTCGTGTTGATATTTGTTTTGCTGTTTGCGATTAACCGTCGCAAGCTGAAACATTTTGAGGAGGTTCTTTAGGGACTGTCGGTGAATTGAGTTTGTCGGCGGCGATTCGGCGGTTCGATGGCTTTTATATTTAGGATCTACTTTTTCTTTGCACGCCCAAAGAAAAAGTAGCAAAAAGAAAAGGCGCCTCGCGGGGGCGTAAAGCAGTCGTTGCCGAAGCGTTACGCCAACCCGAAGCCGTCTGTGCCGGCAAAAAAACTTCCATGTTTTTGTTGCCGGCGGCCGCCGTCCATGGCGGCCTCAAAATTCGTGGCGTTATTTAAGGAGGTTTTATCGTGAAACTAAAAGTTCTTGCGCTCTTGTTGGTGAGCTGTCTGGCATTCGGTATCGCGGGCTGCGGTTCGGGCGGCGGCGATAAAAAGCAGGAAGTCTACGTCTACAGCTGGGGAGACTACCTTGACCCCGAAACGCTGAAGATTTTCGAGAAGGAAACGGGCATTCACGTTATCCTTGACGAATTCGACACCAACGAGAGCATGTTCCCGCGCGTGGCCGAGGGCGCCGTCCACTACGACGTTATTTGCCCGTCCGACTACATGATTCAAAAGCTGATTAGCAACGACTTGCTTCAGCCGCTTGACTTCAGCAAACTGCCCGACGCCAAGAAAAATATCGGCGAGGAATTCTTCAAGCAGGCCGAGACCTTCGACCCCGGCAACAAGTACGCCGTGCCCTACTGCTGGGGAACTGTCGGCATAATCTACGACAAGACCAAGGTGACCGAGCCCGTCGACAGCTGGAGCATCCTTTGGAATGAAAAGTACAAGGGGCAAATCCTTATGCAAGACTCTGCCCGCGATGCCATGATGATTCCGCTTAAACTCATGGGACGCAGCATGAACGAGACCGACAAAACCGTTTTGGCGGAAGCGCAGGCAATGTTAATGAAGCAAAAGCCGCTGGTTCAAGCTTACGTCGTCGACGAAGTCAAGGACAAGCTTATCAATTCCGAAGCGGCAATGGGCGTCGTGTTTTCGGGAGAGGCTTTGATTGTCCTGCGCGAGAATCCGAACATGGCCTTTGCCATTCCGCGCGAGGGTACAAACCTTTGGATTGACGGCTGGGTTATCACCAAGGACGCGCAGAACGTCGACGCCGCGCACAAATTTATCGACTTCATGTGCCGCCCCGATATCGCCGTCATGAACTTCGATTATCTGGGCTATTCGACGCCCAACACGGGTGTCCGCGACCTGGAGGAGGACGAGGCGGTTAAAAATTCGCCGATAGCCTTCCCTTCGCCCGAAACCTACAAAGGGCAGGAAACTTATCAATATCTCGGCAACCAAATGGACGAATACTACAACAGCCTGTGGATGAAAGTTAAAGTCGATTAATGAAGCTTGAGCGCGAATTTTATCTGCGAGACGGCTTGACGGTAGCCCGCGAGCTTATCGGCAAGAAATTGGTGACGAATTTGCCAGACGGCGCGGCGGGCGGCATAATCGTCGAGGCGGAGGCTTACATGGGCAAGCTGGACGCGGCGGCGCATTCGTATCGCGGAGAGACCGAGCGCACGAAAATTTTCTTCGGCGCGGGCGGCTATGCCTACGTCTATCTGATTTACGGCATGTATCTTTGCACTAACGTCGTCGCCAACGTCGCGGGCGTCCCCGAAGCCGTTTTGATTCGGGCGTTGGAGCCGACGGATGGCGTCGAGCTTATGAGGCGTCGACGAGGCAAGCAAAATCTTCGCGAGCTGTGTTCGGGGCCGGGCAAGTTGTCGCAGGCCTTGGGCGTGACGAAAAATTTTTACGGCGCGGATTTTTGCGGCGAAGAAATTTTCATCGAGACGACGGACTTTCAAGCGGAAGTCGCGGCAACGAAGAGAATCAACGTCGACTACGCGGGCGAAGCGGCAAATTACCCGTGGCGATTCGTGGCGGCGGGCAATAAGTTCCTTAGCGTCAAATGAAGCCTTCCGAGTTTTCGGAGGGCTTTTTGCCGCTTTAAAAGCGCAAGCGTGACGCTTGACCCAGATAGCGCGCCGTGCCAGCCGATACTTTGAACGTTATAGCCGCGCCGATACAAAATGCCTGCGCATTGCTAGATTCCCGCTTATAAAGCGGACGTCAGACGGAAAAATAACCGTCACTTGCTAAAATTTGCCAACAGCACCTAATCTTGCCAAAGAAAATAAAGCGTGGTAGAATTTCGCCGAAAATTTAAAGGCGTGGTGAGTTAATGCTTAAGGAATTGGCGAGGGCGAAAGTAAATCTGACGCTGGACATTTTGGGCGTGAGGGCTGACGGTTATCACGAAGTGTCGATGATAATGCAGACGATTGAGCTTGCCGACGAAGTGACGCTGAAAAAAATTTCGGGCGGCGTCGAATTGTCAATGAACGCAACGGGGATAATCGGCGGCGAAAACATTCCCGACGACGAAAGAAATTTGGCGTGGCGTGCGGCTCTTGAGCTCCAAAAGTTTTGCGGCAAAGATTTGGGCGTCGTGATTGAGCTGGTGAAGAAAATCCCTGCGGCGGCGGGCTTGGCGGGCGGCTCTGCTGACGCGGCGGCGGTTATTCGCGGCATGAATCGCCTTTACGAGCTGAACTTGACCGAAACCGAACTCTGCACAATCGGCGCGCGTGTCGGCTCCGACGTACCCTTTTGCCTAATCGGCGGCACGTGTCTTGCCGAAGGTCGCGGCGAAATTTTGACGCGCCTCACTCCGATTAAAAAGTTCAACGTTGTTTTGGCTAAGCCCGACGGCGAAATTTCCACGGCTTGGGCTTACAAAAACTACGACGCCAATCCCGCAACGACTCATCCGCCCACGCAAGAGATCATCGCGCAGTTGAAGCGCGGGGATTACGACGCGGCTTTTAAAAATTTCTCCAACGTCCTGGAAAGCGTCGCGCTGAAAAAAATCCCCGCCGTTACCGACTGCAAGAAAAATTTCCTTTCCGCCGGCGCAAGTGTCGCTTTGATGAGCGGCTCCGGCCCGACGGTTTTCGCTTTGACTGACGACGACGCCTCCGTTGAAAGAATCGCCGCAAGCGTTGACGCCGCGCAGGTTTTTGTCACGAAAACTTTTTGACAACAAAATCAGCACCGCGAATTTAAAGCCGTCATGGATGACGGCTCGCCCGCGCTATTGAGCGTGACGCGAAATAAGCGGGCACACCAGGCTTCGGGTAGCGCGGACGTTGCGGCGGTGGTCGGCGGATACGCCCTTTTCTTTGCAACTTTCTTTTGGGCGCAGCAAAAGAAAGTTGATTCTAAATACAAAATTTATCACAACACCGAATCGAAGCCGACAAACCCAATTTTCCAACACACACCCAATCACGAATTGAATTCAAGTAAGGATGAATGACTATGGGCAACAGACTGCAACCGATAACAATAGACAGCTATCAGCCGTTGCGCGAAACCGTTTGCGAGGCACTGCGCGACGCGATAAGGCGCGGGATTTTGGAGCCGGGCGAAAGGCTAATGGAAGTGCAACTCGCAGAGGAACTCGGTATCAGTCGCACGCCCGTCCGCGAGGCCATTCGCAAGCTCGAACAGGAAGGCTACGTTATCATGATGCCGCGCAGAGGCACTTACGTTTCAAGCGTGTCCGTGCACGACGTCAAAGAAATTTTTGAGATCCGCTCGGCACTCGAATCGCTGTCGACGGGCTTGGCGGCCATTCGCATTGAGCCCGAAGAATTGGAAAAACTTCGCACCCTGCTCGCCGAAATCGAAGGGCACATCGAACGCAAGGACATTGACAAAATCGTAGCGACGGACGTTGAATTTCACGGGCTGCTTTATCAAGTCAGCCGCAACGACCGCCTCGTAGCGATTATCAGCAACCTCAAGGAACAGCTCGCCCGCTTCCGCACGCTGTCGATGTCCTATCCCGGCCGCCTGCAAGAGACGCTCGAAGAGCACCGCGCAATGGTGGAGGCGATAGCTGCAGGCGACGTGGACGCCGCTCGCGACGCCGCCGAACGCCACATGGAACGCGCCGAAGAAACTTTGCTCAAGGCAATGCGCAAAGGAATGAACAAATGAAATACGTTTATCCTGCCGTCTTCACTTGGTATGAGCCTGAGCAAGTTTACATTGTTACATTTCCCGACGCCGATAATTGGTTTACGGACGGCTACTCTTTGAACGAAGCGATTGAGTACGCGACGGACGTTTTGAATTTGATGTTGTGGGATGCGGAAGAGTGCGGCGACCCCATTCCCAAGGCGAGCAAACTCGAAGACATTAAGCTTGACGACAAAAACAGCTTTGTGCAGTACATTTACGCGGACACCGAACTTTACAAAGAGCTGTTGCAGTTAAGGAAGATTTTGGACATGAAGAAACGCAACAAAGCAAAAAAATTCAGTAAGACAGCTTGAACAGGAGGGCTGTTTATGAACTTGGAAACATTGATATTGGCAGCGGGCAAGGGCACGCGCATGAAAAGCAAAGTCCCTAAAGTTTTGCATAAAGTCGGCGGCAAGCCCATGCTTCAGCACGTGATAGACGCGGCGAAAAAAGCGGGCTCGACGCGTGAAGTCGTGGTAATCGGTTCGGGCGCGGAGCTCGTCGAAAAAACGATAACGGGCGTCGAATTCGTCTTGCAAGCCGAACAGCTCGGCACGGGTCACGCAGTGCTTGCGGCCGAAAAAAATTTTGCGGAGTCGAAAGGCACCGTTTTAATTTTGTGCGGCGATACCCCGCTTTTGACGGGCGAACTGCTGAAAAATTTAGTAGCCGCTCACGAGGCCTCAAACTGCGCGGCGACCGTCCTAACCGCGAAAATGCCCGACGCTACGGGCTACGGCAGAATCATTCGCGACCTCGACGGCTCGTTTGAAAGAATCGTCGAAGATAAGGATGCCACCGACCTTGAAAAGAAAATCGACGAAGTCAACGCGGGCGTCTACTGCTTCGACGTGCAAAAACTTTTCGGCGCGCTCACCAAAGTCAAAAACGACAACGCGCAGGGCGAATACTACTTGCCCGACGTTTTGCCGATTCTCATGGCGGAAGGCGAACAAATCGGCGCGTTCAAAGCTCAATACGCCGACGAAACCCTCGGCATAAATTCCAGAATTCAACTCGCCGCAGCCGACAGAGCCCTCCGCATGCGCAAGGAACGCGAACTCATGGACAGCGGCGTCACGATTGTCGACCCCAATACGACTTTCATCGACTGCGACGTTCAAATCGGGCAGGACACGATTATCCACCCCAACACCTACCTTGAGGGCAAGACGATTATCGGCGAAGACTGCAATATCGGTCCGAACATTCGCTTCACGGATATGGTTGTCGGCAATAGGGTTACCGCGCAGTTCAGCTACTGCCACGAGGCGGAAATTTGCGACGGCGTCACGCTTGGCCCCTACGTCCACATACGCCCCGGCACGACGATTGGCGGGAACGTCAAAATCGGCAACTTCGTCGAGATTAAGAATTCGATTATCGGCGACGGGACTAAGCTCCCGCACTTGCAGTATATCGGCGACGCGGACGTCGGCAGCGGCGTCAATATCGGTTGCGGCACGGTCACTTGCAATTACGACGGCAAAAGGAAATTCCGCACGACGATAGGCGACAATGCCTTTATCGGGTGCAATACGAATCTGGTTGCGCCTGTCACCGTCGAAGAGGGCGCGTATATCGCTGCGGGCTCTACCATAACCAAGGACGTGCCCAAAGGGAATCTTGCTGTTGCCCGCGCCCGTCAAACCAATATCGAAGTTTGGAACGACAAAAGGAAGTAAGGCGGCGGGGCTGTTGGTAAACAATTAGAAATGACGAATATCACGGCGCACACACGGCTTCGGGTAGCGCGGACGTTTCGACGGTGGTCGGCGATACGCCCTTTTCTTTGCAACTTTCTTTTGGGCGCAGCAAAAGAAAGTTGATAAGACTGCCAACAACCCACGTCCTTAATCAAGGAGGTATTTTCATGAACGTAGTAGTTTGGGTGCAATACGACACGATAGCCACGAAGAGCAAGGCGACGGCTCAAAGTTTTTTGCGACCCGCCTTCGCGGCACTGGACAAACCTAAGGGCAGCGTGAATATTTTGGGCGTCGTCGAATCGATACCCATGCCAATTAACAAGCTCAACAACGTCATCGACAAGCGCGAACTCGTCAATCTCAACTACGATTTGGTTTTGGTGACGGGGCATGACGTCGACCTCGCGCCGATTGTCGCGGAGGCTCAAAAGCTCGGCTTGGACACCAGTAAGTTCGTCCTTGACCGCACGGTTTGCTTGCCGGGCTTCACGCTTGAAAAATACGCCGCGCTGCGCAAATCTGACCTGTCGATTTTGTCAATGGGCTGGTGGGCAGGCATCGCCTATGACAAGCTGGGCTTGCCCGAACTGTCGCCGACAATCGGCATGTACACTTCCGAGGAACATTTCATGAACTTCCTGCCGGAGGCGCGTTGGCATCTCAAAAAAGATTTGCACTTCGAGCGCACGGAATACAATGCCGACTTGGGCTTGAGCTACCCGATTTTCTGGCTGGACGGCACGCAATGGTTTATGAACAGCTACGCCAATGACGCCGACGCCTTGGAGCTGTGGAACGAGCGCAAGGACAAGATTAATTGGTCGAACGTGCTGGTCACCATGCACACGTCGAGCCCCGCCGTCTTGGAGCGGTTTGACTGCCTGCCCTACGCGAAGAAAGCTTGCTTCGTGCCCTTCGAGACCGACCTTGAATCGGGCTTTTATCTCAATCCCGCGCTGTGCAACGGCAACCTCCTGCAGGCGTCGGAAGGCATTCTTTCGGGCGAAGTGCAAGCCTATGACGTGTGGGATTTGCTGCTTTACGGCAAGAAGACGCCGCTGGCTTGACGCGTGCACAAAGTTGTTTACGAATACAAAATCGGCGTCCGCGATTTGTTTCTCTTGACGTTGAACGAGCACATGTCTGCCCGCCGCTTCACGCACTGCCGCATTGACGGCAAGGAGTATGAAATTTCCTTTGTGCACTTTCGCGGCGACGACGCGCATAAAATGTTGGACGCCATGCTGAAGAATTTCGCCATTAAAGCACCTGACGGCGGGTCTTTCGTCGGCAAGGAAGTCGAGTTCGTCTGAAATTTCGGGCGCAAAAATTTTTTGAGGGAGTTGTTAGACGTGAGCATTAACGGCAACACGAGTAACCTCTGTTTGATGACGGGCAACGCCAATCCCGAATTGGCGGCGAAAATCGCCAAGCGCGTGGGCGTCGATATTTTCGACACATTCGTCGGACGCTTCAACAACGGCGAATCGCAAGTCATGATAAGCAACAGCATTCGCGGCAAAGATATTTTCATCGTTCAGCCGACATCGCAACCCGTCAACGATAACTTAATGGACTTGTTGATTATGGCTGACGCCTGCAAGCGGGCTTCGGCGCATTCAATCACGGCGGTCGTGCCCTACTACGCCTACGCCCGTCAAGACCGCAAGACGCGCGGCAGAGAGCCTATTTCCGCCAAGCTCGTTGCGAATTTGATGGTTGCGGCGGGTATGACGCGCGTTTTGACTGTCGACTTGCACGCGGGACAAATTCAAGGCTTCTTCGACATTCCCGTTGACCACCTCAAGGCGGCTCCCGTCCTGGCGGATTATTTCCGCGAACGCGATTTCGGCGACGATTTGGTTGTCGTTTCGCCCGACCTCGGCGGCGTCACTCGTGCCCGCGAACTCGCCGACTACCTCAAGGCTCCCATTGCCATTATTGAAAAGCGGCGTCCGCGTCCCGGCGAAGCCGAAGTTATGAGCATTATCGGCGAAGTCAAGGGCAAAGTTGCGCTTATGGTTGATGACATCGTCGACACGGCGGGCAGCCTCTGCGAAGGCGCGAAGGCTCTCAAGCGGCTCGGCGCAAAGCAGGTTATCGCCGCGTGCACGCACGCCGTCCTAAGCAAGAACGCCGTCGAAAAAATCAACAACTCCGATATCGAACAGCTCGTTATCACCGACACCATTCCTTTGCCGCCCGAAAAGCAATCGCCCAAAATCACCGTCCTCACCATGGCGGATGCTATCGGCGACGTCATTTTGAACATTCAAGCTCACCGCTCGGTCAGTTTGCTGTTCAAGTAAGTTGCGATAAAAATTTTTCGCGGGCGGGCAAAAAGCTCGCTCGATTTTATTTGTTGCCAAGGAGGTGTCTTTATGCCTGCGCGGCGACCTTACAGAAAAAGTCAAACTCGCGAACGCTCGACTTATGCCGAAATGCTTTTGGCTCAGCTACGGGAAACGAACAAGCGCATTGACAGGCTTGAAGAAAAAATCGACGCGCTCAAAGATAAAGCAGACGACAACCGTCGATTCCTGCCGAACATTTCAACCGTTGATATTTCGTATATCGGCATTGCGCTCGGCGTGCTTTACTCTATCCTTTCAAAATAAACAGGAGGCAAAATTTTTTATGTCAGCAGAGAAAATGCAGTTCCAAGCCGAAACCAAACGGCTCCTCGACCTCGTGGTCAATTCAATCTACACCAACAAGGAAATTTTCTTGCGCGAACTCATCTCGAATGCAAGCGACGCGCTCGACAAGCTTAGAATCGAATCGCTCACGAACAAAGACCTCGCCGACGACACCGCGCCCGAAATTTTCGTTATCCCCGACGCCGACACCAAGACCATTACCGTCAGCGACAACGGCATCGGCATGACGCGCGACGAAGTCATTAACAACATCGGCACCATTGCCAAGAGCGGCACCAAAGATTTTCTCGACAAGATTCGCGAAGCCTCGAACGCCGCCGCGCAGGAACTCATCGGGCAATTCGGCGTGGGCTTTTATTCGGCGTTCATCGTTGCAGAAAAAGTCGAACTCCTCACTCGTAAGGCGGGCACCGCGCAGGGCGTCAAGTGGACTTCGGACGGCGCGGGCGAATACGAAATCGAAGACTGCGACAAAGATTCTCGCGGCACGACGATTATTTTGCACCTCAAGCCCGAATTTTGCGGCGACGACGAATACAACTTCACCGACATCTACGAAATCGAACGCCTTATCAAAAAGTATTCCGACTTCGTACGCTATCCCGTCAAGATGAGTTTTGAAATCAAGGGCAAGGAAGAGGACGAGCCAACGATTGAAATTCGCACGGTCAATTCCATGAAGCCGCTTTGGACGCGCAACAAGTCCGAAATCACGCGCGAAGAGTACGACGACTTCTTTAAGCACCAACTGCACGAGTGGGAGGCGCCGCTTGAAATTTTCCACGTCAAGGCGGAGGGCACCGTCGAATACACCGCGCTGCTTTGCATACCCAAGCACGCTGCGCCCAATCTGTACTATTCCGACTACGAAGCCGGCTTGCAGCTGTATTCGCGCCACGTTTTCATTATGGACAAGTGCAAAGACTTTCTGCCCGAATGGTTGCGTTTCGTCAAAGGGCTGGTTGATTCGCCCGACTTGCCGCTGAATATTTCCCGCGAAATCCTCCAGAAGAGCACCGAAGTCAAAGTCATCGGCAAGGCGTTGGAAAAAAATATCCTCAAGCAGCTGGGCAAGATGCTCAAGGACGACCGCGACAAGTACGAAGAATTTTGGCGCGAATTCGGCAAGTCAATCAAGCTCGGCGTCTACAACAGCATGTTCGATACCAAGGCGCGCGACAGCTTGAAAGATTTACTCATGTTCCAGACGTCGAAGGACGGAAAACTTTCCACGCTCGCCGAATACGTTGAACGAATGCCCGAATCGCAAAAGCAAATCTACTGCGCGGCGGGCAAAGACTCTGCGGCGATTGAACGGCTCCCGCAAATGGAATTGTTGCGCGACCGCGGGCTTGAGGTGCTTTACCTGACCGACCCCGTCGACGAATTCACGATTGACGTTTTGCACGAATACGCCGAAAAACATTTCCAATCGATAACCCGCGAAGGCTTTGAACTCGACGACGCCGAATCGCAGAAAGTCAAGGCCGAAGTCGAAGAAATTGCCAAGACGCATGAAGACCTGCTTAAGGACGTGAAGGAGGCCATCGGCGACGACGTCAAGGAAGTGCGCTTGACTTCGCGGCTCAAATCGGGCGCGGTGTGTCTTGCCACGGGCGAAGGCGGTCCTTCGCTGTCCATGGAAAAGACTTTCGCCGCAATGAACAATCCGCTTTTCAAGGCGACGCAGATTTTGGAACTCAACCCGAATCACGCCGTCTTTGCTAAGCTCGAAAGTCTCCACGCACTCGGCAAGGACGCGCCCGAATTCAAAGACCTGTGCACCACGCTTTACGCGTTGGCGTTGCTTATCGAAGGCGTCATGCCCGAAAATCCCGCCGACCTCGCCAACAAAGTCACCGACCTCTTGACTAAATAAGACGCCGCGCAGATAAAAAATTAACCGCCCGAAAATTTCTTCGGACGGTTTTTTTGTTGCCGACAAAAATTCACTCAAACCACTTGTCGGGAATGACATAATCGGTCAGCATTTTCTTGTAGTGTCCAAGATATTTTTCGTGGCGCGGCGCAAGCTTGAGTTGCCCTGTCTCTACCGCGCAGTTGCAAACGTCGCCGTTTGTCCAATAGGGATGCGCCGCCTCTATCGCGTCAAGCACGGTGTCGGATTCGTCACTTTCGCCAAGATACCAAAAGCACGGATACGAATACGGAAAATATTTGTCGTTCAGCAGGGCGTCGAAGATTTTCTTCAGCATGGCGGCAAGTTCTTCGCGCTCGTAAGTCTCGGTTTAGAATAAGCGGTGTAGTTGAACGCGCTCAATCGGAATTCAATCGTGTCCATGCCCCGACCCTCCGCCTTGATAAAAAATTCAGCCGACGCCACGATTCTTGAAGCGTTCGGGGAATTCTTTCATCCACATTTCGTTGGTTATGTAGCGCGTCTTGTACTTGCGAATCAGATAGCGAATTTCTTCATGCTCTTCCTTGCTCATGGGCGGGCAGTCCTCGTCGTATACAATCGGACGACCTTTGAGCGCGGCGATTTCAGCTTTCTCCTCCGCCGTCAACGGTTCGCCCACTCTCATCGTATAGTATTCCAAGTCCTCCGTAGGCATAATAATCCCTCCTTTCATCTTCTTCAGCTTCGCGGGCGGAAATGAGTCGAATCCTTTCGCCGCGTTCGGTGTAAATAACGAATAAAATTCCGTATGCCATACCGATAACCTTTCGACGTGCCTCGTCAAAGGAATGGCTATTATCGGGCAGGTCAAGGCGGTTTCCACGCCTCACCCCTCCGCCTTGAAGTTGTAGACGGGCTTCATTATTTCGACGATGTCGACGGTGTCGCCGATAACGTCAATGATGTCGTCGAGGGATTTGTAAGCTTGGGGGCTTTCGTCGAGCGTGCCTTCGCTGACCGAGGTGGTGTAGACGCCCGCCATTGACGCTTTGTAGTCGTCCATGTTCAAGAGTTCCTTGGCTTCGGAACGTGACATGATGCGCCCAGCTCCGTGCGGCGCGCTGAAGTTCCAATCGGCATTGCCCTTGCCGACAGCCAAAACCGAGCCGTCGCGCATGTTCAGCGGTATCAAAACTTTTTCGCCCTTGTGAGCGGCGATTGCGCCCTTGCGGATAATCAGCTCCGAAACGTCAATGTAGTTGTGAATCGTGTGGAAGGCCTCCCCGCCCGTCAAGCCCGCCTTGCCGAGCAAAATTTTCGCGATAAGTTCACGGTTGCGCCTGGCGAACGTCTGGCAAAGCTCCATGTCGTGCAGGTACTGATGAAAATATTTTCCGTAGACGTAGCACAAATCATCGGGCATCGACGCCTTGCGCCCCTTGTATTCCTTTTCGAGTTCCTTTAACTTCGACTGAATTTCCTTTTTGCGGCCGAGCGATTTGTACACGGCAATAATTTCGTCTTTTTGCTGAAAGAATTTGTCCTTGCCGCAAGCCAAGTCGATAGCGAGCCGCTGATAAATTTCGGCGACCTGCTTGCCCAAATTCCTTGAGCCCGTGTGAATCACCAAGTAAAACGTGCCGTCGGTCGAGCGGTCAATTTCAATGAAGTGATTGCCGCCGCCGAGCGTGCCCATGCTCCGCTCAATCCAACGCGTCTCCTTCAGCGAGCGATAACAATGCAGCTCCGTCAAGTCGAAGCGTTCCTGCTTGAAGTCCCAAACGTTTCGCCGCGAAGGGATATAGTGAGCCGCCTCGTCGACGCGCGCGAAGTCAACGGCCGCGTCCGAAAGCTTGACGGTGTACATGCCGCAGCCTATGTCCACGCCGACGATATTGGGTACAGCCTTGTCGGTTACGGTCATCGTCGTGCCGATTGTGCAACCTTTGCCCGCGTGCACGTCCGGCATGATTCGGATTTTGCTGTCGCGAGTGAATTCGTAATTGCACATGCGCCGTATCTGTTCGCGAGCGGTCGGCTCAATCTCTTTGGCGAATGAAAGTGCCGTGTTGTACTTGCCGATAATCTCTTCCATGCTGATTCTCCTTTCGTGTTGTGCGGCCGCAGTGTTGAAAATATAAAGGAGCCTGCCGCTTTTGACAAGCTCCAAAAAACTGCGCGGCGTCACGAATCTTGCCGGGCGAAGTCTTTAATCAATCCCGCGAATTTTTTCTGAATGCTTTTGGGCAGCTTGGCAAAATTTTCGAGAAGCTGCCGCTCCGCCGCCGATAATTTTAATTTCTCTTCGACGACGGGCTTTTCAACCTTGACGGGGGATTTGCCCAAATTATTTTCCAAATAATCTTCGACAGCGTTTTGAATCAGTACCGAAAGGCTTAACTCCAAAAATTCCGCGCCAAGCTTGTAAGCGTCGCGCTTGCCCTTCGGTACATTCACTGTCACGCGGTCGAATTTTTTTGTCCGAAATTTTTCAACAGCCGCCGCCTGCTCCTTAGCCAATAGCAACGCAATCGCCTCCCTGCGCGGGCGTCAGTAGTTTTGCCACGCGCCGTTTGTGCCATTGTAGCGATATTGCGAGCCGTCGGCAAGTTTAATCAGCGGGCTGTAAGCACTGGTGAATTGAATCGAAACGGCGTTGCCCTCATTCTGCGCCAAGATGATATTGCCCGCCTCGGCGTAGACCGCGCTGATATTGTTCAAGCCCATGTTGTAAAGCGTGACGGTGTCTAGCCAATCGGCATTCGCAAACAAGTCGACGCCTTCGTTCGCGCCGTACCAAAAATTATCGGCACCCGCGCCGCCGATTAATACGTCATTGTTCGCCGCGCCCCACAAGGTATCGCCGCCGCTGCCCGCGCTGATGTAATTCGCTTGCGCATTGCCGCCCAAAAATCTGCCCGTCGTGCTCTGCGTGTTGTCGATGACTATCACGCCGTCGAGACCGTAAACGCCATTTGTCGCCACGTTGCCGCCGTGATAGTTGTTGATTGTCAGCCTGTTGCCGTCGAGGTTTAGCCCCGAAATGTAGCCGCCGTAATTCACCACGTCGCCGAATCTTCTCCATTCGCCGTTATACCAGACGGTCGACGCCACATTGACGACGCTGTTCGAGCGCACGCCGCCGGGATAAACCCAAATGACGCCGTAGTTCAAAACGTAATTGATATCGTAGACGCCCTTCAGCATGACGTTCAATCTGCCTTCGTCGTCGCGAACGATGAGCCCGTATCGGACAAGTAGCAAGTAAATTTCCCGTCGTCGTAGTCCTCGTAGAAAATGCCAACGGGTTCCGTGCGAACGTTCAAGTCTTCGATAACCGCGTTGATTGTCGAATCGCTGTTGCAACCTATGCCGAAAGTGTCCGTGCCCAAGCCGCCAATCAGCATGGCGTATTGCGCACCCTGAATCGGAGCCGCTATCAAAATGTCATTGCCGCTGTTGCCGTTCAGACAAGCGTTGTTGCCATTCATGCCCTGCGCGGGATAAAGCATTGCGCCGATAGAATCGGAGCCGTCGCCGCCGAGTACCGTATCGTTCGCACCGTAAACTTCAAGGTAATCGTTCGTATAATCGCCGCCGACTATCAGCGCATTGTTGCCCGTCGTGCTCGTGACGCCGTTAATGCCCATGCCGATTATCGCCGTTGAACTTGTCCAAGCCATTGATTAGCCCTCCTTACTGAATCGTGATTGAAACACCGTGCGGTTTGCTTGCGTCTGTTGGTAAATTGAGTTTGTCGATTCTGATTCGGCGTTTAGAATCTACTTTCTTTCACTGGCGAAAGACCCGCTTTAAAAGCGGGGGAACAGCTGGGACGCGGCATCCACCCTTAAGCCGTCAACGAGTTTCAGCGCGTCAACTGGGTCAAGCGTCACGCTTGCGCCGCTACGCGCGGGGCGATAAAAACCTCTCATAACCGCAACGAATCGAATTTTGCACAGGAATCGAAACCGAAGCCGTTTGTGCCGGCAAAAAAACTTCCATGTTTTTGTTGCCGGCGGCGCGCGTCCTTGCGCGCCTCTGACCTTTGCAACGTCTTCGTTAATTTACCAACAAACCCTAATCGCCGAGATTCTTTCATCAATTCGACTTCCGAAGAGCGTACCCGCGCAGAGAACGGCGGCAATAAATTTTCTCATAAAAATTTCCCCTTCCGATTGTGCAAAAATTTTTTATTGTACAGTAGCACAAATCGCAGGGGAAATGGTCTCTTTGAAAGTGACAATTCAATTCAGCGGCTTGAAGCCGAAATGATAAAACGCCTCGTTTATCTCAAAGAAGTCGTAGATTTAATTTTCAAAGAAGAAACTGATAATGACATCCTCCTTGATTGACGGCGACAGCGAATAGCCGCCGCGCTCCAACAAGTCTTGCGTCTCGTCGAGCGTCAGCTCCATGGCAAAGGCTATCGCGATAATCGTCCGCTTGCGAGGCATGTAGCCCTTTTGCGTGCGCAGTTTGGAAAAAATTTGTCGGCTAAGTCGTGCCCGCTTGTACACGTCGACTTCGTTCCGCCCGCGCTCCGCTATGAAGTTCAGCAAGTATTGCGGGAAAGTCTCTTTGAGTTGCTTGAGGTGTTCGGCAAGCTTGGCTTTAGGGACAACTTTCCTTTTCGCCGCAAAACGTTCGACCGACAGGCAAGCATGCTGAACTGCGACAACGTCAAGGCGTTCCGACCGCTTCGGCAGCTTCGGAGGCTTGGGTGCGGGCTCTATAAAGTTCGCCGCCAGATAAGTTTCGATTTGGGCAAGCAGTTCGTCATTCAGCAAAGGTTTCGCCTCCCGTGAAGTCATCGAGTATTGCCGAAATAATTTCGCCGTCGAAGCCGCGAGCCGCCAGGAATTGCCACGCCTTAGCCCTGTCGACCTTGCCGCGCGTGAATTTCCTTTCGAGCACCTGCGCGGCAACCGTCAAGTCGTGAGCGTCGGCGTCGGCGGGAATCAGGCTGTCGATAAAGTTTTTGTCGAAGCCGCGCTGAATCAGCTTTACGACAATCTGCCGCACGCCGAGTTTGCCCTCCGAGTAGAGAATTTCAAACTGCCGCCGGCAAGCCTCCGCGTCGTCCAGATAGTTGTACTGCTTGAGTTTTTCGAGCGCGGCGTCCACTTCGGCGGCGTCGTATTTCCGAGCGAGCAATTTCCGCCGCAAAACCACCGAGCTTTGTTCCTGATTCGCCAACAAGTCCGTCGCCTTCGCCAGCGCGGATTTTTTTTGCTTAGCCATCGCGATTCACCGTTTCAAGCATTTTTTTCGCGAGCCGCACAGCCTCCACGCCGTCCTTGGCATAAGCGTCCGCGCCCGCCGAGTCGGCATATTCCTGCGTAAGAGCCGCGCCGCCGACCATCACCTTCGCCGCCGAGCCCGCCGCGTGAAGATCAGCGATAACCTTGTCAATCTGAATCATCGTCGTCGTCATCAGCGCGCACAAGCCCACGATATCGGCGTCATGTTCCAGCGCGGCGCGAACAATTTCCGCCGAGTCAACGTCCTTGCCGAGGTCGACGAGCTTAAAGCCGCTGTTGGCGAGCAGTGCGCCGACGATATTCTTGCCCAAGTCGTGAACGTCGCCCTTTACCGTCGCGATAACGAACGTCCCTTGAGTCTTGGCCTCCTGCGCGGGGAAAAGCTTTTTGAGTTCGTCGAAGGCAAGGCGCATGGTCTCCGCGCTCAACAGCACTTGCGGCAAGAAAATTTTGCCCGAGCCGAAGTCTTCGCCGAGTTCGTTCATTGCGGCAGTCAAAGCGCGTTCGGTTATCTCATCGGCAGAAAATTTTTCGTCGACGGCTTTTTTTATCAGCGCGGGGATTTCGTCCTTGTCGCCCTCCCGAATCGCCAACTTAACGGCGTCGATAACGGGCAAGTCAAGCGGCTCCTTGTCCCTTGTTCCTTGTTCCTTGTTCCTGCTGAAGTTCAAGCCATTCGGGTCGCGGGCAAGCAACGCGGCGGCGGCTTTGAGGACGTCCTGCATTGATTCGTTGTAAGGATTCATAATCGGCGCGTCGAGCCCGTTGGCAAGGCACATGGCGAAGAACGTCGAGTTAATCAGCGGGCGATTCGGCAGCCCGAAAGAAATATTGCTTAAGCCCATCGTCGTCGGCAAGTCGAAGCGTTCGCGGTAGAAGCGCAAAGTCTTCAGCACTTCCAGGCAAGCGTTGGCGTCGGCGGAAATCGTCATAACCAGCGCGTCGAGGAGGAAGTCGCCGTCGTCGAGCCCTTGAGCCTTCGCCGCGTCGATTATCGTTGCCGCAACTTGAGCGCGTTCGTCGGCAGTTTTCGGGACGCCGTGAGCGGTGAGCGGCAAAATCAAAATCGCTGCGCCGTAGCGTTTGGCGAGCGGCAAAAATTTTTCGAGGCGTTCGGGCTCCGCGCTGACAGAGTTAATCAGCGCACGTCCTGGGAAACTTTTCAAGCCCGCCTCCAATGCCGCAACGTCGCTCGTGTCAATGGCAAGCGGGGCGTCGGTTATCTGCGCGATTTCGCGAACGGCCTTTGCCATCATCGTCGCCTGGTCAATGCCGCCTACGCCCATGTTGACGTCGAGGACTTGTGCACCCGCCTTGACTTGATTGAGCGCGTCGCGCTTGACGCCCAACAGCGAGCCTTCGCGAATTTCGGCGGCGAGTTTCTTTCTGCCCGTCGGGTTGATTCGTTCGCCAATCAGCGTCGTGGTGGTCTTGTCAATGACGACGGTTTTACTGCGGCTTGCCAACATCAGCTTTCTAGGGACTAGGGACTGGGGACTGGGGACTAGTTTTTTGACGGCATCGGCGAGTTCGCGGATATGGTCGGGCGTCGTGCCGCAACAGCCTCCGAGGTAAGTCGCGCCCGCTTCGACGAGAGCCTTGCCCCACGAGCCGAAAGTTTTTGCGTCCATGGGGAATTTCGTCACGCCGCCTTCAAGGTAGGGCATCCCGGCATTAGGCTGCACGCTGACGGGTACGCGGCAATTTTCCGCCAAAACCTTGACGACGGGGACGAGCTGTTCGGGACCGAGCGAGCAGTTCACGCCGATAATCGACGCGCCCATTGCCTCCAAAATCACTGCGGCAGATTGCGGGTCTGTGCCCGTGACGGTGCGCCCGTCCTCCGAATACGACAGCTGACAGATTACGGGCAGGTTGCAAGCGTCCTTTGCCGCAAGCAGTGCCGCCCGCATCTCCTGAATGTCAATGCACGTTTCGATAATCAGAAAATCTGCGCCCGCCTCCGCCAATGCCGTTGCCTGTTCGCGGAAAATGTCGTAGGCGTCGTCGAAGTCCAAATCGCCCAATGGCGCGATAAACTTTCCTGTAGGACCCATTGAGCCCGCGACCTTTGCTTGAGCCTGCGCGGCATCCTTGGCGATTTTCACGGCGGCAAAGTTGAGTTCGCGAACGCGGTCGGCAAGCCCGTAGTGATTGAGCTTGAGCCTGCTTGCGCCGAAAGTGTTCGTTTCGATAATGGTTGCGCCGGCGTAGATATAGGCGCGGTGAATCTGCTTGACGACCTCGGCGGCGTCGACGTTCATCAATTCGGGACAAGCACCCGCCTTGAGCCCGCCCGCTTGGAGCATTGTACCCATTGCTCCGTCAAAGATTTCAATCATAAAAGTTTCCTCCAAAGATACGAAACTAGCAATGCGCTAGCGTTGCGTTCCGTCGCGGCGATAACGCGTGAAGTGTCGGACAGCACGGCGCGCTATCTGGGTCAAGCGTCACGCTTGCGCCGCTTCTAAAGCGGCCCCCGTCAAAGATTTCAATCATAAGCTTAAACCCTCTGCCTTTCTGAATGTGAATCGTCTATCGCTCAAATTTCGCGCGGCTGCCCGCCTTGCCCGCCGTCACTTCCAGCCGAACGGGTATCTGACTTTTCAGCTCTTCGACGTGCGAAATGATGCCGACAAGCCGCCCGCCGCTCTGTTCGATAATCGTTGAGACGGCGTGGTCAAGTGCCTCCATATCCAGCGAGCCGAAACCTTCGTCGATAAAAATTGTGTCGAGCTGTATGCCGCCGACTCTGTTCTGAACGACAGCCGCCAAGCCCAACGCCAATGACAACGACGCCATAAAACTTTCGCCGCCGCTTAAAGTTTCGACGGGACGCGCCGAGCCCGTGGATTCGTCCCAAATTTCCAAGTTCAAGCCGGCACTTTTCGCCTTAGTATTGCCCGCGTCCTTCATTTGAAACAGGTATCGCCCGTTGCTCATCTTCAGCAGCCGATTGTTCGCCTCCGTCACGACATCGTTGAACATCGTCGACAAGTAGTAGCGTTGGAAGGAAATTTTCAGCTCCGCTTCGCCCCTGCCCGTCGCGTTGGCAACGTCGGACAGTCTGCGCCACATTTCGGAAATTTTTTCGGCAACGTCGAGTTGTGCTTTGACCGCCGCCCGCTTGTCAAAGTTTTCTTTCAGCGCGTTGAAGTCCTTTTCGAGCCTTGCTTCCTCACCGATTGCCGAGCTGTAGCTTTCCCTTGCCGCATCAGCCTGCTCTTTGAGCGAATCCAAATCGGGAGGCGTCTTGCCTGCCACAGCCGCTTGAAGGTTGTCGAAATTTTTCTGTATGTTGGCGAGTGTCGCCGCCCGCGCAGATTTTGTCGTTTCGGCTTTACGGAATTGTTCTTGAGCGGCTTTCCATGCGGTGTCGAGCTGCTTGAATTCGTTTTGCGCCGCGTTCAAGTCCGTGGCAAGCTGTTGGCGATTGTCGGAATATTTTTCGGGCACTTTGCTTTGAAGTCCGTCGATTTCGCCCGCAAGCTTGGCTACCAACTCCTTCGCGGCGTTTTTATCGTTGTCGGCGGCTTTCAGCGCGGAGTTGTTCTCTTCAACGCAACGGTTGCCCTTTTCTATGCGCCTTCGACATTCGGCGAGCGCGGCGGATTTTTGCTTGGCGTCTTCGTGAATATTTTTCGCCGCTTGCGAGTCGGGCACGTCATCAAAATCTTTCAGCTGATTTTCCCGCGAAGACAATTCGCCAGCCATTTTGGCAACGGTTCGTTCCTGTTGAGAATTATCGTGCGTGAGGCGTTCGACATTCCTTTGAGCGGCTTTGATTTCGTCGGCGGTCGGTATGGCGTCGGCGATAACGGCGGGGTGTTCGAGCGAGCCGCATACGGGGCAAGGTTCGCCGTCTTTGAGTTGGGTGGCAAGGTAGGCGGCGCTGTTGACGATTTGCAAGCGCGTCAATTCAATCTGCGCGGCTTTGAGCTTTTCCTTGACGACAGAAAATTTTTCCTGCTCTAAGTCCAAAGCACCTTTGAGCCGCGAAATTTCTCTTAGCAAGGCGTCGCGTTTGACTGCCCTGTCCAAAGTCGTCTTCGCCTGTTCAAATCGAACGTCGGCACCCGCAAGCGAAAGCTCTTCAGCCTTCAAGTCGGCAAGCCGTGCCTCGTAACGTTTTGCCTTTTGTTCGCAGTCGGTGAAGATTTTTTTCGCCCGCGCAAGTTTTTCGTCAGCCGCCTTGAGCGCAGATTTTTTGCCGCCCAAATCGGTCAGCGTCGCTTGAATGTCCTTTAGGTCGTGAGCCAGCGTGTCCAGTTCCTTGCGCCGATTGGTTTCAGCCTCGCGCCGTTGATATTCCGCTTGAGCCGTCGCGAAAGATTTTTCAGCCTCGTCAAGCTGAATCTGCGCTTTGGCAAGGTCTGATTTTGTCCGTTGCAAGTCGGCGAACTTGCCCGCCAAAATTTTCCCGTCGGTCAGCAGAGCTTGTGCGGCGTCGAAATTTTTCTTGAGCGCGGCAACTTTTTGCTTGGCGGCGGAAAGTTTCTCGGCGGCTTCCTCCACGGTTTGAGAGCCCGCGCCCTTTATCCGATTATCCAATTCCGTGTAAGTTTTTTCGAGACTATCCTTTTCGGACGCCGCAACCTTCGCGCGTTCTTCTAATGCCGCCTCGACTTTTTGATAGGGCTCGGTATCGAACAGGACGTTCAAAACTTTTTGGCGTTCGTCGGCGTCGGCGGAAAGAAATTTATTGAACTCGCCTTGCGGCAACAAAATTACTTGCCTGAACTGTTCGGCACTGAAGCCCAACAGCTCCGTGACTTTGCGTTTTATCTCGCCGTCCTTGGCGGCAAGCAGATGGTCGTCGCGATAAAGTTCAGCTTGCTTTTGGTACTTGTTGTCTTTCCTTTTCGGGTGATAGCTTATCCCGCGCCACAAGCGATAAGTCTCTGCGCCGAGGCGGAAAGTGAATTCGACTTCGGTATCGACTTTGTCGGGCACGCCCTTTGAGCGCATATCCTCGACCTTGCAAGCCTTGCCGGACGTTTCGCCGTAAAGCGCGTAGCAAATGCCGTCAAGAATCGTCGTCTTGCCCGCGCCCGTCGCCCCATGTATCAGAAAAATTTTCTCGTCGCCCAAGTCCGCCTCGAAGTTCAGCACGACCTGCTCAACGTAGGGACCGAACGCCTTCATTTGCAATTTTACAGGTTTCATGGCTCATCCTCCGCAAATTTCCGCAACAGCCGCCCGTTCGTCGTCGGTCAAGGCTCTGTGCGTCATTTCCTCGAAAAAGTCAGCGAACTGCTCGGCAAGCGACGCCTCCTCCCGAATTTTCCGCGCAGGTGCCGAAACGAATTCTTTTGAGTGCGCTTTGTTTTTGGCGTCCATTATGTACGGGAAAACGCCGCTCAATTTTTGCCGCGCGTCGTAAACAAAGGTTTCGTCGGTCAGCGTGACGTAGGCGTAGGCGTCGTTGGGCGGCTGCGAAAGAAAATGGTTAAGCGTCCCCGAAACGTCAATCAAGTCGCGGCGCGGCGTCAGTGGAATATTTTCTGCGCTCACGAAGCCTTTGGCGTCCAGTTCGACGATTGTCACGCCCTTTTCGTGCTTTGCCTCCCGCGCGGAATATTTCAGCGGCGAACCGGCGTAGCGAACATTTTCGGGCGCGTCTTTGGGTACGTGCGGCTTGTGAAGGTGTCCGAGCGCGGCGTAGTCGTAGCCCGAAAAAATTTGCGCGTCGACCTTGCCCGCCGTCCCTACGATTTTGCGCTCCGATTCGGGCGATTCTTCGCCGCCCTCAACGAACACATGCGCTATCGCAACACTGCGCTTGCCCGCAGGAATTTTTTTGCGCGCCTCGCCGATATAAAATCTGTTCGCGGCGTTGAAAGTCAGCCGCTCCGAATCTTTGTCGAAAAATTTTTCACGAATCGCGGCGGGCTCAAAGTAGGGTATCAGCGAAAAATAAACCGCGCCGAAGTCGTCATCCAAGGCAATGGTTTCGGGCTCCAAGGCGGTTTTCGTCGTGATGAAAAATTTTTTGTTGGCGAAGAGTCGGCTGCCGAAGTTCAAGCGCTCCGCGTTGTCGTGATTGCCAGCGATACACAGCACGGGAATTTTCTTTTCGGTCAGCTTGAATAAAATTTCGTCGAAGAGGTCGACGGCTTCGGGCGAAGGGTCGGCGCGGTCGTAGACGTCGCCCGCAATGATTATCGCTTGCGGCTTTTGGTCGTCGACGACTTTGCAAATCTCATCGAGGATAAATTTTTGGTCGTCGATAAGCGAACGATTCATCAACGTCTTGCCCAGGTGCCAGTCCGCCGTGTGCAAAAGTCTCATAAAAAAATCGCCTCCTTGTCGAGGCGATTATATCATAATTGGCTAATCTTTGCCTAAAATACTGCCCGCGTAGTCAACCAGAATCGTTTTGACTTTCAGCTTTCCGGCCGCTTTAGAAGCGGCGGAACAGATAGCGCGCCGTGCCGTCCGACAACTTCAGCTAATCACCGCGCCGAAACGAAATGCTGCGCATTTCTAGTACACCAATAGCTACGTCGGTGCCTAAAATCTTGCCTGCGTAGTCAACCAGAATCGTTTTGACTTTGAGTTTACCGAAAACGTAACGCTCCGCCCGAAGGCTTGCCCGCGCCGCGATTGTCTTGTAGACGCGCTCCAAGTGATTCGCGGCGATAATCTGCGCGGCGTCCTCTGCGGTGTTGGCGTCAAGGATTTTTTGAACTTCGCAAGCAGGCAAACCCGCCGCCGCCGAATACGCCGCCAAAGTCTCAAGCCGCCCGTCAGCAACGCGATTGTGCGTGTGGAAGACTCCAGCCGCGACCTTCGCCAACTTGCCGATGTGTCCGCACAAAATCACTTTCGCAATGCCACGCTCCGCCGCCGCCTCCAACATGAAGCCGATAAAGTTGCTCGTCTGGATTATCGCGCCGTCGGGGAAGTTAAGTTGCTTGGCTATCGTCTCGCCGATTTTTCCGGGGACGAAAACCAATTCATCGAAGCCTGCCGCCTTGGCAACGTCGATTTGCGGAACAAGCGAATTCTTGAACGCCTCCTCGCTCATGGGTAGCAAGACGCCCGTCGTGCCGATTATCGACAAGCCGCCCTCGACGCCCAAAATCGGATTCAGCGTGCGCTTGGCAAGCTCGACACCTGCAGGGATTGAAATTTCGACTTCAAGCCCGCCGATGTTGAATTCCGCCGCAACGTTGCGAATCAACTGCCTCGGCGCGGGATTGATGGCGGGCTCTCCCACAGGCAGTTGAAGTCCTGGCTTGGTGATGTGTCCTACGCCGACTCCTGCGCGAAAAATGATTTCGTCGCCAAAAATTTTGCGCACCGTCGTGAAAACCGATGCGCCGTTGGTTATGTCGGGGTCGTCGCCCGAAAATTTTACGACTTCAGCGCGGAGGCCGTCGGAAAGTTTTTCGACGTGGGCAACAGGGATTTTCAGCGGCGTGCCGTCCAGTGCCGTAATGCCAACCGCGTCGACTGCCTCGCCCGTCGTCAAAAGAATCAATGCCGCTTTGACGCCCGCCGCCGCGCAGGCTCCCGTCGTGTAGCCGCTCCGAAGAATTTTTTTCATAAGATTATTACCTTGCTTGAGCGCGGCGATTTGCTGAACTTGTCGGACGTTGCAACGCGCTAACTGTTCCGCCACTTTTAAAGTGGCCGCAGGCCCCCGTCGTGTAGCCGCTTCGCAAAAATTTTTTACTCATAAAGCTTGCTCAAATTTACGCCCGAAATTTTCGCGAGAATTTGCGCCAATCTTTTGCAAACGTCGTCGTCGTTATCCTTAATGACAAAAAAATTTCGCTCGGTTATCGGGCTGTACCAAACCTCATGACGAGACCGCCCGCTACGAAAAATTTTCTTGTAAGCGTCGGTGTCGGCATCAATCAACATAACGATTTCGCCGCCGTCAACTTGTATGCTTGTCGGCGCAGTCGGGTTGGGAATCTTTCTGCCGCCGCGTTCCATGTTCATTAACGCCAAACTCAAAACGTCCTTTGCCATGCACCGTGCGTCCGAAAAGTTTTTCCCCTGCGTGACGGCGGCTTCAATGTCAGGGAATTCGACGACGTAATAACCTTCAAGCTCTTTGTCGGGCGTGAAAATCGCGGGATAAATATAGCGCATGAAAATTTCTCCGTCAGCGATTGTTGTACATTTTGGCGTAGTAGTTTTTGTACTCGCCGCTGATGATTTTTTCCCACCAAGCGCGATTGTCCAAGTACCAGGCGACAGTTTTCCTTATGCCGTCGTCGAATTTCGTTTGTGGCGTCCAGCCCAGCTCGTTGGTGATTTTCGTCGGGTCAATGGCGTAGCGTTGGTCGTGCCCCTTGCGGTCGGTGACGAACTCAATCAAGTCCTCGCCCTTGCCCAAAATGCGCAGAATCGTTTTGACGACGTCGATATTGGCTCGCTCGTTGTGCCCGCCGATGTTGTAAATCTCGCCGACAGTGCCGCGCCGAATTATCAAATCGATAGCCGCGCAGTGATCCTCGACGTAAAGCCAATCGCGAACGTTAATGCCCTTGCCGTAGACGGGTAGCTTCTTTCCGTGGAGCGCGTTGATAATCATGAGCGGAATCAGCTTTTCGGGGAAGTGATAAGGCCCGTAGTTGTTGGAGCAACGGCTGATAGTCGCAGGGATTTGATAGGTGCGCTGGTAGGCTTGAACCAGCAAATCAGCGGCGGCCTTGCTCGCGGAATAGGGGCTGGACGTGTGCAGGTTGGTCGTCTCGGTGAAGAACAGGTCGGGGCGGTCAAGCGGCAAGTCGCCGTAAACTTCGTCGGTCGAAACTTGATGAAAGCGTTTGATGCCGTATTGTCTGCAGGCGTCAAGCAAAACGCTGGTGCCGATGATGTTGGTGCGCAAGAAAAGTTCGGGGTCTTCGATTGAGCGGTCGACGTGACTTTCAGCCGCGAAGTTCACGACGATGTCGGGCTTTTCGGTCTCAAAGAGCTTGTACACGGCTTGACGGTCGGCGATGTCTGCGCGGACGAATTTGAATTGCGGATTGCCCTGCGCGTCGGACAAAGTTTCAAGGTTGCCGGCGTAGGTCAGCTTGTCGAGGCAAATGATTTTGTCTTCGGGGTGATGCTTGAGCTCGTAGTAAACGAAATTGCCGCCGATGAAGCCCGCGCCGCCCGTTACTATAATCGTCATGGAAATTTCCCTCCAAAAGTTTTTGGCAATGATAGCAAAAAAAAATCCCCGCGACAATACGGGGAAAATTTTATCAACCGAAATAGTCTTCGATGCCGTCAAGAATGCCCTGCGCGGCCTTCCGCACGCCTTCCTTCGAGTCGAGGAGCTTTTCCTCTTCCTTGTTCGAGATAAAGCCCAATTCGATGAGCGTGGCGGGCATGTCGGTATTTTTCACGACGTAGAAGTTGCAAGGCTGCGTACCGCGACTGGGCGTGCCGAGTTGTTCGACGAGGTTGCGGCGAATGCAGTCGGCAAGCCTCTGTCCTGCGCCGGAGCCCTTGCTGTAGTAGTAGCCCGTCGTGCCGCGCGCTTCGGGTCGCGTGAAACTGTCGGCGTGAATCGAAATGAAAATGTGTGCGCCCGCCCTGTTGCCGACAGCACATCTTGCGCCGAGTTCTTCGATGTCGGAGGCCTTCGCGCCCTTTTCGGAAACGGTCGTGTCGGTCTCGCGTGTCATGATGACGGTCGCGCCTTCAGCCTCAAGCAGTTTCTTGAGTTCAAGCGCAACTTTGAGCGTGACGTTCTTTTCCATTACGCCCGTAGGTCCGATAGCTCCAGCGTCGTTGCCGCCGTGCCCAGGGTCGATTGCGATAAGTTTGCCTTGCAACGCGGTAATTTCTTCCAAGTCCTCCTCCAAATCCTTAAACGCCTCGTCATGCTTCTTATCCTTGTCGGCGTCCTTTTCCTTAGACTTGTCCTTAGCTTTGTCTTTCTTGTCGCGCTTAGCCTGCTTTTCCTTTTCCTTGAGTTCCTTTTCGCGCTCGCGCTGTTCCCGTATGCGTTTTTCTTTTTCTTCCTTGAGTTCGCGTTCTTTTTGCTCTTTGAGCTCGCGCTCTTTCTTTTCCTTAAGCTCGCGTTCCTTCTTTTCGCGTTCCTCTTTTTCCTGAAGGGCCTTTTCGCGTTCGCGCTGTTCCTTGACAAGCTGCTCTTGCTTTTCTTTAAGCTCGCGTTCCTGTTGCTTCTTCAAGTCGTCGTCGTCCATAACTTCAACGTCTTTCGGAACTTCGACAGGCTTAGGCTTGACGGTTTCAGAGTTAGGGTCGTCGGTCTTAACGGGTTCGGGCTTGACGGGCTCGGCAGTCTCTTTGAATTCGGCGTTGCCTATGTCGATAACGAAGCGGTGCCCTGTAGTGCCGCCGCCAAGATTGAACATTTTCGTATCGGCCATAGTTTCGATGACGATGCGGACGGTCGACGGGTCGAATTGCGCGATTCGGATTTTTTTTGCCGCCAGCGATTTAATTTCGGTTTCGCGCTGAACGTTGGGATTAAGCCAGGCGTCTTTCAGGTCGAGAATCATGCGCGAGGGATTTTCGGCGTAGGATTCGGTGAATTCGACTTTCTTGGTCACGTCCAGGACGATGCGCACCGTCCCCGCGCCGTAGCCCACACGCAACGAACGCACCTCCGCCAAATTCGCCTTGCGGTCGTTGAAGGTCGGTTCTGCCTTTTGCTCTTCCGCTTGAGCCGCCGAAGTCGCCGCAATCAAAATGAGGAGACTCAGCAAAATTTTCCTAATCAACCCTAAAGCCTCCTCACTGAAAGCTGATAACCTATAGCTGATAGGGAATAGGAAGAGCTTATAAGCTATCACCTATCGCCTATCGCCTAATTAAGTTTCATACGAGCCGTAACGTTGTTCGAGCTTTTTGAAAATCCACGTCAGCACCGCCGTCATTGCCAAGTAGAATATGCCCGCGATAACGAACGGCGTCATATCGAATTCGCGCTGGACGATTGTGCGCGCCACCCTAAGCAAGTCGTTCATTGCCAGAATGTAAATCAGCGACGTGTCTTTGACCAGATTAATCGTTTCGTTGGAAATCGGCGGCAGGACGACGCGCAAGACTTGCGGGAAGATTATGTAGCGCATCATCTGCCAGTGCTTGAGCCCCAGAGCTTTCGCCGCCTCGTATTGCCCGCGCGGTATCGCTTGAATGCCTGCGCGGAAAATTTCTGCGAAGTACGCGGCATAATTCAGCGTGAAGGCAAGCAACGCCGCCGCTATGTCCGGCAACATTATCCCGACCATCGGAAGCGCGAAATACACGAACAACAGCTGCAACATCAACGGCGTGCCGCGCATTATCCAGACGTAGAATTCCATCAGGTATCTTAGCGGCGCGAAGCTTGAGATTCTGCCCAAAGCCGCCAGCGCACCGATTGGCAAGCTCAAAATTAAAGTCACGAAGAAAATTTCTAACGTGACTTGTGCGCCCTCCAAGATGAGGACCGTCATATCGAAAAATTTTTCCATAACAGGTATTCCCTAACTCCCGTCTCACGACGGCGGTCACTGTTTAGCCGTTAGCAACTGCCGATTATTTTTTCTTGAGGAGGTCTGCGCCGAACCATTGCTCTGAAATTTTCGCGGCGGAACCGTCTGCAACCATTTCGTCGAATACTTTCTGAACTTTGTCGCGCAATTCGGTGTTGTCCTTGCGGAAGGCGAAACCGAATTCGCTCACGGGGCCGACAGTCACGTTAAGCGCGTCGAACTTGTCGCCCTGCTTGCTCATGGCGTAACGCCCGACAATCTCGTCGCAAACCAGCGCGTCAATCCTGCCGTTTTCCAAATCCATGAACGCGCTCACGTAGTCGCCGTAAGTCTTGAATTCGCGGAAACTGTCTTTGAACCCGTCGGTCTTGTCAATGTAAGCCTCGGCGGTGGAGCCCGCTTGCGTACCGACAGACTTGCCCGCCAAATCGGCTTCAGCCATGATGCCTTGGTCGTTGCCCTTCTTCACGAAGATGATTTGACGATTGTCCATGTAGGGGTCGCTGAAAAGCATGTTCTCTTGGCGTTCGGGCGTGATGTCGAGCCCGTTCCAGATGATGTCAATGCGCCCGCTCTTGAGTTCGGCCTCCTTGCTGTTCCAATCGATTGCCTTGAATTCGACTTTCGAGTTGAGACGCTTGGCAGCCTCCTTGGCGAGGTCAACGTCGAAGCCGACGATTTCGTTCTGTTCGTTCTTGAAGCCCATAGGCGCGTATTCGTCGTCGAGCCCGATAACGATTTTGGATTCTTCGGTCGCGCCGCCGTCAGTTTTGGCGGGAGCCTTATCGCCGCCGCAGCCTGTAAAGACCATCGTCACGAGGAGCAACGCCGCCATAAAAAATTTTTTCATACTGCCGAAACTTCCTTTCTTAACGGAAAATAAATAAACCGCGTTGCATTATACTTTACCGTTAAAGCCATTGCAAGCGCGGCAGGAAAACTTTTTGAAAACAAAATGAAACGCGGCGCGGGTTGTTGGTAAATGAGATTTGTCGGCTCTGATTCGGCGTTTTAAATCTACTTTCTTTCACCGAGGAAAGAAAGTAGCAAAGAAACTCGCCGCTACGCGCGGGGCGGTAGCCGACCACCGCCGAAACGTCCGCGTCAACCGAAGCCGCTCGTGCCGCTGTCGACGCATCACGCGTCGAAGTCGCGGCGGGCGCGCGTCCATGCGCGCCCTCGTCCTCTGCAGCTTACTCGTTAATTGCCGACAGCCCCCGCCCTTCACTTGCGCGATTTGATAAGGTCGGCGTGAAACCATTGCTTGGAAATTTTCTGCGCAGTGCCGTCGGCTGTCATGCTGCCGAAGGCGGCCTGAACTTTGTCGCGCAATGCCGTGTCACTTTTGCGAAAACCTATGCCAAACTCGGTGACGGCTCCGACCGTAACTTCAAAAGACTTGAACACGTCGGGACGCTTCAGAATCTCGTAACGCCCTGCAATTTCGTCGATAATCAGCGCGTCGACCATGCCGTTTTCCAATGCCGTGAATTCCGCTTTGATATTGCGATAGGTCTTGAAGTCAGCGAAATGCCTTTTGATTTCGGGGTGTTCGTTTATGTAAGTCTCGGCATTTGAGCCCGCTTGCGTGCCGACGACTTTGCCCGCCAAATCGCCCGGCGAAAGAATATTGTGCGCGTCGCGCTTCCTTATCATGATGATTTGCCGATTGTCCATGTAGGGCTTGCTGAAAATCATGTATTCCTTGTATTCGTCCAGAATATCCAGCCCGTTCCAAATCATGTCAACATCGCCGGAGGTTATTTCGGACTCTTTGTTGTCCCAGGCTATCGATTTGAATTCCGCCTTGACGCCCATACGCCTCGCCGCCTCCTTGGCAAGGTCAATGTCGAAGCCGACAAGCTCGTTTCGCTCGTTGTGGAAGGCAAAAGGCGCAAATTCGTCGTCGACGCCGATTATAAGTGTTTCTTTTAAGTCGGAGTCTCTGCCGCAACCTGTCAGCAGGAAAATCATCAGCATCAGCGGCAAAAAAAATTTCTTCATCTGCAGAAAACTCCTTGGACAGCCGATAGTTTCTTGATTACGGGCACCGCGCAGGTTATCTGGAAGCTTTAATCAGGTCGGCTTGGAACCAATGCTCTGAAATTTCCCGCGGCCACTTTAGAAGTGGCGGAACAGAAAGCGCGATTAGCTGTCCGACAACTTCAACGAATCGCCGCGCCGGAACGCATTGCCAGCCCGATGCCGCGCATTTTATCTGGAAGTTTTAATCAGGTCGGCTTGGAACCAATGCTCTGAAATTTTCCGCGCAGTGCCGTCCCTAATCATATCGTCGAAAACTTTCTGGACTTTGTCGCGCAAGGCAGTATCCTCCTTGCGGAAGCCGATTCCAATTTCCGTGACGGGGCCGATTGTCACTTCGATTGGGTCAAACTTGCTGGGCACCTTGCTCATTTCGTAACGCCCTGCCAATTCGTCGACAATCAGCACGTCAACCGCGCCGCCTTCCAATTCGTTAAACGCGTCTCTGAAGTTGCGATAAGTCTTGAATTCCTTGAAAGTGTTCTTGAGAGCCTCGTTTTGGTGGACGTAAGTTTCGGAATTGGAGCCGGCTTGCGTGCCGACGCTTTTGCCCGCCAAGTCGCTTTCGGCGCGGATGCCTTGATTATTGTCCTTTTTGACTAGCAAAATTTGCCGATTGTCCATGTAGGGCTTGCTGTAAAGGATATGCTCTTTGCGTTCGGGCGTTATGTCGAGCCCGTTCCAGATTATGTCGATTCGCCCAGATTCGAGTTCCTTTTCCTTGTTGTTCCAGTCGATTGGCAAGAATTCAAATTTGACGCCCATGCGCTTTGAGGCCTCCTTGGCAAGGTCGACGTCGAAGCCGATAATTTCGCCTTTAGCGTCGCGGAAGCCCATGGGCGCGTATTCGTCGTCAATCCCTACGACAAGCTTGTCGCCGTATTTGTCGGCGGGATTTGCGCCCTTTTCGCCGCCGCAGCCGCTAACCGTCAAAGTTATCAGCAGCAACAGCAGAAGAAACCTTTTCACGTTAAAAACCCCTTTGCTTTAGATTTTCGATTGAATCAGCGCGCCTTGATAAGGTCGGCGTGAAACCAACGCTCGGAAATTTCTTTGGCGGTGCCGTCCTTAACCATATCGTCGAAGGCAGCCTGAACTTTGTCGCGCAGGGCGGTATCGTCCTTGCGGAAGCCGACAGCCATTTCCGTGACGTAGCCTGTCCGCACGTCCACTATTTCCAGTTGGTCAGCCGAGGCGGTGTTGAGCTCGTAGCGGGCAATCATTTCGTCGCAAACGAGTACGTCAATTTCGGCGTCTTTCAAGGCTTGAACTGCATCCTTGAATTTGTTGTAGGTCTTGTGCTCTTTGAACTTGTCATTGAGTTCGACGGCTTGATTCAGATAATTTTCGGCGGTGGAGCCGGCTTGCGTGCCGACGACTTTGCCTTCGAGGTCGCCTTCGGAATGAATGGCGTGTTCGTTATTTTTCTTTACCAAAAAAATTTGGCGGTCGTCCATGTAAGGCCGCGTGAAAATCATATATTCCTTGCGCTCAGCGGTTATGTCGAGCCCGTTCCAGATAAGGTCGACGTCGCCGGAAGTGAGCGCGTCTTTTTTCTTGTCCCAGTCGATTGGCTTGAATTCAAACTCAACGTCCATGCGTTTGGCAGTTTCCCTTGCGAGGTCGACGTCAAAGCCGACGAGTTCATTTTGCGCATTATGAAAGCCCATCGGCGCAAAGTCGTCGTCGAGCCCGATAACGAGTTTTTCTTTTGTCTTGAAGTCGCCGCCGCAACTTGTCAGCAAGAAAAGCATTAACATCAGCGGCAAAAAAATTTTCTTCATGTTAAAACTCCTTTGCTACAAAAATATTTTAGGCATTGTATCTTGCCGCCGCGTGCTTGTCAAAAAATTTTGTCGACGCGAAAAGTTTTTTCGTTTATAATTTCGCCTAAAGGAGGGCGGGCGTCGTGATTGGTGTTTTTTGGGTCAGAGTGGCATACATAATCATTCTTGCAGCGTTGACGGCTTGTTATGTTTTCGGCGACGTGATTGCGACTTGGGATGATTGGATTTCGGGCTTGGCTTACGGCTTGGCAGTGTCTAACTTGATTGCGATATACATCAGACGGCGGCGCAACAAGCTAAGCGGTTTTTCGGGACGACAAATATTTTACGCGTTTATTCTCGTCACGTTGACGCTTTGTTACATTTTGGGCAAACCTATGACTTGGTCGGATTGGATTTTAGGATTGGTATATGGCTTGGCACTGACCGGCTTGACAGAAAGTTTTATCGGACAAGAACAAAATCGGAGGAGGCGCGTATCATGAGCCAAAAATTTTACATCAGGTGGTGCATTGGTTACTTTATCATTATGGCGATTCTGATGATTGTCGGCACGATTAAAAGTTGGATGGATTTGTTTTCCGGCTTTGTAATGGGCTTTACGACTTATTCTTTGCTGATAATCTATCGCGAGCGCAAACGCGGCAATCGTCGCTTGAGATGAGGTGAGGCTGTGAAAAATTTTGTGCGAAGACTCGGCAAGACGCGCTTCCTGCTTTTGTGCTTTATCCCGTTCGGCGCATGGGGCGTGTACTATAACGGTTGGGTCGGCTTGGTGACGGCGATACTCGCCTGGTGCTTCGGCAATGCCATTTACAATTGGCAGGACAGCAAGCGGCGGCTGAAGAAATTTTTCAGCACGCACACCGAACTTAAAGTCAAAGCGATAATCATTTTGCCGATTATGGCGGCGTGCACCTATCGCAGCGGCTGGCGGGGCTTTATCGCGTCGCTTGTC
This sequence comes from uncultured Selenomonadales bacterium, assembly GCA_946407095.1. GTDB lineage: Bacteria > Bacillota > Negativicutes > Selenomonadales > Selenomonadaceae > Quinella. The sequence continues at coordinate 362 of CAMJMR010000005.1, read as the reverse complement.
GGCGTAGCAGTGGGCGAATTCATTTGCAGACGATATCTCTTCAAGAAACGTTAATCAGTTGTTGCCTCCGTCATGTGCGGAGGATTTTTTTTGAGTCGTGATAAGTTTCAGAGGACGAGGCCGCCCATGGACGGGCGGCCGCCGGCAACAGAAACAAGGATGTTTCTTTGCCGGCACACATGGCTTCGGGTAGCGCGGACGCTTCGGCGACGATTGGTAGCCGCTCCACGCGCAGTGGCGAGTTTCTTTGCTACTTTCTTTCCTCGCTGAAAGAAAGTAGTTAATAACCATTAAAAGCTGTCTTTGCGCCCTTTTGCTTAGGGGTTGTTGGTAAATTAAAAGTGAATAACGACAGAAGCAAG
>CAMJMR010000004.1 GCA_946407095.1 uncultured Selenomonadales bacterium | reverse complement strand
AATCTTGAAATCGTCGAGTTCAACGACTACGTTCAGCCGAATATCGCGCTCAACGACAAGGAACTGGACGCCAACTTTTTCCAGCACGAGCCCTACCTGAAAGACTTCACCGCCGAGCACAAGGACGTTAAGCTCAAAAACGCGGGCGGCATTCATATCGAGCCCATGGGCATTTACTCAAAGAAAATCACCAAGCTTGACGAATTGCCCGACGGCGCGGCGGTCTCAATCCCCAACGACCCGACCAACGGCGGACGCGCCCTGTTGCTGTTGCAAAAGGCGGGCTTGCTCAAGTTGCGCGAAAACGTCAGCGAAATGGCGACCGTTCAAGACATCGTCGACAATTCGCACAATCTGCTGATTCAGGAAGTCGAAGCCGCGCAACTGCCGCGCACCCTTGAGGACGTCGACATTTCGATTATCAACACCAACTTTGCCATGAACGCCGACCTTAACCCCATGAAGGACGCGCTCTTTATCGAGGACAAAACTTCGCCCTACGTCAATATCGTTGCCGTGCGCCAGGACGAAAACCGCGACGAGATTCAAAAGCTCATAACGGCACTCAAATCCGACAAGATTAAAAAATTTATCGAGGACAAGTACAAGGGCGCAATCGTTCCCGCGTTCTGATTGAAGCGCAATGAAAATTTTTAACGGTCAGCCTCCCGCGCGAGCGGGCAGGTTGATTTTTTTTGCCCTGCGTGTACAATAAATCGCAACTGGAGGGAGATTTGTGGACGAGAAAATTTTTGGCGAAATCCCCTTGCGAACGTGGCGATGGCTGGGCGTCAACGACGTTAAGACCGCCGCGCAGGTTGAGGAGCAAATTATAGACGTGCCCGACGGCGAAACCAAAACTCTTGCCGAAGTGAACCTTGCCGCCGAAAATGTTGCCCGCCGAATCAGAATTTCGGTCGGGAGCGGCGCGCGCGTCGAGTTCATATCGGCGGACGCGGGCAGCGGCAATTACTCTGCAGATGTGGAAATCTATTTGCGCGGCGACGATTCGACGGCCGATTTGGAAGCGGTTTACTTCGGAGACGGCAACAGACGCCTTGACTTCAATTACGTGATTCGTCAGCGCGGCAAGCGTACTCAAGCGACGATGAATGTGCGCGGCGCGTTATCCGACAGCTGCGACAAAATTTTTCGCGGGACGCTGGACTTTCAACGCGGCGCAAAGGGCTCAACCGGGCGAGAGCTGGAAGAAGTGATTATCCTGTCTTCGGGCACGCGCAATCGTTCTATCCCGCTTATGCTTGCCCAAGACGACGACGTTGACGGTCACCACGCGGTTAGCATTGGGCGGCTTGACGAGGAAAAAATTTTCTACCTTATGAGTCGCGGGCTGGACAAGGCGGAGGCGGAGCGGCTTATCGTTGAGGCGGCGTTTAATCCCGTCGTCGAAAAAATTCCCGATGAAAATCTGCGCGGCGAACTTTTGGACAGCTTGCAAAGGAGGCTTGCTGAATGAGAGAAAACAAATGGAAAATGACGGAGCCACAATTAACACATTTGATATATGAAATTTTATCGCCCGAAGAAAATCCCGAACTCGCACGTCTCTATCTCGAACTATTCGATAAGCACGTCTTGCGTCTTGAGATGACGCCGGCAGAATTGAACAGCGCGGAAGTTTATGAGGAATATGAAACGGAATTCGTAAAGTTAAAAGACTCGCGCTATATAGATTTGGTAATTATTACAAATCGTCGTTTCATTCCGATTGAAGTCAAGATTGACGCCGGTGAACGACCTAATCAATGTTACGATTATTGGCATGAGGCAGAAAAATATCACGAAACATATTCTTTAATCGAGCCGCCGGTTCTTTATTTTTTGACGCCGTCGGGATATTTTCCTGAGAGTGCAAACGGATTATATCTTGAAGCGATTGACCCTATATCTTTTCGCTCGGAGATTTTTCGTTGGCTTAAAGATTGTTTAAAACATACGCCGAAAAATTCTCCCTGCATACGAAAAATTTTGCTCTTATATTTAAAAACGTGTTTAATAATCGGCAAAACCACAGTGCTTGAAAAGATTATGCGCAAATTTTTTACGGCATTGGACGAACAATTTAACGAAAATTTTTGCAAAAAATATCATCTTAAACGCGGTAGCAGTAAGCGAGAAGAAGTTGGCGACTTTCAGGATTGGCGACGCGGTATAGAAAGATTCTACGGCAACTATTTTTTTGGTCCCGGTATTGGTCTTCTCTGCACCGACGCGATGGGCAACGTCAAAAAATTTGATAATGATAAAGAGCTGTGGTTTCGAGTGGAGTGTAACAACGCTACTAAGGAGAAAAATATTATTGCAGGTATTTCAGGCGAGATGTGTGCAGGTTTTATGATTTTCGACCACAGTATAAAAAATTGTCCCTATGAAACTGCGGAAGTAAAGAAAATTCTCCGTAGCAAGAGAATTTTGCCTAAAGAATTTGCTGAAAATTATCGTGAAAGTTTTGGCGGCATTATCGGCAGGATCATTTTGCACGACGCGCAAGGTAATATCATAGACTTCCGCGACATTGATGATTTTTGGCTCGGCTTAATGAATCCTGCTGGACGCGCCGACGCCGTTGAACACATAATGAAGGAAATTAAAGCTCTTCTAAGGAGATTTGTTTATGGATAAAAATTTTTTGAATGACTTCCCGATATTGCGCAGTAAGATGAACGGGCACACGCTTGCCTACCTGGACAACAGCGCGACCACTCAAAAGCCCGAAAGCGTCGTGCGTTCGATTTGCGGCTACTACGGCGGCTGCAATGCCAATCCCCATCGCGGCGTCTACGAGCTTAGCGTCAAGGCTACGAAAGTTTACGAGGAGGCGCGCCGCAAAGTTGCCGACTTCCTCAACGCGACACCACGGGAAATTATTTTCACGAAAAACGCAACCGAATCGCTGAACCTAATCGCCTACAGTTACGGCTTGACGAATCTGCGCGGCGACGACGAAATTTTAATCACAATCGCCGAGCATCATTCCAATCTTGTCCCTTGGCAACGCGTGGCGCAGGCGACGGGCGCGAAGTTGAATTACATTTACCTTTCGGCGGACGGGAACTTATCGGCGGCTGACATTACGGCTAAGTTGACGCCGCGCACGAAAATTTTGGCCGTCACGCAAATTTCAAACGTCTTGGGGCTGGTCAACGACGTTAAGACGCTCGCCACGCAGGCTCACGAAGTCGGCGCAGTTATCGTCGTGGACGGCTCGCAATCGGTGCCGCATATCCCGGTTGACGTTCGCGACCTGGACGCTGACTTTCTGGCGTTTTCGGGTCACAAAATGCTTTCGCCAATGGGAATCGGCGTGCTTTACGGCAAGCGCAAACTTTTGGAGGAAATGCCTCCGTTCCTAAGCGGCGGCGACATGATTGAGTACGTCGAGGAACAGACGACGACTTACGCCGAGCTTCCGCAAAAATTCGAGGCGGGCACGCAAAACGTCGGCGGAGCGGCAGGCTTAAGCGCGGCGATTGACTATCTGCGCGGCGTCGGCTTCGATACGATTGAGCGGATTGAACACGACTTGACGACCTTCGCCGTCGACGAGCTGAAACGCCTGCCCTACGTCGAGCTGTACGGTTGCGACGCGGCGAACAAAATCGGCATCGTGTCGTTCAATGTAAAGGACGTGCACCCTCACGACGTGGCGACGATACTTGACGCGGAAGGCGTGGCGATTCGGGCGGGGCATCACTGCGCGCAGCCGCTGATTAAATACCTTGGACAGACGGCGACTTGTCGGGCGAGCTTTTACTTTTACAACACGCGCCGAGACGTCGAGCGATTGATTGAAGCGATTCAGAAAGTCCGTGGCGTCATGCACCTTGCGTAATTTGAGGCCGCCCATGGACGGGCGGCCGCCCGCCGACGCATTTGCGTGATGCAAATACCGTCGGCGGCAACCAAGCTAAAAATCTTGAGCTGCGCGGGTAACGACCCTTCGCCCCTGCGAGGCACCTTTTCTTTTTGCTACTTTTTCTTTGGGTGCGCAAAGAAAAAGTAGATCTTAAACACAAATGAAGTGATTCAGCTTAAAGGAGTCAAAACCTTGCTTGAAAACATTTACACCGAACTAATCGCCGAACACAGCCAATCGCGCGACAACCGCCGCTGCCTTGAACACGCGACGATAAGCGAGCGCGGGCACAATCCCAGTTGCGGCGACGAGATAACTTTGGAGCTTGAAGTTGCCGACGGCACGATTAAGGACGCGGCGTTCAGCGGAGCAGGTTGCGCCATTTCGCAAGCGTCAACCGATATGATGATTGAACTCATGCGCGGCAAAACCGTCGACGAGGCGCGGCGGCTTGCCGAGCTGTTCATAAAGATGATTCAGGGCGAAGTGACCGACGACGCCGAGCTTGACGAACTGGACGAGGCGGCCGCTCTGAAAAATATTTCGACGATGCCCGCCCGCGTCAAATGCGCGACGCTTGCTTGGCACACGCTGGACACTGCCGTTGAAAAGTTGGGCGGTGATGTTCGTGCTTGACAAGTTCCAAAAAGTCGAAGAACACTTCAAGGAAGTGGAGGCGCGCTTAAGTGACCCGTCCGTCGTGGCTGATGTGGAAAAATTCACGGCACTCACCCGCGAACACGCCGCGCTCTTGCCGATAGTCAACAAGCTGCGCGAATACAACAAAGTCCGTCTGCAGATAGCCGAGGACAAAAATTTATTGGCGACGTCGACGGACGAAGACTTGAAGACGTTGGCGGCCGAAGAGTTGGGCGAGTTGCGCAAATCGGAACACGAACTTGAACGCGAATTGCCGATATTGCTTTTGCCCAAAGACCCCAACGACGACAAGAACGTCATCATGGAGATACGCGGCGGCGTTGGCGGCGAGGAGGCTGCCTTGTTCGCGGGCGACTTGTTCCGCATGTACACGCGCTACGCCGAGCGGCAAGGTTGGCGAGTCGACATCGTCTATTCAAACGCGACGACAATCGGCGGCTTCAAGGAAATTTCTTTCACGGTCGAGGGCGCGGGAGCCTTCAGCAAGTTGAAATACGAGAGCGGCACTCATCGCGTCCAACGCGTCCCCGTGACGGAAAGCGGCGGCAGAATTCACACCAGCGCGGTGACGGTTGCGGTCATGCCGGAAGCGGAGGAGGTCGAAGTCGAGATTAACCCCGCCGACTTGAGGATTGACACCTACTGCGCGAGCGGCGCGGGCGGCCAATACGTCAACCGCACCGAAACCGCCATCCGAATCACGCATCTGCCGACGGGCATTGTCGTTCAGTGTCAAGACGAAAAATCCCAGCTCAAGAACAAGGAAAAGGCAATGCGCGTCTTGCGAGCCCGCGTGAAAGATTTGGCTGTTCGCGAGCAGACCGAGGCGATTGCCGCCGACAGGAAAAGCCAAGTGGGCAGCGGCGACCGCAGCGAGCGAATCCGCACGTACAACTTCCCGCAAGGCCGCGTGACCGACCACCGAATCGGCTTGACGCTTTACAAGTTGGAGGCGGTTTTGAACGGCGAGCTTGACGAATTCATTTCCGCGCTGATAACCGCCGACCAATCCCAAAAATTATCCGAAGACAAATAAAAAAAATCCCCTTCCGAATCGGCAGGGGAAATTTTTTTTATTGCGCCGTCTGATAGCGTTTCAGTTCGTTTCGCAACGCGTCATTTTCTTGCAGCAGTTCAAGCAGCTGAAGCCTGTACAGATTGAGGGTATTGAACATGTAAGCCGACGCGGTGACAAGGTTATCGCTTTCGGCGCGGAATTCTTCTTTGACAATCGAATTGAGCACGGGCAAGGGATTCGCCGTGTACAATTGAATCGTACTGCCTATCCGCCTTAAGAAAATCCAATCGTATACGGCATAGCGATAATCGGGGTGTTCGTCGAAAAATTTTATATCGTCCATGATTTTTTTCAGAACGTTAAAGCCGTCGATATATATGCGCAAACTCTTATGAACTTCTTTGTCGACGTTGAGTCGTTCGCGCATAATGGAGCCTGCACGCGGACGGACTATGTAGTTTATGTTCGGTACGCGCAAAATCTTTTCGGCAAGACACATGCCGTGAAATGTGAAAATTTGGTCGGTGTGAACAAAAACATGCGGAAATGTAATTTGATTTTTTATCAAAAAATCGCGCCGATAAAAATTGCTGTAAGGATAGCCCGCATAACCTCCGATTAAAAATTTTTTCACGCGTTCGGCAAGATCGTTCGTTTCAAAAATCGGTTTGTCGGTTTGGAATTTTGAATTTAGTGCTTTAGAAAAATTGTCGGGATTGGTCAGCTCGGCGAAGTCTGTCATTTCGGGCGCGTCCACAGATTTTATCTTCCCGTCCCATAATCTGAATCTGATGTTGGTATTGATGACTTCCGCTTGATATTTTTCGGCGAGAGTCGACAATTCCTCAAGGGCGGTCTTCGTGAAAAGGTCGTCGCTGTCCAGAAAGGCGATATACTTTCCGCGAGCGAACTGAATGCCGACGTTTCGAGGCAAGCCCGGATTTCCCGTGTTCTTTTTGAGCTTAATGACGTGCAACCGCCCGTTGAATCGCGGCTTAAAATTTTCGACGACTTCGACGCTGTTGTCGGTCGAGCCATCGTCAATCACGACGACTTCAAAATCGCGCATCGTCTGATATCAAAGGCTTTCGAGCGTCTGCGGAATGAACTTCGCCGAATTGTACATCGGCATAATAACCGACACGAGCGGGATTCTGTCTGTCATTGTTGTGCACCGACTTTCGCTTGAAGTTCGCGGATTTGCTTGTCGTTGTTGATAAGCCGCTGGCGATAGGTGTGAATCGCGGCGTAAATGTAGGCAAAGAACGGCGTAAAGTCTCCGCAATATTTTTTCAGCTCACGGCGAACGAGTTCGTCAAGCTGCGCGGTCGAGTACTTGTCGTAAAAGCGTTGCGTCCAAATCAAGTGCTGTTGAATAATGTAATCGAGCGGCAGTTGGCGGAATTGCGGATTCTTGACGAAGAAATCAATTTCGCTCATGAAGTCGTCCATAACCTTGGCGCCTTCAATCATCAAATGGGTCAGCGCGTGCAACGATTGTTCAATCGAAACCATCTTGCGCGTAATCGAATTGGGATTGTGGCGGTAAATGTAAATGATATTCGGCACGCGGACAATGCGCGGCGCAGAGCACACGACCTTGAAGTAAAAGACGATATCCTCCGAAGTCAACAAGTCGTCGAAGTGAATGTTCCTTTCCATAAGGAAGTCGCGGCGATAAATTTTGTTGTGCACCCAGCCGAAAAGCCTGCCTCTGCAAAACATCTGAACGCGTTCGGCAAGATTATCGGTCTCAAGCGTCGGCTCCTTGCTGAAGCCGCCCGTTTCCTTTCTGAAGGTCGTGAAGCGCGTCTGCGGCGTCACGTCGATAGTCTGATTTTCGGGGAAAAGAACTTGTTCGGTATGAACGACGTCGGCGCGCCACTGTTCGGCAATGCTGATAAGTTCGGCGAGCGCGGTCGGGGTATACATATCGTCCGAATCAAGGAAGCCGATATATTTTCCGCGACTCATTCTTAAGCCGGTGTTGCGAGGCGCACTTGCCGCGCCGGAATTTTTCATGTGCCGCGTCAAGCGAATGCGCCCGTCACGTTGCGCCATTTCAGCCACTATGCGAACGGTATCGTCCGTGGAGCCGTCGTCGACAACGATAATTTCAAACGCGCCGAAAGTTTGCCCCAAGACGCTTTGAATGCACGAGCCGATATATCGCGCGGAATTGTACGTCGGGATAATCACCGAGATAGCGGGCAAGTGCGGGATATTGACGGGCGGCGGCGCGGGTTGTTGCGCAGGTTGTTGAGCGGCGGGCGCAGGCGGCGTCGGACGCGCTTTCTTTTGAGGTTTTCCTTTTTGATTTGCCATTATTCCACATCCTTGAAAAAATTTCACAGCGGCAAATATAACACACTGCCATTGAACTTGCAAATTTTTCGCGCAGGAAATTAAGACATGCCGCGTATTTAAAGGCCGCCCATGGACGGACGGCCGTCGCCGACGCTTTTGCGTGATGCTCTTTGGATGTGCAAAAGAAAGTAGATCCTAAACATAAAAATAAAAATTAATCGAATCGAAAAGACGCGCCCGCTAATGAGATAAAGTCTACAAAATGAAATGTACATGAAATATAAAAATGTTCCGAAAATTTATTGACACTTCAAAGCTTTTGGTGTAACATTACAAACAAATTAAAGCTTCTTCTTTCCAGAGTTTTTCAAATGTATAGGGAGGTATTTTTAAATGGCTGTTAAAGTTGCTATCAATGGTTTCGGTCGTATCGGTCGCCTGGCGTTCCGTCAAATGTTCGACGCTGAGGGCTACGAAGTTGTCGCTATCAACGACCTCACCAGCCCGAAGATGCTCGCGCACCTGTTGAAGTACGACACCGCGCAGGGCGGTTTCTGCGGCAAGATCGGCGAAGGCAAACATCAAGTCGAAGCGAAAGAAAACTCCATCGTCGTCGACGGCAAAGAGATCATAATCTACGCCATCAAAGACGCGAAAGAAATCCCCTGGGGCAAACACGAAGTTGACGTCGTCCTCGAATGCACGGGCTTCTACACCAGCAAAGAAAAAGCCTCGGCACACTTGGAAGCAGGCGCGAAGAAAGTCGTTATCTCGGCTCCCGCCGGCAATGACCTCCCGACTATCGTTTACAACGTCAACCACAAGACCCTGACCCCCGACGTGAAAGTTCTTTCGGCGGCATCCTGCACCACCAACTGCTTGGCGCCCATGACGGCTGCTCTCCACAAACTCGCCCCCATTCAGAGCGGCATTATGGCTACGATTCACGCGTACACCGGCGACCAAATGATCCTCGACGGCCCGCAGCGTAAAGGCGACCTCCGTCGTTCCCGCGCAGGCGCATGCAACATCGTCCCCAACTCCACCGGCGCAGCGAAAGCTATCGGCTTGGTTATCCCCGAATTGAAGGGCAAACTCATCGGCGCAGCACAGCGCGTCCCGACTCCGACTGGCTCGACGACCCTCCTCTTCGCGGTTGTCAAAGGCGAAGTCACCGTTGACCAAATCAACGCCGCCATGAAAGCTGCTTCCAATGAATCCTTCGGCTATTGCGACGAACAAATCGTCTCCAGCGACATCATCGGCATGAAATTCGGCTCGCTCTTCGACGCGACCCAGACCATGGTCAGCCCCATCGGCGACGGCAACACCCTCGTCCAAGTCGTTTCCTGGTACGACAACGAAAACAGCTACACCAGCCAAATGGTTCGCACCATTAAGTACTTTGCTGAATTGAAGTAAGATTTCTCGCAACGTACAACTGAACACGCTTTAAGAAAATGTGACGGCTCGGCTCTTCGTCAATGTTGAGCCGAGCCGCCCGCTTTATAAGCGGGGGAACAGCGGTCGCGCTTCCATGTTCCGACAGCTTAGAGTTAATCACCCGCGCCAATACGCAACGCTAGCGCATTGCTAGTTTCGTAAGTTTTTTATTTTTTGGGGAGGTTTTCTGATGAATAAGAAAAACATTCGCGACATCAACTTGAAGGGCAAAAAGGTCTTTCTGCGCGTCGACTACAACGTCCCTATGGACGAAAACCAGAACATCACCAATACCAAGCGCATTGACGCGACGCTCCCGACTCTGAACTATCTGCTCGAACAGGGCGCGGCTATCATTATCGGCTGCCACCTCGGACGCCCGACCGAAGCTCGCGAACCCAAATTCTCGACCAAACCCATCGCAGCGAAACTCGCCGAAATCCTCGGCAGACCCGTAAAATGGGCGGAAGACTGCATTGGCGAACCCGCCGAAAAAGCAGCCGCCGAACTCCAGCCCGGCGAAATCCTCTTGCTTGAAAATCTTCGCTATCACAAGGAAGAAAAGAAAAACAATCCCAAGTTCGCGAAACAACTCGCCGCGCTCGCTGACATCGCCGTCAATGACGCATTCGGCATGGCTCACCGCGCTCACGCCTCCAACGTCGGCATCACCCACTTCCTCGAAACCGCGTCGGGTTTCCTCATGGAAAAGGAAATCAACTACATCGGCAAGACCCTTGAGGCTCCCCAGCGTCCGTTCGTCGGCATTATCGGCGGCGCGAAAGTTTCTGACAAAATCGGCGTCATCAGCAACATGATTGACAAAGTCGACACGATTATAATCGGCGGCGGCATGGCTCACACCTTCGACGCGGCTAAGGGTTACGGCGTAGGCAAATCCCTCCTCGAAGCGGACAAAATCGAACTCGCCAAGGAACTCCTCGCGAAGGCCGAAGCCAAGGGCGTCAAAGTCGTTCTGCCCGTCGACCTCGTCGTTGCCAACAAATTCGCGGCTGATGCCGAATTCAAAACCGTTCCCGTTGACCAGTGCCCCGAAGATTGGATGGGTCTCGACAGCGGCGAAAAGACTTCCCAAGAATACGTCAAAGCTCTCGAAGGCGCGAAGACGATTATTTGGAACGGACCTATGGGCGTCTTTGAATTCGACAACTTCGCGAAGGGCACGCTCGCCGTGGCGAAGGCTGTGGCTGACGCAACCGATAAAGGCGCAATTTCAATCGTCGGCGGCGGCGATTCCATTGCGGCTCTCAAGAAAACCGGTCTCGACAAGAAAATTTCTCACATCTCCACCGGCGGCGGCGCGACCCTCGAATACCTCGAAGGCAAAGTCCTGCCCGGCATTGACGCGATTGACGGCGTGGGACGCACCCCGATTATCGCCGGCAACTGGAAGATGAACAATACCATTAAGCAAGGCGTTGCGCTCGTCGAAGAACTTATTCCGCTCGTAAAGAGTGCCGAATGCCGCGTTGTCGTTGCGCCGACTGCTACCGCTCTTGCCGCCGTTGCCGCGACCGTTAAAGGCACCAACATTCACGTTGCCGCGCAGAACGTCCACTGGGAAGCGAAGGGCGCGTACACCGGCGAAATTTCCACGGGTATGCTCAACGAAATCAACGTCGACTACGTCATCCTCGGACACAGCGAACGCCGCGACTACTTCGGCGAAACTGACGAGGGCGTCAACAAGCGCGCCAAGGCTGCCTTCAACGCGGGCATCACTCCGATAATCTGCTGCGGCGAGTCCCTTGAAGTTCGCGAGTCGGGCAAGTACATTGAGCACGTCGTCGGACAAATCGACAAAGACCTTGACGGCTTCAAGCCCGCCGAAGTCAAGAAACTTGTCATCGCTTACGAGCCGATTTGGGCTATCGGCACCGGCAAGACCGCGACCTTCGACCAGGCAGAGGAAGTCTGCAAGGCAATCCGCGAGGCTGTTGCCAAGAAATTCGGTCAAGAGGCGGCGGACGCGATTCGCATTCAATACGGCGGCTCCGTCAAGCCCGCGACGATTAAAGACCTCATGCAACAGCCCAACGTCGACGGCGCATTGGTCGGCGGCGCGAGCCTCAAAGCTCAAGACTTCAGCGCGATTGTTAATTTCTAAGCGAAAACTTCTGCTTGACTAAGCTAAGGTAAGTTAAGCCGCCTCTGTTCGTGACATTGGCGGCTTTTCTTACAGCAACAAGGAACTCGACATGAAAAATTTTTTCTGCGCGGCAATGTTCGTCGTGACGCTGACGCTTGCAAACCCCTGCGCGGCGGCTGACGTTTGGCTTGACCGTTGGGATTCGGAAGGCGTCGACCTTTACGCAATGGACGACACAATCACGGGCGGCACGTCGGCTACGGGAAAATATTTTTCCGTTTCAACCAAAATGATTGGCGACGGGCAACGTCAACGCGTCGTCAAGTGGACTTTCAGCAAGTGGCAGGACGATATGTGGCGTTACGAAACCGATTCGATGGACGGAACCCACACAACCGTTGTCATCCCGCGCAGCCCGTTGTTCGAGTTCTGCATGGACAGGTTAGGTTGGTCATACGAAATAGAGGAGCATTGGTATTACTAAAGGAGAGTGCTTACGAATGGCAAAAATCAAACACGCACCGATTTGCTTAATCATCATGGACGGCTGGGGCATCGGCAACGAAACCGATAAGTTCAACGCGATTCAAGTCGGCAACACGCCCGTCCTCGACGAACTCACGAAAAAATATCCCAATGCGCAACTGCAGGCTTCGGGCGAATACGTCGGCTTGCCTGACGGGCAAATGGGCAATTCCGAAGTCGGACACATGAACATCGGCGCGGGCAGAGTCATCTACCAGCCGCTGACGAAAATCACCAAGGCGATTCGTGACGGCGACTTCTTTGAAAACAAAGCACTCGTCGGCGTCGTCGACAAGGTAACGGCTTCGGGCGGCGCGCTCCACCTCTTCGGACTCGTTTCGCCCGGCGGCGTCCACAGCCACACCGAACACCTTTACGGCTTGCTTCAGCTCGCGAAGAAAAAGGGCGTGGCGAAAGTCTACGTCCACTGCTTCCTCGACGGACGCGACGTGCCGCCCAGCTCCGCCGCCGAATACCTCGCCGAACTTGAGGCGAAGATTAAGGAAATCGGCGCAGGTCAAATCGCGACAATCAGCGGCCGCTACTACGCAATGGATCGCGATAAACGTTGGGACAGAGTTCAAAAGGCTTACGACGCCATTGCCAAAGCCGACGCTCCGAAACAACCCTCCTCCGACGTGGCGATTAAAGCTTCCTACGACGCGAAGGTTACCGACGAATTCGTCAACCCTGTGGTTATTGGCGACTATGCGGGCATCGGCAAGGCTGACGGAATTATTTTCTTCAACTTCCGCCCCGACCGCGCGCGCGAATTGACGCACGCCTTCACCGATAAAACTTTTGACGGTTTCCCGCGCGTCGAAGAGATTGTCGGCATTCCCTTCGCGACAATGACGCAATACGAGGAAGGCTTGAACGTCGACGTTGCCTATCCGCCCGAAAGCGTCACAAACGGCTTGGGCGAAACAATCAGCAAGGCGGGCTTGAATCAGTTGCGCATTGCCGAGACGGAAAAGTATGCTCACGTCACGTTCTTCTTTAACGGCGGCGTCGAAGAGCCCTACGCGGGCGAAGACCGTATCCTTGTCCCCAGCCCGAAAGTTGCGACTTACGACCTCAAGCCCGAAATGAGCGCGCCGACCGTCACCATGAAGGTTGCCGAGGCGATTCTCTCCGAGAAATACGACTTCATTATCCTCAACTTCGCCAACGGCGACATGGTTGGTCACACGGGCGTCATGAAGGCGGCGGTGCAGGCTGTCGAGACCGTTGACGTTTGCGTCGGCATATTTATCGCGTGCATGAAGAAAGTCGGCGGCGAAGTCGTCATTATCGCCGACCACGGCAACGCAGACCAGATGTTCGATTACAAGCTCAAGGAACCGTTCACGGCGCACACGACCAACCCCGTGCCGATTATCGTTGTCAGCGACCGCGTTGCTTCAGTTAAAGACGGTGCGCTTTGCGATGTTGCCCCGACTCTCCTCACTATGGCGGGCATGGACATTCCTGCCGAAATGACGGGCAAGTCTCTCGTTACCATGAAATAAAATTCTTGCGCTGAAAATATTGCAGGGCGGCGATTCTTTTGGTTGAGTCGTCGTCCGTTTGCTTTTGAGGAGACGGTTTGATTGACGGACACCAATTGGAGCGAACACTACATTAAGCGCGGCGACCCGACTAAGCCGACTTACTACATCATTCGCCGCAGAGCGAAGACGACGGGGCTTTTGGGCAGATACGCTTTGTATGCCGGTCGAATTTGGTACGCTTTGTCCAACGGTTGGATTCCCGTCATCGACATGCAAAATTATCCGAGTCCCTATCTTGCGCCCGAAAAACTCGGCAAAGAAAACGCGTGGGAATATTATTTTGAGCAGCCGCTCCGAATCGGACTTGAGCAGGCCTACAGCGGCGAAAATGTCATTTTAAGTGACACTGAAGACCGTTTGCCGCGCCCGAGCACCAGTATGCAATATTACGAAAACAAAGGCGGCATTCTGACGGAATGGCGAATGTTAAGGAAGTTGGGCTTGCTGAAAATAAAACCCGCGATTTATAAAGACATTGCCGCCACACGAGAAAAATTATTTTCTCCCAAAGATCGCGTGCTCGGCGTCTACTTGCGCGGAACGGACTATATATCAAAGAGACCTCATAATCACCCTATCCCCCCCCCCCCATTGAGTTTGCTGTCAGTACTGTCGTTGCCAAGATTCAAGAGTGGCAATGCAACAAAATCTTCTTAGCTACGGAAGACAAAAACTTTGTCGAAATTTTTAAAGATATCTTCAAAGAATTTTGCGTGGTTCTCGACAGAGAATACTTTGAATACATTCCGGGGAAAAAAGATCCTTACCATGTAGAAAGACCGAATGACCATTTTCTTCAAGGCAAAGAGTATCTGACGCAAATCGTTATTGCCTCCGAATGTAATTCGCTCGTTGCGGCTCGTTGCGGGGCTTCTTATACGGCAATGATGTTGACGGACAAATTTGAACACACGTACTTTTTCAATCTCGGCAGATACGGCGTCATTTCACTCGATTAACAAGAGGCGATGGCAATAAAAAAATTCTTAGCGGTGCTGACGATGCTTTTGTGCTTTTTGACGGCGTCGACGGTCTTGGCGGCAAGTGCGGCCGAACAACGCGCGCAGATTAACGAACTGCACGACAAAACGCTGGCAAAGCTCTACGAAAAACATCCTCATGCGCGGCGCGTTATCAATCAATGCTACGCCTACGCCACGCTGTCGAATTCGGGCGTTAAGGTGCTGTTCGTCGGCTCAAGTCACGGACGCGGCATTGCGATTAACAGGCAGACGGGCGAACGCGTTTATCTGCGCATGAAAGAACTTTCGGCAGGACTCGGGCTCGGCGCGAAAGAATACGATTTGGTTTTCTTGATAAACACCCGCGACGCTTGGGATAACTTCATCATCGGCAAAACGCGTTTCGGCGCGGAGGCGGAGGCGGCAGCTGACGACGGCGTTCAAGGCGGCGTGATTGAAGGCGCGGAATACGTTGCGCCGGGCGTTTGGGTCTTCCAGATGACGACAAAGGGACTCGCGTTGGAGGCGACGCTCAAGGGCACGAAGATTTACGCCGACAAGAAACTCAACCAATGACGTTATAAAAAAATTTTTCCCCCGTCGAAAGGCGGGATTTTTTATTTGAAGCGGATTAAGTCTTGTTGAAATGAAGTTTTTCTGATAATATCGGCGCAAACAAAACTTTTGGGGGGAATCACTTGGCTAAAAGAAATATCTTTGAAATGCTCGGCTTGGAATTTGATCCTCCCGACAAGGACAAAAAAATCCGCGCCGCTTACGACGCATGGAAGAAACGCTTGACTGCCGAACAAAATACGACCGTCGACCCGACGCGGCTGGCTGCCATTCGTGCCGAATTGCAAATGGACAACTACATTGCGCTGACGATTGAAAACCCGCGCTTTCGGCAACGGGAGGCTGAATCGCTCAAGCAACAACGCGTTGAGGAATTGCGGCTTTACATCGAAATTCAGCGCGGCGAGGCGCAGGGGACGTTGCAAGTCAATCAGGCGCAGATTCGGCAGGTGCGCGACAAATTACGGCTAAGCGTGCCGACAATCGAGGCGACCTATCGCGAACAGGGTTTCGAGATAAAGCCCGCCAAATCGACGCAAACAATCTTGGCGACGCTGAACAATTTCTTCCTTGCCGATTCGATATTGGAAGAGCTGCGCAAAAACTTCGCGGTGTTCCAAACCGTGCCCGACGAAAAAAATTTTCCGTGGTCTGCAAGCGTTCACGACCTTTACGAGCTGGCGTTCTACATGGAAAACCAAATCGAGCCTTCGCCCGACTTCTACCGCCGCCGCACGACCGAAGACTTACGCGAAATTTTCCGAGACGCCGCCAAAAAATATTCCGCGCCCATTCCGCAATGGCAATCGATTAAATCGCTCCTCAACCTGGCGCAGACGCAAGTTTTCAACACCGACGACAGCCGCTTCAAGTATGACCACTCCTTGAGAATCGCAAGCCTGGACGACTTCTTCGCGAAGATAAAAGCCGCCCCCGACATCTTCAAACGCGACAGCTACTTCGCCGACAACTGCATCAATCGCATTCGCCGCAACTTCCGCAACTTCCTGACTTACGAGCTGAGCGCGGCACTCTACAACAAGGCGGCGGGCTTGCTGAAAGATCCCTACGAGGCGACCGGCAGCGTCGAGGAAAATGCTTTTTGCGTGACGTGCGCCAACTGCGGCGCGTTTGAAATTTTCCGTACACGCGAAGAGGCCGAACGTGCCCGTTGCAAGGTGTGCGGCGAAAATTTTTACGTCGAATGCCCCAAGTGCGGCAAGAAACTCCCTTCGACTGCCGAACACTGCACCGCGTGCGATTTTTCCTTCGTCGAGCTGAAAAATTTTTCGCGCTACGTTGCCGAGATGAATTCCATGCTTGACCTGGTCGAACAGGCGCGCAATGCCGACGAAGACGTTCACATCGTCACGGCGGAAATTATGAAGCTTTTGGCGCGCGCGAAGCTCCTCAAGCCCGAATCCAACGACTTGAAGAAAATCGAGTGGAGAATCAACAAGACTGCCGAGAAACTCAAACGCCGCGAGCTGGACGCTTGGGCGGAAAAGAAAATGCCGAGCCTAAGCATCGCGCCCGCGAAGGCCGTCAGTGATTGCGTCGAGATTCTTCGCAAGATTAAGGACTACAAGCCCGCGCAGGAAAGATTGAAACTCATTCCGCCGAAAGCTCCGCCCGCGCTGGTTGCGACCCTCCGAGAAAATTATTCGCCCGCCGTTACGCCGAGTATAGGGAAAATTTCCGTCAAGGCGAAGTCGTCAAGCCTTGCCGCCAATCCCGCGCTGATTTGCAACGTCTCTTGGCAAGCCGCCAACGATTTGGGCATAACCTACACGCTGATTCGCAAGGTTGACGGCGTCCCGAAAACTTATCGCGACGGCGACGTGCTGATTGAAAACACCGACCGCCTTGAGTTCGTCGACACCGACGTAAAGCCCGGCATTCTTTACGGCTACGCGGTTTTTTCGACGCGACTGGGCACGACTTCCACTCCGACGACCGCGACCGCCGTTCACTACAGCGACTTGGACGAAAAGAAACTCATCGCCAAAACCGAGGACGGCGCGTGCAAATTCATTTGGCGACTGCCTTCCGACAACTGCTTGGGCGTCCGAATCCTGCGCAGCGACAGCGCGGGCAAAAGCGTCGTCGTTGCCGAGTGCGAGCAGAATTCCTTCGTCGACAAGAACGTCCGCAACCGCAAGCAGTATCAGTATCGCCTGCAATGCGTCTACTACGCCGCCGAGGACAACGCCGCCAACAACGAAAAATTTTTCGCGCGCCCCAATGACGAGATTGCCGGCAAGGTTTCGACAATCGACAGGACTTATAAGTACAGTCACGGCTTGAGCGTGACCTTGACGCCCGAACAGCCGCCTAAGCCCGTGACGAATTTGACTTGCGGCGTGCGCGGCGGCAAAGCTTCTTTCACGTGGAAGTCGACGGGCGACTTTGCCGTTTGGTTCAAAGTGGTTTACGGCAAGGTTGATTCCGCGCAGATTGGCAAGGTTTTCGAGCTGGATAAGATTGACGAGCTTTTGGGCAACGGCGTCGTGTGTAAGCGGGCTGAAAGTTCGGACGAGGCTTGCGAGTTCCCGCTGGGCAATGACGTTATGAAAATCGCGGTCATCAGCGCGACGCGCGAGCTGGGCGTCGTCAGCGAGATTGTCACTTGCGCCAACGTCGAGCCTTGCGAGATTGACGCCGCCAAAACGCAAATCGACGCGGGCGGCTTGAAACTTGTCCTGAAGGGCGTGCCCGAAAGCCTTTACATGATTCACTACAAGATTAACACGCGCGACGCCGACGACCTTTACGCGACGATTGAAACTGCGCGGGCGCGGCAAATGAATCGCATCCCCGCCAAGAAATACGCGCAGGACACTTTTATTTTGCAAACGCACTTGCCGCAGAAGGAACTGTTCGTCACGGTCATCGGCGAATATCAATTCGGCGACGGCTCATCGGCTTATTCCGCACCTTCGACCTTGACGCTCAACAACAGCCCGAAACAAATCATCACTTATCGGCTGGAGTGGGGCACGAGCGGCTTTATAACCAAAACCATTCACGCCAAGGACTGCAAGCTGATAATCGAAAGCGACGCGCCCGCTACGCCGAAAATGTATCTGGTTTGCCGACGCGACGGGCGCATGAATATCGAACTGGGCGATTCGGCGACGCGCACGCTGGGCACCGTCCGCGAAAACCCCGACGGCTACAAGGGCGGGCGGCTCGAAATCGATTTGCCCAACGACACTTGGAAAGATGTTTCGTCAGGCACCGTCGTTAAGCTTTTGACTTCAAAGGAAGATGCGCGACGTTTTGAACTCAAGGCGACGCGTCCCGACAGCTTGACCGTCCCGAAAAAGTAGGGCGTGTTGTCCTTTCGTTTGCTAAGCAAAAGGACTCAAAGACAGCTCGGCTTGTCGTGGCGGCGGCGGACTCGTCCTTTCGATTCAGTCAATCAATAACTTTTATGATTAGAATCTACTTTTTCTTTGTTCGCCCAAAGACCCGCTTTGAAAGCGGGGGAACAGCGTGAACGCGGCGTCCTCCCTTAAGCCGTCGACGACTTTCAACGCGCTATCCGGATGCAACGTCACGTTGCCCGCCCATCCATGGGCGGCCTCGTCCTCTGCAACTTGTCCCTTAACCGGAGGTTTTCCCAAATGTTCAATTCCGGCAACTCGAATGCAATTTGCCCGTACTGTATGCGGAAACTCAAACTAAGCAGCTTAAAATTTTTCTGCGACCCCGACGAAGACAATCGCCACGAAGTCCGCTTGTCCATTGCCGACCGAATCAAAGGACGCTTGCCCGTGTGCAGACGCGCTTTCTGCAAGAATAACGGTCAGACCATTCGCGAGGCGGTGTGTAAGCATTGCGGCGAACAACTTCCCCCGCAAATCCTCTTCCATGATAAATATTTGAGCTTCTGCGCGGTGGGCGTGTCGGGCGCGGGCAAATCCAGCTACTTGACGACGCTTTTGCACGAGCTGAAATATTCGGGCTTGCCGTGGGTGTTGCAGGCAATGGACGTCGAAACGACGCGCCGCACGCAAATCAACGAGCAACTGGTTTACGAGGAGCGGCACTGCCTCAGCGGCACGGAGGCGGGCGTATCGCCGAAGCCGCAACTTTGGACGATTCTGGACAATTCGGCTAAGGGCGACAAAATTCCGACGTATGCTTTGACGATTTACGACGGCGCGGGCGAAGATTGCGAGCACATCGACTACACGCCGCTTGACGCGCAAATCAGCCGTTACCTTTCGGGGGCGCGGATGTTGCTGATAATGTTCGACCCGCTGTTATTGCCGAGCGTCCGCGTCGAAATTCCGCACGACACCCTTAACGCCTCAATGGCAATTGACCGCCAGACCAGCGCGCCAGCCAATATGGTCAGCATGGTCAATTCCTTGGCGAACTACATACGCCGCGCCTGCAACATTGCGCCGGGCAAGCGAATCGACCGAAAAGCCGCCGTCATCCTTACCAAACTCGACGCGCTCAACGAAATGCTCAACGGCTTCGCCAGCGGCGCGACAATCCTCAAGGACAGCCCGCACATTCAAAGCAAAGGCTTCGTCGAATCGGACAGCGAGATGGTTGACTTGGAAATTCGCGATTGGCTCAGTCGGCAGGGCGAAACGGCTTTCCTCAGCGCGATTGACGCCAACTTTCGGGATGTGCGCGTTTTCGGGGTGTCGAGCTTCGGACGCCCGCCCGATATGCACAAACGCCTTGCCAAAATCCGTCCGCACAGAGTCCTTGACCCGTTGATGTGGATGCTTGCCGCCGAAGGCATTATCCCGACGATTTGAGGTGATTCGCTTGAAAAAGTTGTTGCCCGCGCTGTTGGTGCTGATTCTGTTGACGGCGACGGCTCACGCGGCGACGCCCGTAAGAATTGCCCGCTTGCCGATAATCTTTCAAAGCACCGTGCCCGACCTTGAAACGCGCACCGAACTTGAAATGAAAATCGCGCGCGCCGTCCACATTCCGCTGAACAAAACTTTGAACTACGCCGAATACCTCCCGACTAAGGACTGCACGCAAGCCCTAAGCGACATTTGGCAACGTCTTCGCGCCGAAAACAAAAAGGCAAAGCTCGCCGACGCCATGAGACCGCTTGCCGCCGAACTTGACGCCGATATCGTCGTCTGCCCCGTGCTCCTGCACTACAGCCAATACGAAATGAGCGGTTGGGACGAAGTCATTTTGAACAGCACCGCCCGCGCAGAGCTGATTGTCTACGACCGCCGCACCGATACCTTCGCCGACAAAAAAATATCGCAAATGTTCAACGAGCCCTATCACCCGCGCGGCACGGCGTCTGCCTTGGCAAAGATTTGCTTCGACAAGGTTATCGACGCGACGCACCTCCGACAGCTGATTATGTCAATCAGAGGAGATAATTGACGGCGCGAAACGTCCTGTGAGAAAACGTTCGCACAAATGTAAATTACCTGCTATAATTGGCGGCGAGATTCAAGACGAGTCTTGACCGTCAAATTTTTTTGAGAGCGAGGAAGAATTGATGAACAATTCATTGCCGCCCGATAAATCAAATCCCAATCTGACCGACGAACAATCTGCGCGAGAACACTTCTTGAGGACGATAAAGCAAATGGAGGGCGCATCGCTTCTTTTGCGCGAAAAAAACGACGGACGGTTTGAGGTCGTCTTTGTGTCGAAGGGATTCGCCCGCCTCATGCAATGCACCGTTGAAGACGCGCTGAACCATTTAAACGAACGCAGCGTCATTGCCTTCACGCACCCCGACGACCGCCTTGCCGTCAAGCGCATGCTTCGCCGCCGAATATCCGAGGACAGCACCAAGGATTTGACTGTCCGCCACGTCACTGCCACGGGGCAAGTCGTCTGGTGCAATGTCAACTACACTTTCATTGACGATTTCGCCGAGCATTACGCCTACTGCACGTTCTTCGACGTGACGAGCGTTAAAGTCTACGCGCAACGCCTGCAGGCTACGTACATGTCAATCGGCGACAATTTCTATCGCGCCAACGAGCGCACGCTGTCGATGTTCAGAGCCAACTTGACGCGCAACAAGGTCGAGGATATGCAAGGGCGTGACTTGTTCGGCACGGATTCTGTGATTCGTCCCTATTCCGAGCTTATCAGCTTGCGCGCCGTCAATTACCCTATCGACGAGGAGCGGGCGGCCTTCCTTGAGACTTTCAGCGCGGAAAATATCAAAGCCCGTTTTCTGCGCGGCGAAACGCAACTGTCAATGTATTTGTTTTCGCGGCGCAAGGATGGGCATTATTGCTACGTGAACTATCGGGCGGTCTTCACGCGCCACCCCATCAACAATGAAATCATCGCGTTCATTGCGGAACAGGAGGCCGGCAAGGAAAAGGTCGAAGGCGCCTTGCTTGACAAGATTTTGGCGCGGCAATTCGATATGGTTGCCTACCTTGCCAACGACAAGTACAGCGTGGTTGTCGGCGACGCCGCGCTTATCGGCAAGGGCTCAATCTTCCCGACGACGCGCGACGGCGTTTACGACGAATATCTCAAAAAGCAAGTCTTCCCGGTGCTTGTCGACGACGACGGCAAGAAAAATCTTATCGACGCCCTAAAGCTGTCGACGATTCGCGCCAAGCTCAAGACTGCCGAGCCTTACGTCGTCAATATCGCTTGCAATATCGGCGGCGAAACTTTTTATAAGCGGCTGGACTTCTACGCCATTGACCCCCGCGCAGATTTTTACATACTGCTCAAGAGCGACACGACGGCGATTCAGCGCAAGCAAATCGAGCAGAACAATCGCCTGCGAGCCGCCCTTGACCAGGCACGCCAAGCCAACGTTGCCAAGACCGCCTTCCTGTCCCGCATGAGCCACGAGATTCGCACGCCCATGAACGCCATTATCGGGCTGGACAACATCGCGCTCCACGACAAGGACTTGACGCCGACGCTGAAGGACTACCTTGAAAAAATCGGTTCAAGCGCGCGCTACCTGCTGACGATTATAAATGACATCCTTGACATGAGCCGAATCGAGAGCGGGCGCATGAGCTTCCGCAACGAAGAATTTTCTTTTACGTCGTTCGTCTACCAGATTAACACGCTGATTGACGCGCAGTGCAAGGACAAGGGCTTGACTTACGAATGCGTGCTGAAAGGCGACATCGGCAAGTACTACATCGGCGACGACACCAAGCTTGAACAGGTGCTGATAAATATTTTGGGCAATGCCGTCAAGTTCACGGACGCGGGCGGCAAAGTCACGCTGATAATCGAATGCACCGCGCAATACGACGGGCAATCGAATTTTCGCTTCACCGTCAAAGATACGGGCGTGGGCATGAGCAAAGACTATCTGCCGCGCATTTTCGAGCCCTTCAGTCAAGAGGACGACACGACGACTTCACGCTACGGCGGGTCGGGCTTGGGCTTGGCGATAACCAAAAATATCGTGCAGATGATGAACGGCTCCATGTCGGTCGACTCGGCGAAGGGCGTCGGCACGGTTTTTGAAGTCAATCTGCCGCTGAAGGATTCGGCGCGTTCCGATTCGGACGACACGCACGAAATGCGTCCGCAAGATTTTTCGGTGCTGATAATCGACGACGAGCCTCTTGCCCGCGAACATGCCAAATCGGTGCTGGGCGAAGTCGGCATAGAGGCGGAAACCTGCGCGGGCGGCAAAGAGGCCATTGAGCTGATAAAAACGCGCCACGCCCGCCGCAACGACTACAATTTGATTCTGGTCGACTGGCTGATGCCCGAATTGGACGGAATCGAAGTCACGCGGCAGATTCGCGAAATTTTGGGCAACGACACGACGGTTATAGTGCTGACGGCCTACGATTGGTACGAAGTGGAGGAGGAGGCTCTCAAGGCGGGCGTCGATACCTTCATGGCTAAGCCGCTGGCGTCGACGAACGCGCTTTACGAATTCCAACAGGCTTTCCACCGCAAAAAACAAATCTTGCCCGAAAAAAAAGTCGTCGACTTGGAAGGGCGCAAAATCCTCGTGGCGGAAGATATGCCCGTCAACGCCGAAATAATGATGATGATTCTGGAAATGCGCGGCATGATATCCGACCACGCGGAAAACGGGAAGATAGCGGTAGAAAAATTCGCCGCGTCGCCGCCGGGCTTCTACGACGCGATTTTGATGGACATCCGAATGCCCGTAATGGACGGCTTGGAGGCAACGGCAGCGATTCGCGCGCTTGACCACCCCGACGCCAAAACCGTGCCGATAATCGCAATGACCGCCAACGCCTTCGACGAGGACGTTCAACGATCACTGAAGGCTGGCATGAACGCGCACTTGACCAAGCCCGCCGACCCCGAACAACTTTACGCCGCCTTGCAAGAATTCATTCACGATTGAGACTCTGCAACAAAAAATCCCCTTCCGCTTTGGAGGGGGATAATTTTTTTGTTGCTTTGGAAGCGAGCGAATGAGTGCCTTCTGTCACGTTGTCCTTAAAAATTGTAGACAAGCGAAAATCTTTGTGTTATATTCTGCAAACGGGAGGCGAAAGGTTGTGATGAGTGCGACGGAAAAAGTTTTAACAGGCAAAGTGGCGTTCGTGACGGGCGCTTCACGCGGCATAGGGCGGGCGATAGCTCTGCGGCTTGCCGAAGACGGAGCCAAGGTCGCTTTGAACTTCGCAAGCAACAGCGCAAAGGCCGAGGAAGTCAAAACCGCAATCGAGGCGGCGGGCGGCGCGGCCATGCTCGTGCAGGGCAACGTTTCAGACTTCGCGACGGTGACCGAGCTTGTCAAAAAGGTTGTCGACCAATGGGGACGGCTGGACATTCTGATAAACAACGCCGGCATTACCCGCGACAATCTTCTGCTGAAAATGAGCGAAGACGACTTCGACAAGGTTATCGCCACAAACTTAAAAGGCGTGTTCAACTGCACCAAAGCCGTCACGAAACTCATGATGCGCCAGCGCGGCGGGCGAATAGTCAACATGTCCAGCGTCGTCGGGCTCAAAGGCAACATAAGCCAAACAAACTACGCGGCGGCAAAGGCGGGCATTATCGGCTTCACGAAGTCTGCGGCAAGGGAACTTGCCTCGCGCGGCGTGACTGTCAACGCTGTTGCGCCGGGGCTTATCAACACCGATATGACTGCCGCGCTTAGCGAAAAAGTCAAGGAAGTAATGTTGCAAGAGATACCTGCGGGAAGGATGGGCACTCCCGAAGACGTTGCCAATGCAGTGGCGTTCTTGGTATCGGATCAAGCGGCGTATATCACCGGTCAAGTGCTGTCAGTCGACGGCGGGCTTGCCATGTGAACGCGGCTTGGAAAGGAGGTGTCGTGCATGTCAACGTTTGAACAGGTTAAAAAAATCGTCAAAGATCAGCTTGGCGTCGAAGAGGACGAAATCCAGATGAGCTCAACCTTCGTCGACGACCTGGGCGCCGATTCTCTGGACATAGTCGAATTGATTATGGCGTTCGAGGAGGAATTCAACATTGAAATCCCCGACGAGAAGGCCGAAAAAATTAAGACTGTGGAAGATGTCGTCAAATACATAGACGGAGAAACCAACGCTTGATTCAGGGACAAGGATTAAGGGACAGGGGAAAAGTTCAAAATGCTTGTCCCTTGTCCCTTTTCCCTTAGGAGGATTATCCGTGAGACTACCGGAACTTAAAATAGGAAACAAGACAGCGAAAATTCCAATCGTGCAAGGCGGCATGGCGATACGGCTGTCTACGGCGCGGCTTGCGGCGGCGGTCGCCAACGAAGGCGGCATCGGGCTGATTGCGGCTTCGGGCATGGCGCACGACGAATTGCGCTACGAAATAAAATTGGCGCGAGCCCTAACCGACGGAATAATCGGGATAAACATCATGGTCGCGGCAAGCGATTTCGCGGGCATAGTTCATACGGCAATGGACGCGGGCATCGACTTAATTGTTGCGGGCGCGGGTTTTTCGCGCGATATTTTCGGGCTGGGCAGAGCGTCCGGCACGCCGATAGTCCCGATAGTCTCTTCTGTCAAGTTGGCAAAAATTTCACAGAAACTGGGAGCAGCGGCGATAGTCGTGGAAGGCAAGGAGGCAGGCGGTCACCTCGGCACGGATATTTCCGTTCGCGAGCTGATTGAGCCGATTCGCGCCGCAGTGTCAATCCCCGTCATAGCGGCGGGCGGCGTCCTTACGGGCAAAGATATCGTCGACGTGCTGAAAATGGGTGCCGACGGCGTGCAAATGGGTTCAAGATTCGCGGCAAGCGTGGAGGCGAACGGCGCGCCGAGCCTCAAGGAATACTACCTTAAGTCTAAGCCTGAAGATGTCGTCTTGATAAACAGTCCGGTCGGCTTGCCCGGTCGAGCGGTGCGGACGCCGTTTTCAAAACGCGTAATGGAGGGCAACGTCCCGCCCAAAACCTGCGACTCATGCCTGAAGGCCTGCAAGCACAATTTCTGTATCGTCAGAGCGTTGACGCGGGCTCAACAGGGCGACTTGGAAACGGGCTTGGTCTTTACGGGCGAATACATGCCGCGCATCGAAGAAATTTTGCCTGTCAAGGAAATCATACGCCGCCTGGTCACGGAGGCGGAAGAATTCTATCAGCCATAAAAAAATCCCCGACGGTCGCTGAAGACTGCGGGGAAATTTTTTTGCCGCTTTAAAAGCGGCAGAACAGATAGCGCGCTTCAATGTGACGACGTTTGGAGTAAACGCCCGCGCCGAAACGAAATGCCTGCGCATTACCGACCCACTTGCCGAGTTCGATTGCAATATCATTTGAAAGGAGGTTTTTCCATGAAAAAATTTTTGACGCTGTTCATCTTGGCGGCGATGATTTTATCGCTGACGACCGCCGAGGCAAAAAAGTACGGCGACAATTACACCTTGGAAAAAGTTTTGGTTTTCAGCCGCCACAATATCCGTTCGCCGCACGCCGACCGGGCAGCCCCTTTGACGCCGCACAAGTGGTTTAAGTGGACTTCGCCTTCGCGTGAGCTGTCTCTGCGCGGCGGTGTGCTTGAGACGGAGCTTGGTCAATATTTTCGCAAGTATTTGATTGACGAAGGCTTTATGCCCGAAAATTACGTGCCCGCCAAAGATGAGTTCCTGTTCTACGCCAATTCGTATCAGCGGACAATCGCGACGGCGCAATACTTTTCAAGCGGCATGTTGCCCATTGCCAACGTCGAAGTCGTGCGCAAATACAAGCTCGGCACCTTCGACCCCGTCTTCGACATGAAGCTGACATTCGTCAACGAAAAATTCCTTGCCGCCGCCGAAAAGGAAGTCAACGAGTACTTGAACGTCAAAAACGTGCGCGACATGGAAAAACGTTTCGCGGAGGGGCTTGACCTGTTGGAAAAGGTTCTTGACTTCAAAAATTCGCCCTACGCCCGCGAAAACGGTTTGACCACTTTGCGCAACGGCGACACGAAACTTATCCTTGAGGTTGGCAAGGAGCCGACATTCGGCGGCACGATTCGGGCGGCGCACATTGCCAACGACGCGCTTATCATGCAATACTACGAGGAGCCGACCGATACCGCCGCAGCCTTCGGGAAAAAGCTTTCCGACAAGCAGTGGCGGCAAATCGGCGAGCTGAATTCGTATTTCATTGGAATTGCCGGTTTGCCCGCCATTTCCGCTGTCGAGGCGCACCCGTTGCTTGAGTGCATGAGTTCCGAGCTTGCCAACGACAATCGCCGCTTCACCTTCCTGTGCGGCCACGACACGAACATCATCGGTCTCTTGGGAGCCCTGCGCGTCGAAAATTATTCGTTGCCCGGCGTCATCGACACGAAGACCCCCATTGGCGTCAAAGTCGTTATCGAGAAGTGGCGCGGAGCCGACGGCGAAGTTTATGCCGCGTTGAATATGGTTTATCCCGACACCGCGCAGATTCGGAGCCTGACGCCCATGACGCTTGAAAATCCGCCGAGAGTGTATCGCTTGAGCTTGAAGGGCTTGCGGGCTAATGCCGACGGCTTGTATCTGTTCAGCGACGTGCAAAAGCGTTTCGCCGAGGCTGTCGCGGCATACGACGAATACACCGACGAACGGCAAGCGGCTTGAAAGGATGATTTTCATGAGCCAAACCAATCCGACATTGCAACAGCTTTTGAATTCGGCGGGCATCAAGCGGCGATTCGAGGAACTGCTTGACAGCTCTGCGCCGTCGTTCATTTCGTCGATTCTGACGATTTTCAACAGCAACCAGAAACTTCGCGAGTGCACCCCGCATTCGATAATTGCCGCCGCAGGGATAGCCGCCGCGCTCAAGTTGCCGATTAATCCGTCCTTGGGCTTCGCGCATATCGTGCCGTATCGCGGGCTTGCGACTTTTCAACTGGGTTACCGCGGCTACATTCAGTTGGCAATGCGCAGCGGGCAATATCGGACGCTGAATTCGGCGGCCGTTCGCGAAGGGCAAATCGCCGATATTGACTTCGTGACGGGCGAGATTATTCGCGGCGAAAAAATTTCGGACGAGATTGTCGGCTACGTTGCCTACATGCGTCTTGTCAACGGCTTTGAAAAGTCGCTTTACATGACGGTTGAGGAATTGCAGGCGCACGCCGAAAAATATTCGCAGAGCTACGCTTACGACATGCGGTCGGGCAAAAAGTCTTCGGTCTGGAGCACGAACTTCGACGCGATGGCAAAGAAGACCGTCCTGAAGAAACTGCTTAGCAACTTCGGCGTCATAAGCATTGACCAACAAAGCGCGGCGTTGGCGACGGCGTTGCAAGCTGACCAGGCAGTCGTCACCGAGGAGGGCTTCCGCTACGTCGACAACGAGCACGGCGAGGAAAATATCGTGTCCTTCAGCGATGTGATTGACTTGCCCGAAGCAAATGCGGCTGAAGAGCCTGAACAAACTGATTCGGAGGAAAATCATGATTGAAGAAACTTTACAACTGGATTTGGCGGCGCAGGTGCTCAAAAAGTTTTTGCCCGCCGAATTGCACGAAAATATTTTGACGGAACTGAAAGCCGAGCTTGACAGGCAAAAGCAACGGCGCGATGATGTTTTGACGCCGCTAAAAGACGGAAAGGTAGCCGACGACGCGGGCAAGCTGAAAATTTCCGACGACGCCGCGAGCTTGACTGCGACTTACCCCGCCGAGCCCTGCGCCGAAATTTTGACCGCGCTTAAGGACGACTTGGACAAGACGCCTGACGCGGGCAAGCTGAAAATTTCCGACGACGCGACGCCCTCCGCCGAAATGCGCGACGACGTTTTGACGCCGCTAAAAGACGGAAAGGTATCCGACGACGCGGGCAAGTTGAAAATTTCCGATGACGCCGCGAGCTTGACTGCCGCTTACCCCGCCGAGCCCTGCGCCGAAATTTTGACCGCGCTTAAGGACGACTTGGACAAGACGGCTGACGCGGGCAGCTTGAACATTTTGAGCGACGCCGCTTTGACTTCGACGCCTTCACGCCACGCCGCGCAGATTATCGAGGCTAAGGACTTCAGCGAGAGCGACAGGGCGGCCATTTTGGTCGAGGCTTTGCCCTACATTCAAGAGTTCCACGGCAAGACGATTGTCATAAAGTACGGTGGAAACGCCATGGTCAACGACGAGCTGAAAGCGTCCGTCATGCAGGACGTGGCACTGATGAAGTTCGTCGGCATTAACGTCGTGATTGTGCACGGCGGCGGCCCCGAAATTACCGGCTTCCTCAAGAAGTTGGGCAAGGAAAGTTCATTCGTTAGCGGCTTGCGCGTCACTGATGAGGAGACGGTCGAAATTGCGGAGATGGTGCTTGACGGCAAGATTAATTCGGAAATTGTCACGCTGTTGAACAGGCGCGGGCTGAAGGCTGTCGGCTTGAGCGGCAAGGACGCAGATTTGATTCGCGCCGAAAAAAAATTGGCGACGGTCTATGACGGCGGCGAGAAAACCAAAGTCGACATCGGCTACGTCGGCAAGGCGAAGCAAGTCAACATTCAAATCGTCAACGACTTAATCGGCAAGGGCTACGTGCCCGTCATTGCGCCAATCGGCGTGGGCGAGGACGGCGCGAGCTACAACATCAACGCTGACTATGTGGCGGCTGACATTGCGGGCGCGCTCAAGGCGGAAAAGCTTTTGTTGCTGACCGACACCGAGGGCGTCTACAAAAATTTCGCCGACAAGCAAAGTTTCATTTCGACGCTCAAAGCTTCCGAGGCGCGGGAATTCATTCGCAGCGGCGTGATAAGCGGCGGCATGATTCCGAAGGTCGAGGCTTGCTTGCGGGCGATTGACGCGGGCACGAACAAAGCTTACATCATCGACGGGCGGCTGCCCCATTCGATTATCTTGGAGCTGTTCACGGCGGCAGGTCTTGGCACCGAGGTCGAATGAAATTTTTCAAGCGGCAAAGTTTGTTCTGCAACGGTTAATCTTTTCGGCGCGAGCCGATTTTTTTTTGGCGGACGGCTTTTAAAAATTTGCGGAAGTCTGCTATAATTCGTCGACAAGATTTTTAAGGAGCATGAAGAATCTTGACGACTTCGCAAAAGCGCGCCGAACTTTTGAACGACATGTGCGACTTGGGGAAAATGTGTCTCAAGGACGGCGACATCGACCAGGCACTTCATTGGCTGAACTTAGCGGCGTTAAACAGGATATTGAGGTGCCTGTCGAAGTAAACGACGACGAAAGGGCTTTTCGTTACTTCACGGAGCTTGCCGCAGGCGACGGCAACGATTGGGCGCGCTTCGCCTTGAGTGGCATTTTAAAAGCGGTGAAACAGTTGACGCGTCCAACGTTTTGGTAACATGAAATCAATCACAGCGCATCAAGCGGCAGAATCTTTCAAGGAGTGATTCGTTTGACAGAGGAAAAAATTTTCGAGCGGGACGACAAAAATTATCTGCCCGTATTCAATCGCTACAAAATCGTCTTGGAGCGCGGCGAGGGCGCGTATCTTTACGATATCAACGGCAAGCGGTACGTCGACTTCCTGGGCGGCATTGCCGTCAACGTTTTGGGTCACGCTTACCCGCCGCTGGTCAAAGCCATTTCGGAACAGGCGGGCAAAGTCATTCACGTGAGCAACCTTTACTACACCGAACCGCAAGCGAACGCCGCCGCAAAGCTCGTCAAGCTGAGCGGACTGGACAGAGCCTTTTTCGGGAATTCGGGCGCGGAGGCTAACGAAGGCGCAATCAAAATCGCCCGCAAGTTCGCCAAGAAAATTTCGCCCGACAAGACGCAAATCATCACGGCATGGGACAGCTTTCACGGGCGCACGCTTGCCACGCTGACGGCGACGGGACAGCCGAAATATCACAAGGGCTTTGAGCCGTTGCCCGCCGATTTTGACTACGTGCACTACAACGACGTCGACGAGCTTGCCGAAAAAATTTCCGACAAGACCTGCGCGGTCATGCTTGAGACGATTCAGGGCGAGGGCGGCGTTTACCCGCCGAAGGACGGCTACTTGACAAAAGTCCGCGAGCTGTGCGATAAACACGGTGCGCTTCTGATTCTTGACGAAATTCAAGCGGGCATCGGGCGTAGCGGAAAATTTTTCGCTTACGAGAAATACGGCGTCAAACCCGACATCGTCACGCTTGCGAAGGGCTTGGCGGGCGGCGTCCCTATCGGCGCGTTCATTGTCACCGAGGAGGTCGCGCAAGCCTTCCACCCCGGAGACCACGGCACGACTTTTGGCGGAAATCCTCTTGCCTGCGCGGCCGCCAACGTCGTCCTTGACACCGTCCCGAATGAAAAATTTTTGGCGCACGTCGAGGAAGTCGGCAAGTACTTCAAGGATAAACTCATCGCTCTGCAGAAAAAGTATCCCGCGCAGATTAGCGAGATTCGCGGCGAAGGTTTAATCTTTGGCGCGCAACTGGACAAGCCGAAACTTTCGGGCGTCGAAATCGTCAACGAGTGCATGAAGCGCGGCGCGATTATTAACTGCACGGTCGGCACGGTCTTGCGTTTCATTCCGCCGCTGATTGTCACGCCCGCGCACGTCGACGAAGTCATTGACATCCTTGACGACGTGTTGGGAGCTTAAGCAATGGTCGATAAAGATTTGTTCCTGCACGACTTGTCGATTGTCGCCATCCTCAAAAACGAAGGGCACTATCTCAAGGAATGGATTGATTATCACTTATTGGCGGGCGTTGATCATTTTTACCTTTACGACAACGAAAGCCCCGACAATCAAGCCGAAGTCATCAAGCCATACGTCGAAGCGGGTCTCGTCGATTACTTTCCTCTACCCGGCAAAGTCATGCAAATGCTCGTCTATAACGACGCCGTCAAGCGGTTTAAATTCCAAAGCCGCTACATGGCGTTCATCGACTGCGACGAATTCATTCATCCCAAAATTAATCAAGCGGGCATTGTTGAAGTCGTCGACGAAATTTTATCCCAAGACCCGAATGCGGCAGGCTTGGGAATTAATTGGCAAATCTTCGGCTCCAACGGGCAAGAAAAGGCGGATTATTCGCGTGGCGTGCTGGAACGATTCACGCGCCGTGCTCCAAAAGATTGGTACTTCATGCTGCATTCTCAGCCCGTCGGCGGCAACCCGCATGTCAAGACAATTTCCAATCCCCGAATGATTTCTGTGGCCAATGCTCACTTCCCGAATCTTTTTGAAGGAAAATGTTCCGTCAACGAAAACGGCAAAATAGTTCCGTCGTATTTTAACATACCTGTTACTGCCGATAAGATTGTCATCAATCATTATTTTAAAAAATCACGGGAAGAGTACGAAAAGAAAGTGGATCGCGGAAAAGCAGATCGTCCGAACAGTCGTTATTCCAAAACGCCCGACAATTTTCATAACTGCAATGAGGAATTCGACGACGGCATTTTGAAATATCGTGACGAGCGTGCGAAAGTTTACCGGCCGCCCGATAAATCCCACACCGACGAAAGACTATTGAGCGCGCTGGCAAAAAATTTGTCGCCGATGATTTTGCCGATTGTGCCGCCGAATTTTTACGCGGGCAAAATGGAAACGTTCTTGACTTGCCGAGCGGTAAGCACATATCTGCGCGGGAAATTCCCGAACGAAGAGCGTTTGAAAATTTTGGAAAACGCCGCGCTCATGGCGATTCTGAAGTCGGCAAGCAAAATGGATTTGGCGGACGCACGGCTTTTCCTTCGCGAGCTGCCCAAACTTTTGAGGCTGCCTTATCCCGTCGTAAACGACCTGCGCGCCGTCGCGTTGCAAATCCTTCCGCAGATTATGACCGTCATGCACTTGAGCAACTTGTGGAAAGATTATGCGGAGCTGGATTATATTCAAGACCTTTTAAAAATTGGAGGCTGATATTTTGTTGAAAGGCAAAGATTTACTTTCGATTCACGACTTGAGCACCGACGAGGTCGCCGAGATTATCGACTTCGCGGCAGAGCTGAAAGTTTGGCAGAAAACTGGCGTCGAACACAAATTGCTTGCGGGCAAGACGCTTGGCATGATTTTTGAAAAATCGTCGACGAGGACGCGCGTTTCCTTCGAGGTCGGCATCTTCCAACTGGGCGGCACGGGGCTTTTCCTTTCGAGCAAAGATTTGCAACTTGGTCGCGGCGAGCCAATCAAAGATACGGCAAGAGTCTTGGCGCGCTACCTTGACGGCATAATGATTCGCACTTTCGAGCAGGCAAAGGTTGAGGAGCTTGCCAAATACGCCGACATCCCCGTTATTAACGGCTTGACCGATTTGCTTCACCCTTGCCAAGTGCTGACCGATTTGCTGACGATTCGCGAGCATAAAGGCAAAAATTTCCGCGCGCTGAAAATGGCATACGTCGGCGACGGCAACAACATGACGAACAGCTATCTTTACGGCGCGGCGAAGGTCGGCATGACGCTTGCGGTTGCCACGCCCGAAGTTTACAAGCCGAACGCAAAAGTTTTCGAGAACGCGCTTGCCGATGCCGAAGAGACCGGCGCAAAACTTTCTTGGACGCAAGACCCCGCCGAGGCTGTCAAGGACGCCGACATTATCGCGACGGACACTTGGGCGAGCATGGGGCAAGAAGCCGAACACGACGAGCGCAAGAAAATTTTCGCGCCCTATCAAGTCAACAAAAACCTTCTGCGCGGCGCGAGCAAAAATGTAATCGTCCTGCACTGCCTGCCCGCCTATCGCGGCGAGGAAATTACCGACGAAGTTTTGGAGGACAACGCCCATGTCATCTTCGACGAGGCGGAAAATCGCCTGCACACCCAAAAGGCTATCATGGCTCTGACAATGGGCTGAACGTCCGATAAAAATTTTTAAGCCCCGTCGAATGCGGCGGAGCTTTTCTTTTTGCAGTGATACGTTGCAAAGGACGAGGCGCGCATGGACGCGCGCCGCCGGCAACAAAAACATGGAAGTTTTTTTGCCGGCACAGACGGCTTCGGGTAGCGCGGGCGTTTTGTCGACGGTCGGTGTACCGCCCTTTTCTTTTGCAACTTTTCTTTTGGGCGCAGCAAAAGAAAAGTTGGTATTAAATATAAAATCTATTGAAACGCTGATTCGACGCCGACAATTTGCCAGCAGCCTCCAATTTGACTTAAAGCGCGCTTTATGGTTTATTCTTTGGCGCGAGGTGAACGCTTTGACTGAAAAAATTTTGCTTGAACTGTTGCGCGGCTACAAGGCGGGCGACGTGTCCGAAGATAAAATTCTTACCGAGGTGAAAAATTTTTCTTTGGCGACGGAAAGTTTCGGCTTCGCCAACATAGACCACGGCCGCGAGCTGCGCCAAGGTTTCCCCGAAGTCGTCTACGCGCCCGGCAAGACTAAGGAACAGCTCAAAATCATTTTCAAGAACCTGTACGAGCGGAGCGCGGGCAATTTAATCGCGAGTCGGGCGAGCCGTGAACAATTCGACTATCTGCGCGGCGAGGTGCCTGAGGCTGTCTTCGATGAGGCGGCGCGTATTATTTACGTCGACCGAGACAAAACGCTTGAACGCGACGAGCGGCGGAAAATTTTAATCGTGACGGCGGGGACAAGTGACGTGCCCGTTGCCGAGGAGGCGAGACTTACCGCTTATCTTTGGGGCAATGCCGTTTCGACGTGCTACGATTGCGGAGTGGCGGGCATTCACAGACTCTTCGCGCACATGGACGAGATTGTTGCCGCGAACGTGATAATCGTCGTGGCGGGCATGGAGGGTGCTTTGGCGAGCGTCGTCGGCGGGCTGACCAATCGTCCCGTCATTGCGGTGCCAACCAGCGTCGGCTACGGCGCGTCCTTCCAAGGGCTTGCCGCTCTTTTGGCGATGTTGAACACCTGCGCGGCGGGCGTCGGCGTCGTCAATATCGATAACGGCTTCGGAGCGGGTGTGCTTGCGTCGAAAATCAATCGCATGAGGTAACGCTTTTAAATTGACGAAACTAGTGACTGTTGGTAAATGAAATCGTTCCTTCGATTCGTCGTTTAGCATCTACTTTCTTTGTCTGGTCAAAGAAAGTAGCAAAGAAACCCACCACTGCGCGTGGGGCGGATACCGACCACCGACGCAATGTCCGCGCTAACCGAAATGTGCTGTGCCGGCAAAGAAACATCCCTGTTTCTGTTGCCGGCGGCCGCCATCCATGGCGGCCTCAAACTTCGCGGCGTCAAAAATCAATTGTGCGAGGTAAAATCATGAACAGAAGAAAATTTATTTCGCTGATGGTCTGCGCGGCGTTCGTGAATTTGTTCGGAGCGTGCGGCGCACAAAACTCAACGGCAGAAACTTCGCCCAAGGAGGCGGCTCAAGTGAACAAAAATTATTTTATCGAAGACGTGACGCTCAACAGCGGCTGCAAAATGCCGCGCTTGGGCTTCGGGACGTGGACGCTCAACGACGACACCGCCGAGGCTTGCGTCTGTCACGCGCTCAAGGTCGGCTATCGGCTGATTGATACGGCGCGCTACTACGGCAACGAGGTCGGCGTCGGCAAGGGCATAAGGCGAGCGATTCAAGACGGCATTGTCAAGCGCGAGGATGTCTTCGTCACGTCGAAGATTATGCCCGGCAACTACAACGCACCCGATGCCGCCATTGACGCTTCGATTCGGGCGTTGAATGTCGGTTACGTCGACTTGATGCTGATTCACCAGCCCGGCTACAATGACGTGGAAGTTTATCACGCCTTGGAGCGCGCGGCCAAAGCGGGCAAGATTCGTTCAATCGGCATATCGAATTACTACACGCCGCGAGACTTCGACAGGATACGCAACGCCGCCGAGATTGTCCCCGCCGTCATCCAAAACGAAAATCATATCTGCTATCAGAACGCCGAGCTTCAAGCTTACGTCGCGCAATTCGGCACGGTCGTCGAAAGTTGGTATCCCTTCGGCGGGCGCGGCAATACCAAAAAAATTTTCGGCAACGAAACCATTCAGCGGCTTGCGAAAAAATATTCCAAGTCGCCCGCGCAGATTATCTTGCGTTGGCAAATGCAAGACGGCTACGTCGTAATTCCAGGTTCGTCGAATCCGAATCACATTGCGGAAAATTTTGACGTGTTCGACTTCCAACTGACCGACGCCGACATGAATTCGATTCGCGCCTTGAATCAAGGTCGCCGCTTTGAAAATTGGTGACTTCGCCGCGTAACGAACGCGCTTCGTCAACGTATAAGCTTCAGAAAAACTTTTGGAGGCGATTGACATGACGAGCGAATTCCTTACCGACGAGCAACTTGACACGGCTTGCGGCGCAACTCAAATCCCGATGATAAAGGAGCCGCCCGCCGACAAAATACCGCCGCGCCCGAAAACAAATACGCAACGCGAACTGAAAGTCCCGCTAATAACGATAGTGCCGTGTCCTTACATCAAAGACAATTATTCAGAGCAAGTACCGGACGGTTGGCTTGAACGTTTGATTCCCGACATTCCGATTGAAATAACCTGATACAAACCGCCTCGGCGAAAGTCGGGGCTTTTTTGTTTGCGGCAAGCCTTGAAATATTTTTCGGCGTATGTTAGCTTAAAGGTCATAAAGGAGGCTTATTGATGGAACAACAAATAAAGGAACTGCGCTTGCGTGCAGGCACGGCGATTGGCGCGGCGTCGACACTCAAGGAGCTTGATGACGTGCGCGTTCGGTTTTTGGGCAAGAAGGGCGAACTCACGGGCTTACTGCGCGGCATGAGCAAACTTTCGGCGGAAGAACGTCCGCTTGTCGGCAAAGTCGTCAACGAGGCGCGCGCCGAACTTGAACAGCTTATCGCGAAAAAAAATTCGTCGCTCAAGGCGGCGGAGCTTGAATCAAAGCTGGCGTCGGAAAAAATCGACGTGACGTTGCCCGGTCGGCGCGTCCACGCAGGACACCTGCACCCGCTGACGTTGACGCTAAATCGCGTGAAGGAAATTTTCATAAGCATGGGCTACAGCGTCGAGGAAGGCCCCGAAGTCGAAACCGATTATTACAACTTCGAGGCACTCAACTTGCCGAAAGACCACCCCGCCCGCGATATGCAGGATTCGTTTTATATCACCGAGGAAATTTTGCTTCGGACGCAGACGTCGCCCGTGCAGGCGCGCACCATGGAGCGGCACAAGGACAACGAGCCCATTCGCATGATTGCGCCGGGCAGAGTCTATCGCCGTGACGATTACGACGCGTCGCACTCGCCCATGTTCACGCAGGTCGAAGGGCTTGTTATCGACAAGGGTATAAGCTTCGCCGACTTGAAGGGCACGCTTGAGGACTTCAGCAAGAAAATTTTCGGCGAGAAAACCAAAATCCGTTTGCGTCCGAGTTTCTTCCCCTTCACGGAGCCGAGTGCCGAAGTCGACGTGTCTTGCGTGATGTGTCACGGCGAAGGCTGCAAGGTCTGTCAAGGGACGGGCTGGCTTGAAATTTTGGGCGCGGGCATGGTTCATCCCGACGTGCTGAAGATGAGCGGCTACGACCCCGATAAGGTCAGCGGCTTCGCGTTCGGCATGGGCATTGAGCGCATTGCGATGCTGACTTACGGGCTTGACGATATGCGTTTGCTCTACGACAACGACGTGCGTTTCCTGAAACAGTTCTAGGGAAACAGGGAATGAGGGAAGTAGGGAAATAGTCTGGTTCCCTTATTCCCTGCTGCCCTGCTTCCCTTAAAATCGACCGAAGGGAGATTTTTGAATGCAAGTTTCTACCAAGTGGCTGAAAGATTACATTGACATAGATTTGACGGCGGACGAATTGGCGGAGCGATTCACATTGGCGGGCATCCCCGTCGAAAACGTGATTCACGCCGGCGAAGGGCTCGAAAAGGTCGTGACGGGTCGCATTGAAGAGCTTAAGGCGCATCCCGACTCTGACCACCTGCAGGTTTGTCAAATGAACGTCGGCGAGGAAAATCTTTTGCAAGTGGTGACGGGCGCGCCGAACGTCGCACAGGGGCAAGTCGTACCCGTCGCGCTGGTCGGTGCCCATTTGCCCAACGGACAGAAAATTTCCAAGGGCAAAATGCGCGGCGTCGCGTCGAACGGCATGTTGTGTTCGGCTGACGAGCTTAAGCTTGAAATCGACAACTTGCCCGAAGAGCAGAAGGTCGGCATTTACATTTTGCCCGAAGATACGCCCGTCGGCTTGCCCGCCGCCGAAGTGTTGGGGCTTGACGATGACATTCTGGAGTTTGAACTTACGGCGAATCGCGGCGATTGTTTCAGCGTCGTGGGCTTGGTGCGCGAGCTTGCCGTCCTTACCAAAAAATCTGCGCGGTTGCCCGAAATTACGGTCGACGAGGACGATGCGAGCGAGGCTTCCGCGCTGGTTAAAATCGGTATCGACGCGCCCGACTTGTGCTCAAGATTTTCCGCGCGGGTGCTGACCAATGTCAAACTTGCGCCGTCGCCCGAATGGATGGTTAAACGGCTGGAAGGCGCGGGCATGCGGGCGATTAACAACGTCGTCGACGTGACCAACTTCGTCATGCTGGAGCTGGGGCAACCGCTTCACGCTTACGACTTCGACAAAGTTGTCGGACACAGCTTAACTGCGCGGCGTGCCGTCGAAGGCGAACCCCTTCACACGCTGGACGACACCAACAGGCTTGCCAAGGGCGGCGAACTTGTCATTGCCGATGCCGAAAACGCGGCGGGGCTTGCGGGCATAATGGGCGGCTTCGAGAGCGAGATAACCGAATCAACCAAAACCGTCATCCTTGAGGCGGCGTGCTTCAATTCGGCGTCGATTCGTCGGACAAGTCGGGCTGTGGGCATTCACACCGAGGCAAGCGGACGATTCGAGCGCGGCACCAATGTCAACGGCACCGTCGCCGCTCTTGACCGTGTCGCCCAACTTTTGCAGGAAATGGGGGCGTGCAAAGTTTGCAAAGGCGTCGTCGACGTTTACCCCGTTCAAAAGCCCGAAATCAAAATCAAATTCACGACCGCGCAGATTAATTCAAGATTGGGCACAAGCTACAGCGATTCGGAAATCGTCGACGTGCTTGAGGCTTTGGGCTTCGCGATTGACCCTGTTAACAAAGTCGAGGAAATGACCGACGAGGTCGTCGATAAAGTTGCCTCCGCCACGAAAAATTTCAGCAAGGCGGCGCGCGAAATCGGCAAGAAGTCCAACGTCGAAAACTTTATCGGCAATATCGGCGCGACGTTCGGCAACCTGTTCAAGAACGCGGGCGCGAAGGCTAACGACGTGGCGCAAAAGACGGGCGTCGACGATTTTGTTCAGAATATCAGCGCGGCAGTCGGCGATATGGTTAAGTCCGTCGACATAAAACTTTCTTCGGCTTACGAGGCAACCGTCCCCGATTGGCGCAACGACGTCCGCTTGCCCGATGATTTGTCGGAGGAGGTCGCGCGCGTTTACGGCTTCGATAAAATTCCGTCGACGCTTCCGAAAGGCAATCAGCAAGGGCGGCAGTCGCCCGCGCAGGTTTTCATTGACCGAATCAAAGCAATCTTGTCGAGCCTGGGGCTGTGCGAGGAATTGTCGTTCGCGTTCACGAGCGAGGCGATGCTTGACAAGATGCGCGTGCCCGCCGATTCGGAACTGCGCTGCGCCGTGCCGATAATGAATCCGCTGACGGATGTGGCTCCGCTGCTTCGGACGACGCTGTTGGCTTCGATATTCGAGAACGCCGCCCGCAACTTCAGCCGCAAAAACGAGGACGTCCGCCTGTTCGAGGTCGCGCCCGTATTTTTGCCGAAAGCCTTGCCCGTGACCGAACAGCCGCTTGAACGTCAACAGGTTGTCGGACTGCTTATGGGTCGCCGCGAGCCCAAAGGTTGGTCGCAGGACGCCGCGCAGATTGACTTCTACGACGCGAAAGGCATTGTCGAGGAGCTGTTGGCGGGCTTGTCGATTGGCAATTACGTCGTCGAGGCGGGCGAGCATTACGCCTTGCACCCCGGCAAGACCGCCGTCTTCAAAAAAGGTCGTGACGTGTTGGTTACGGTCGGCGAAGTGCATCCCGCCGTTGCCGTGGCGTTGGGCATTCGGAAGAAAATTTACGTCTTCGAGGCGGAAGTCGAGACTTTGCACCGCTTTGCCGCGAAAAAGTTCAGCCTTGAGAGCCTGCCGAAATATCCGTCGATAAGCCGCGACTTGGCGATTTTGGTAAGTCACGACACGGCGGCGGGCGAAGTCGAAAAGGTTATCGCCAAAAGCGGCGGGCAATTCTTCAAGGGCGTGACGTTGTTCGACGTGTACACGGGCGAGCGCATTTCCGCCGACAAAAAGTCGTTGGCCTTCGCGATAGAGTTTCGCTCGAACGAGCGGACGCTCAAGGACGAGGAGGCTGACGCGGCCTTTGCGAACATCTTGGCGGCGGTGGAAAAGGACTTCGGCGCGACGTTGAGGAGTTGAGTTTATGGCGTTGAAGGAAACCAAACCCGTCGGCGAAATGCGGCGCGTCGAGGTAGAAATTTTCGGCGAGGTGTATCGCTTGCGCACCGAAGACCCCGACGGCTTGGCGAAGTTGGTGCGCATGGTCGATTCGACGATGAAAAGCATTTCGCAGAGCACGCGGACATTCGCGGGCAGTCGGATAGCGGTATTGGCGGCTTTGAAAATCGCCGAAGACTATATGCAGCTCAAGAAGGACTACGACGAACTTTTACAGCTGCTCGACGAAAACAAATGACACAGGCGACGGGACAAGGGATAAGCGACAATGCAGCTTTGAACTTGTCCCTTGCTGTTCCCGCACATATACGGAGGCTTATCAATGATAATTTTGGCATCGGGTTCGCCGCGCAGGCATGAACTCTTGCGCAAGCTGTGCAGTGATTTCGTCGTCGAAGTCAGCGACGCGCAAGAAGTTCAACAGGCCGACAACCCGAAAATTTTGGCAGTAGAGAACGCAAGGCTTAAAGCGTCGTCAATCGCGGCTCGTCACCCCGAAGCGGTCGTTATCGGTGCTGATACAATCGTCGTGCTTGACGGCGAAATTTTCGGCAAACCCGACGGCATAAGCAGCGCGGAGGAAATGTTGGCGAGACTTTCGGGCAGGCGGCACGAAGTCATCACGGGCTTGGCAATCTGCGCGGGCGGCAAGGTTTTCACGACGGCGGAGGTCACGGAGGTTTACTTCGGCGAGATGACGGCTGAAGAGATTCGCGAATACGTTGCCACGGGCGAGCCGCTTGACAAGTCGGGCTCATACGCCTTGCAGGGCGGCGCGACGAAGTTCATCGAAAAAATTCACGGCGATTGGTCGAACGTCGTAGGGCTGCCCGTCTATCGTTTGAGGCGCTTGGCTCAGGCGGCGGGCTTGGAAATTTTTTGATTCGGAGGAGATAAAATGTTTGAAGTGGTGATAATCGGCGCAGGCATGGCGGGCGCGGTCTTGGCGGAGCGATTTGCTCAAAGCGGGCGGAAAGTTTTGGTGATTGAACGGCGTCAAAATGTGGCGGGGAATTGCTTTGACACGGTCGACGAAAACGGCATACTGATTCACAAATACGGCCCGCACCTTTTCCACACCGACGACGCGCAGGTTTGGGAATACCTTTCGCGCTTCACGAAATGGCATTTGTATCATCATCGCGTCAAGGCGGTAATCGACGGCAAGCCCGTGCCCATTCCCTTCAACCTGAACACGTTGCGCGAGGTCTTTCCGAAAAGCTTGGCGGACAAGTTGGAGGCGGCGTTGCTTAGGAATTTCGACTACGGCAAGAAAGTTCCGATTCTTGAGCTGAAAAAATCCGCCGATTCGGATTTGCAATTCTTGGCGGACTTCGTTTACGAGAAAATTTTCCTGCACTACACCGAAAAGCAATGGGGCTTGTCGCCCGATAAAATTTCTGGCGCGGTGACGGCGCGAGTGCCCGTGTTCGTCGGGCGTGACGACAGATATTTCAACGACCGCTTTCAAGCCGTGCCTCTGCGCGGCTACACCGAGATGGTCAAAAACATGTTGGCGCACAAAAATATCAAGCTCATGCTGAACACCGACTTTCACGAGGTCATGACGTTGCGCGGCGAAGAAATTCTCTTGTTCGGGCAAAAGTTTGACGGGCGATTGATTTACACGGGACAGCTTGACGAGTTGTTCGATAAAAAATT
Organism: uncultured Selenomonadales bacterium; assembly: GCA_946407095.1. Classification (GTDB taxonomy): domain Bacteria; phylum Bacillota; class Negativicutes; order Selenomonadales; family Selenomonadaceae; genus Quinella. The sequence continues at coordinate 41,840 of CAMJMR010000004.1, read as the reverse complement.
CGGCGAGCTGCCTTATCGGAGCATCGACATGCGCTTCGAGAGCGTCGACGCCGAACTTTTCCAAGGCGCACCCGTCGTCAATTACCCGAACAATTACGACTTCACGCGCATAACCGAATTCAAGCAGATACACCCTGCGCAGTCGCCGCGCACGACGCTTTTGCGCGAATACCCTCAAACTTACATCGCGGGCGAGAACGAGCCTTACTATCCGATTTTCACGGACGAGGCGCGGGCGGCTTACGAAAAATATTCCGCCGAGCTTCAGCGTTTCGAGAACATCACGGCGGTCGGACGGCTTGCCGAGTATCGCTACTACGACATCGACGACGTCGTCAGGCGCGCGCTTGACATTTTCGACGAACTGAACGGCTAAGCGTCACGTTGCCAACCAAAAAAGCCCGCCACATCGGCGAGCTTTTTTATTTCGGTTAAATTTTGTTGAAAAAGTCGGCGCGGAAGTTTTTTGGGCGCGCATGGACGCGCGCCTTGCGCGGACATGCGCGCGCCCGCCGCGACTTCGACGCGTGATGCGTCGACAGCGGCACGAGTGGCTGACTGGGACGCGGACGTTTCGGCAGTGGTCGGCAGCCGCTCCGCGCGTAGCGGCGAGTTTCTTTGGCAATGGCGAATGCGCGCTGGCAAGCATAAGGTTTGCATCCAGATAGCGCGTTGAAGCTCGTCGACGACTTAAGGAAGGACGCCGCGTCCACACTGTTCCCCCGCTTTTAAAGCGGGTCTTTGCTCGGTCAAAGAAAGTAGTATACAAATTCACTCTGTCGGCGCGGAACTTTCCTCAACGACTTTCTCTTTGCCTTTGCCGAAAATTTTCTCCACAAGCTTTTGAACAACGACGAAGAACACGGGGATTAGGAATATCCCCAAGAAAGTCGCGATGGTCATGCCGCCGACGACCGCCACGCCCATGGAATTGCGAGCCGCCGAGCCTGCACCCGACGCCGTCGCCAAGGGAAGGCAGCCGATTATAAAGGCAAAGGACGTCATCAATATCGGACGCAAGCGCAAGCCCGCCGACTCCAACGACGCTTTAACCGCCTCCATGCCCTTGTCGGTGCGCATTTTCGCGAATTCGACAATCAGTATCGCGTTTTTCGCGGCAAGACCCATAATCATGATAACGCCGATTTGCATGTATATGCTGTTTTGGAAGCCGGGATTGCCGACGCCGTAAGTGTTCGTGTAGTAGTTCAGGACGAATTCGGAAAGCAACGCGCCGAAAACGCCCGTCGGAACCGTCATCAAGACGGAAAACGGCACCGACCAGCTTTCATACAACGCGGCAAGGCACAAGAAGACGAACACCAACGCCAACGCCATAACTTGCCCCGTCGAGCCCGAAGCCTTGTACTCTTCGCGAGACTGCCCCGACCATTCGACGCCGAAGCCCGTAGGCGCGACTTGATAGACGACTTCCGTCAATGCCGACATTGCTTGCCCCGACGAATAACCTTCAGCGGGTTGCGCTTGAATCAAGACGGAGCGTTTGCCGTTAAAGCGCGTGACTTGCGTCGTGCCGGTGTTGAGCTTGTAACTTATCAGCGTGTCGAGCGGGACGAATTGCCCGTTCGCGCCTCTAACGAACATAAACTTCAACATGTCGACTTCGCCGCGAAAGTAAACGTCCGACTGCATAACGACCTTGTACGTCCGCCCGAACCTGTCGTAGTCGTCAACCTCCATGCCGCCGAAATTCACTTGCAACGCGCTGTACACGTCGCCAAGATTCACGCCGAGCATTTCGATTTTCTTTTGGTCGAGTTCGTATTTGTAGCTGGGCGAAGTCACGCTGAACGTTGTGCTCACGCCTTGAAGTTCGGGGCGCGTGTTCGCCGCCTTGACTATCTCATCGGTAATGTCGGAAAGTTGGCTGTCGGAATGGCTTTCCAAGTCGATAAGTTGCATCGTCAAGCCGCCGACTTGACCGAGACCGGGCAACGCGGGCGGGTTGGCACCCATTACGAACGCTTCGGGAGCCACGCCGTTGCCTACCATAAAGACGTTGTTAATCGCGGACGTTACAGACTTTTCAAAGTCCATGCGTTCCGCCCAAGGATGCATGCTTATGAACAGCGTCGCCGCCGAAGACTTTGTGCCGCTGGAAAGAATGTTGTAGCCCGCAATCGTAATTACGTCTTTAATGCCGGGGACGTTTCCGCGAATGGCGTCGGCCACCTTGTCGGTCGTCATTGACGTGCGGTTGAGCGAAGTGCCTTCGGGCATCATGACTGCCGCAACGAAGTAACCTTGATCCTCGTCGGGAACGAACGTCGACGGCAAAATTTTGAACAGCAGACCCGTCAAGCCGCAGACAATCAGCATGAAGACGATAGCCAGCTTGGTTACGGAAATGACTTTCGCGACAATGCCGACGTAGCCGTTTTTCGTGCGCTCGAACCAGTTGTTGAAGGCGTCAAAGAACTTGCTGAAGAAATTTTTCTTGCCGTGTTCGTGAGGCTTGAGGATAATGGCGCAAAGCGCAGGCGTCAGCGTGAGCGCAACGAATGCCGACAAGCCCATCGATACCGCGATTGTCAAGGCGAATTGCCGATACAAAATGCCCGTCATGCCGCCCAAGAACGCTATCGGGATGAAGACCGCCGACAAGACGAACGCTATCGCCACGACGGGGCCTTGAACTTCCTCCATTGCCACTTCGGTCGCCTCGACGGGATTAAGCCCGCGTTCCATGTGCTGTTCGACGTTTTCGATAACAACAATCGCGTCGTCGACGACCAAGCCGATTGCCAAGACCATCGCGAACAATGTCAGCGTGTTAATCGTGAAGCCCAAGACCGTGAACGCCGCGAACGTTCCAAGCAACGACACGGGCACCGCCAACAGCGGAATGACCGTCGCGCGAAAACTCTGCAGGAAAATAAAAATGACCAACACGACAAGCACCAACGCCTCAAAGAACGTGTGAGCCACTTCGTTGATTGACGCCTTGATAAATTCCGTGTTGTCCAGAACTTGACCGTACTTTATGCCTTCGGGCAAATTTTTTTCTGCCTCGGCAAGGATGCGCTTGACTTCGCCGATTGTCTCAAGGGCATTGGCGTCGCTCGTCAAGTTGATTATGAACGGCACCGAAGTGTAGCCGTTGAACTTGCCGACGTAAGTATTCGACTTTTGCCCGATTTCGACGCGCGCCACGTCCTTCAAGTAGACGAACGAGCCCGCGTCGCCCGTCTTCAAGATGATGTTCTCGAATTGTTCGGGCGTCTCCAATCTGCCTTGGATTTGTCCCGTGTACTCTTTCTCTTGACCTTGAGCCACGGGCAGCTTGCCGATTGAGCCCGCCGCCGCTTGAGCGTTTTGGGTTTTGATTGCGCTCTGGACGTCGGCGACCGTCAAGCCGAAATTCGCGAGCTTTTCGGGATTAATCCACACGCGCAAGGCATAATCCGCGCTCATTATCTGAACTTTGCCGACGCCCTTAACGCGCTTCAAATCGTCGGCAACGTAGATGTCGACGTAATTTTTTATGAATGCCGTATCGTAAAGCCCGTTATCGCAATAGAAAGCAAAAATCATCGCCATATCCTGCGAAGATTTGGAAGTCGTCACGCCCGAGGCGATAACCGTTTCGGGCAGGTTTGAGTTGGCGGAGGCGACGTTGTTTTGAACTTTAACGGAGTCCATATCGCCGTCGGTGCCGACCTCGAAGAAAACATTCAGCGCATAGCTGCCGTCGTCGTTTGAGTTGGAGCTCATGTAGTCCATGCCTTGCGTGCCGTTGACGCGATTCTCTATGACCTGCGCGACAGCTTGATTGACAACGGAGGCGTTCGCGCCCGTGTAAAAGGCATCTACGGTGATTGTCGGCGGGGAAATGTTCGGGTACTGCGCAATCGGCGTGTTGAGCCCCGCGATTATTCCGATAAGGCTGATGATAATCGCGATGACGATGGCGAAAACAGGTCGGTGAATAAAAAACTTTGCCACGCGTCATACACCTCACTTAGCCGCATTCTGTTGAACGTCGAAAACTTTTTCGCTGGGATTGAATGAGAAGTCCATATCCTTCGCGGTGACCTGCGTCACTTCCAAAGGCATGCCGTCGCGCAAATTCGTCAAGCCTTCGACGACAACCCAATCGTCCGCCTTCAAGCCGCTTTTTACGACGTAATACGAGCCGATTTTTTCGCCGAGCGTGATTTTGCGGACGGCAGACGTATTGTCGGAGCGGGCAACGATAACCAGCGTTTCGCCCAACAGCTGCTGAAGAGCGCGTTCGGGAACGAGCATTGCGCCTGGGATTTTGAGCCCGCTGGCTTCGACGCGAGCATACATGCCGGGGACGAGCAAGCCTTCGGGATTTCTAAAAATCGTGCGAACCGTCAACGTGCCCGTCTCATTGCCGAGCGTGCGGTCGTATTCGGCGAATTGTCCGTTGTACGGGTAGCTTGAGCCGTCGGCGAGCGTCAAAGCGATTTTAAGATCCGGTTGCCCCCTGCCGCTTCTTTCATCTTCGCGTTGGCCTCTGAACAAGCGCAGATATTCTTGTTCGGAAACGGCGAATTGCACATAAACGGGGTCAACGACGCCGATTGTTGCCAAAGGTGTGCTGCCCGCATTGGCGAGCGTGCCGACAGGGACATCGTCAATGCCGAGCCTGCCGCTCATGGGCGCGTAGACAATCGTATCGGCAAGATCCTCTTTCGCCTTTTGCAAGATGGCTTCGTTGGCGGCGACTTCCGATTCTTGAGCTTTGACGGCGGCGCGTTGGTTGACAAGCTTCTGTTCGGATATCGCGCTTGATTGCCACAGTTCCTCGTCACGTTGAAGGTCGACGCGTTCACGGGCAAGAGTCGTCTTGGACTTGGCAAGATTCGCTTCAGCTTGAAGAACAGCCGATTGGTATTGCCTGTCGTCGATTTTGAACAGCATTTGCCCTTCGACAACGTCTTGACCGCCCTTGACGTACTTTTCGACGACGGAGCCGGTGACTTTGGATTGAACTTTCATTTCGTCACGGTCGACGACTTGTCCGCTGTAGGAAAAATTAATCGGCGCGTCGGTCACCAAAACTTTAATCGCCTTGACTTTGGTCGGGAAGTCCTCTGGGGCTTGTTCTTGAGTGTCTTCGCCGCCGCAACCTGCCAAAAGCAACGTCGCCGCGCAGATTATAGCCGGAAGTATTTTCATATCGACTCTCCTCTCGTTTATATCAAAATGTGCTTGCCATTATATCAATCGGCAGAAAAACAGGCAACCGATTTTTACAAGCATTGATACTAAGGGAATTTGCCTTTTGCACAAAAAAAGCCCGCCGTTAAGGCGAGCCTTTTATTTCGGTTAATGCGTTGACTTCAGAACATCATGTTGAGGAGGTTGCCCATGTTGCTGTAGGCGGTCATGTTGCGATAGGCCTTGCCGGTGTAAAGCGAGGCGGCGTCAATCTGGTCGCCGAACATTGCCTGCGCGGTCGGGAAAAGATTTTCGGCTTGCGAGTTGGCGAAGCTGACGTGTTCCAAAGCTTTGCCCGCGAGCCCGTCCTTGCCGAGCGTCCGAGCAACTTTATTCGGGTCGTTTATAATCGCGTCGGCGAGTTTGGCTTCGTCAATGGTGAATGAGCCGTCGCTACCGACGTTCAAGCCGATTTGCGCGTAATTCGAGGCGCGATAGGTCGAATCGCCGAAGACGCCCGCCAAATTTTCCACGCGTTTCGACAGCGAGCCGTTGTCCTTGAAAAATTTAATCGCGGTGTTGTAGTCGCTGACAAAGCCTTTGACGGTGTCGAGCGCGTCCTGCAAGTCCTTGCTGTAGGTCGTCGTCTCCGTGACGTTGCCGTCGTCGTCGGTTTCGGTTTTCGTCGATATCGCGCCGTCCTTTTCGACGCTGAAGTTGTAGCTTTTAATCTTTTCGGCGGATTGGCTGAGCATGTCCAGATTTTCTTTGAGTTCGCTGTTGAAAGTCGTCTTGGCTTCGTCGTAGCTTGCCATGAGCGATTTGAGATTGGCATTTACTTCCTGCAAGCCCGCGAGCGCACTTGTCGCGTTCTTTTGCGAGGAGGTGTAGTTGTTCCACAGCTTGGCAATCGAATCCTGTTGCTTGTTGACGCCGGGCGTGTTGAAGAGCCAGCCGCTGTTCGCGATTGAGTTAATTGCCATTTTAATCACCTTCCTTGAAAATGTAACTGTCCTTAGGGGATGTTGGTAAAGCAGGGAACGAGTTGCAGGGAATGAGGCCGCCCATGGATGGGCGGCCGCCCGCGCTATTGAGCGTGACGCGAAATAAGCGGGCACAGGCGGCTTCGGGTAGCGCGGACGTTTCGGCGGTGGTCGGCAACCGCCCCGCGCGTAGCGGTGGCTTTCTTTGCTACTTTCTTTGGCCGGTCAAAGAAAGTAGGTAGACATCGCCGAATCAGAGCCGACAACTTACTTTACCAACAAACATCGAAATCGTTGATTGATTCTACAATATTTATCGGCGGCTTGCAAGAAATTTTTAGGGGCGTTGCAGAAAGCGGCAACTACCTGCTATAATCTGCCGAGAAAATTTTAACGCGGAGGAGTTTGTGATGAGTTGGAAAAAATTTTTGAGCGGGGTGTTGGCGGCGTCGCTAATCTTTTCCGCCTCTACGTTCTGCTCTGCGGCGGAGGAGTCTGCCAACGAAAAACTTGTGCGAATCGAAGTCGACACATACGGTGCCGAGCAAAGCGGCGCGCTTCTTGACCGAATTTCTGCCTTGGAAAAAAGCTACAGCGGGCAAAACATGGAGGGTAACATGAACGCCCGCATCGAGGCGATTTACGATATCCTCTACGACAACAGCGCGGGTCCCGCCATTTTGGCGAAGATTAACGCGCTGGAATGGAATTTGAATCACGAAGTGGCTATCGGCGGCATCGACGTGAGACTTTCCGCGTTGGAAAATCAAATCTTCGGCAAGAACGGCGAAGGCACTTTTAACGAGCGAATTCGCGCCCTTGCCAAAGCGTCTTACGGCGAAGAGATTCTTCCGATTGTTCAAGTGCAAGTTCCCGCCAATACGCTGATAAAAGTCGAGACGACCGCGCCCGTCGGCTCAAAGGTCATGCAGGAGGGCGACGCCATTCCCATTCGGGTTATCTCTGATGTTTTCGTCGACGGCAGCTTGGTTTTCGCGAAGGGCTTGCCGGGCGAGGGCATTGTCACGAGCGTCCGCCGCGCTAAAAATATTTTCAGCAACGGCAAAATCGAAACGGACTTCTGCCGCCTGAAAAGCATTGACGGACAAACCGCGCAGATTTGCACAGGCGTCGAGGCTCAAGAGGAAATGAACGCCTCCGAAATGGCGCGCGGCTTGAGTTTAATCGGAAAAACTTTTTCGGGCAAAAAAGGTCTTTCGGATGTCTTCTCTCTTGGCAAGAACATCGATTTGCCTGCAGGTATCGAGCTTTACGTCCAAATTAAAACGCCGCTTGTCGTCTACGGCGTGAGGACAGGTGACAGCGACATTCCCGCGCCCGCCGAGCCCGTTCAGCCCGCGTTGAACATCGAGCCTGCACCGCCCGTCGAACCTGCACCCGCACCGCTTGAGCCCGAGCCGCCCGCTCAACCCGTAAGGACTGCGCCGCCCGCCGAGGCTGACCCGCTTCCCACCGAAGACAAAAACCTTGACGGCTCCGACGGCGAGATTATCGAAATCGTTGACGAAGAATAGGTGTTTGTTGGTAAGTTGGCGGCTCTGATTCGGCGTTTAGAATCTACTTTCTTTCAGCGAAGAAAGAAAGTAGCAAAGAAATTCGCCACTGCGCGTGGGGCGGATACCTACCACCGCCGCAACGCCCGCGTCCCAGTCAGCTACCCGTGCCGCTATGAAACCTTCCAGGTTTCAAGTCGCGGCGCCGCCCATCCATGGGCGGCCTCTTCCCTTGCAACTCGTTCGTTACTTTAACAACATCCCCGACAATGCGAAATGGAAAGGCAATCGTAAATGAAAAAATTTTGGGGCATCGTACCGTTGCTTGCCGCGCTCAGCTTCACGTCGACGGCGGAGGCGGTTTACGAGTCCAGTTCAGACACAAGCACGGAATTTTTTGACTTCATAGAGAACAGACGCCGCGCCGCACGAGCCGACCAACTCACCGAAGAACAAAAGCAGATGCTTGACGACATCGCCGAGGCAAAGGAACAGCTTCCGCACGAGCAGAAGGAAGGCGACCCCGTCCCCGCCGTGTTCGTGGGCGACGACTTGGTTTACTATTCGGGCAGCGGCGAGTTCATCGCGACGGGCAAGGTTGACATTCTTCAGCTTGAAGGCTACCGCTTCCAAAGCGACGAGGCGGCCGGCAATGTCAAAGAGCAAGTCGTCCACGTCGAAGGCAAAGCGCACGTCCTGCAGCTCAATCCGAACGCGCCGCGCGTCACGCTTGACGGCTACAAAACCATCTACAACTACGGCAGGAAAACCGGCACTATGGGCGAGGCGAGCGGCAAGGCGGGCGACTACTACTTGACGGGCAAGCGTTTCGAGTTTTATCCCGACCACATCGTTGTCTACGACGGCACGCAGACCAAATGCGGCGCGAAGACCCCCGATTATCACGTCAGCGCGGAACGCATGGAAATTTGGCCTGAACAGCTCATGAAAATGTACAATGCCAAGTTCTGGATAAAAAACAAAGTCGTCGGGACGCGCGAGTATATGGAGCGCAAATTCGACGAGCCCGAAGAGCATTACTTCCCGCACGTCGGCTACAATTCGGACCGCGGCGTCTACGTCAAGGATACGTTCAAATTTTCCTTGCACGACCATTGGAGCTTGGATATCAACGCTTACATCGAAAGCAAGAAAGGCATTCGCAGCAACGCCGAACTTTCCTACAAGAATCGCGACGTTGTTCGCGGTTGGTTGAAATACGGCTACTACGACGACAGCAATGCCCGTTGGATTCAAAAGGAGCCTTCGCTTGACATTTGGTACGGACAACACATTAGCGGCTTGCCGTTGAGCTACAGCGTCGAGGCTGAAGTCGGTCATTGGCGGCAAAAGGCCGTTGCCAGCACGCACCAAGAATACGAATTCAAGTTGATACACGACCCCATTTACATTCAGGACGACTACATCCTCCTGCTGAATGTCGGCTACAAAATCACTAAGGACAACGCCAAGAACGTCCCGAACGGCGAAACGACGGTCAAGGGCTTAAACTACGGCATCATGCTCGGCAGAGAGTTCAACGAACGACTTGCGGCTTACATCGGCTATTCCTACAACAAAAATAATACGACCAATTCGATTTTCGATTTCGATTTGGATGCCTATTCGCGGAAGTTCCAGGCGGGCGTGAGCTACTCCTTTTCCGAGAAAGACCGCGTGGTCGTCGGCGTGAAGTGGAATGCCGATAACCATACGATAGACGACATCGATTATTATTGGTATCACGATTTGCATTGTTCGCAAGCGATTTTGCGTTGGCGCGGCAAGCGGAAAAAATTTGAGGTGCATTGGGAGTTCATGCCGTGGTAACCCTTTCGTTTGCTAAGCAAAAGGGCTCAAAGACAGCTTTTAATTAATCGAATCTACTTTCTTTCAACGAAGAAAGAAAGTAGCAAAGAAATTCGCCTCGCAGGGGCGGAAACCGACCACTTGTCCAACGTCCGCGTCCCATTCAACCGCTTGTGCCGGCAAAGAAACATCCCTGTTTCTGTTGCCGGCGGCCGTCATCCATGACGGCCTCAAGTTTCGCGGCGTCCCATCCATAACGATTTTAAAGGAAAATTTTTTGATGAACGTATTGAGTTGCAGTTGCTTGTTAATTTTTTCGGGAGTGTTATTTTTTTTCGGCAGTTGGCTGTTGCCGATAACCGACCCGACCGAAAGCGTCTACGCTTTGACGGCGAAGGAAATGCTTGAGGCGGGTGATTCTCTTTCGCCGCGCATCTACGGAAATTTTTGGTACGACAAGCCGATAATGTTTTACCGCGAGATTTTGACGGCTTATCAGCTCTTCGGCATAAACGAATTCGCGTCAAGATTTTTCCCCGCAGTCTTCGCGACGATCGGGCTCTTCATAACTTATTTTTTTGGCGCGAAACTCTACACCGAACGCGTCGGCTTGGCGGCGGCGATTCTCTTGGCGACTTCGCTGGAATATTGGTACTTGGCGCACGCCGTGATAACCGATATGACGTTGCTGGTTATGTTTTCCGTCACGCTGATGACTTTCTACCTCGGCTACCGCGCAGGGCGTCCGAAGTGGTATCTGATATCGTTCGCGGCGTCGGGCGTTGCCGTCCTCACCAAAGGGCCGATAGGATTTTTTTTGCCGGGGCTGATAATTTTAATCTTTTTGGCGTGGCAGGGCGATTTGCGCCACTTGAAACAGCTCCTCCGCCCGAAAAATCTGTTGGTGTTCGCGGCTATCGTTGCGCTGTGGTATTTGCCCATGACGCTGATTCACGGCTTGGACTTCGTAAAAAATTTCTTGGGCGTCCACAATTTCCTGAGGGCGACGGTCTCCGAATACCCGAAAGCCGACGTCTGGTATTATTACCTGCTGATTTCGGTTATAGGCTTCTTCCCGTGGTCTGTCGTGCTGATTCACGCCGCCGTGAAAAATTTGCGCCGCCTGCCGAAATTCGACGTGCCCGAAAAATTTTTAATCGTCTGGGCGTTGACGGTCGTGATTTTCTTCCAGCTCTGCGCGACGAAATACGTAACCTACACCCTGCCCGCCATGATTCCCTTTGCGATTTTCGTGGCGCGCTACTTCGTCAACAGATGGCGAATGTTCATCGGCATAGCGGGCGCGACGCTGATATTTTACCCGTTAATTCTGGTTTTCGTTGCTTTGCCGGTCACCGAAGACAATTCGGGGCGGCGCGAGGCTGAACTGATTAAGCCGCTAATCGACGATTCAACCTGCGTCGTAAGTCACGGAAAATATCCGACATCGTTGGTTTTCTACACGGGCACGACGATTTATCGGTTGGAGACGCCCGAAAACTTCGCGAAAGTCCGTCCGCAAGCAATGACGTGGACGAGCAAAAACGTTATGCCGTTCATGCTGTTCGACGAGCTGCCCGCCGATAAAAAAATCGTGGCGGTCGTCAGTGCCGAATGCGACGAAAATTTTCTTTATCATTCGGCTAGGAAGTGGGAACTTGTCGGCGAAGTCCCTAAAGGCTCACTTGAAGCCCTTGTCGAAAATTTTTTCGGCGGGCAAGAGCGGCGCAAACTTAAAAGCAAAATTTATCGGAGGGTACCGTAATGGCGATAATCGTTAGGGCTTACGAGTCGGCGGACGTGCAAGCCGCCATAAAAATCTGGAATGAAGTCGTTCGCGAGGGCATTGCCTTCCCGCAAGAGGAGGAGCTTGACGCCGCGACGGGCGACGAATTTTTTAAGGCGCAATCGTTCACGGGCTTGGCGGTCGACGACGGCGGAGAAATTTTGGCATTGTACATCCTTCACCCCAACAACGTCGGTCGGTGCGCGCACATAAGCAACGCCAGCTATGCCGTTCGTTCGGACGCGCGCGGGCGTCATATCGGAGAAATTATCGTCAAAGACTGCATTGCGCAAGCCAAGCGGCTCGGCTTCCGTATCTTGCAATTCAATGCGGTCGTTGCGTCGAACATTCACGCGCGCCATCTCTATCAGCGGCTCGGCTTCAAGGAGCTGGGCACAATCCCCGGCGGCTTCCGTATGCCCGACGGCTCGTTTGAAGATATTGTTCCGCAGTTCATTGAGTTGACTTAGGGGGCGAAGACTTGCAGGAACTGATTGACATAACGAACAACATGCAGGGCAAGAAAATTTTGGTTATCGGCGACGCGGTTGCCGATGTCTACGTCGACGGGCGCATTTCCCGCATTTCGCGCGAGGCTCCCGTCTTGATTCTGGAAAAGGCGGGCGAAAAAGTCGTGGCGGGCGGCGCGGCCAATGTCGTTGCCAATGCGGCGACACTCGGCGCGGAGGTCTATGCCATAGGCGTTATCGGCGACGATCACTACGCCGACAGCCTCCAAAGCATCTTGAAGAATCTGCGCGTTCATACGGAGGGGCTCGTTCGCGACAAGTCACGCCCGACCATTTCCAAGACGCGAATCATAGCGGGCGGCAGAGCAACTGTCAGTCAGCAAATCGTCCGCATCGACAACGAAAGCAAGGCACCGCTCGGCAAGGAGGTTGAGGCGGAACTTTTGAGCCAAATCGAAAGCATTCTGCCGACCGTCGACGGAATTATCATGAGCGATTACGGCTCGGGCACCATAACCGAAAACGCCCGCCAACTTATCACGAACTGCGCCGCCAAGAAAAATTTGCCCAACATCGTCGATTCGCGCTACAATATCGGCGACTTCGCGGGTGTCGGCTACGTCAAGCAAAACGATTCCGAACTCGGCTATTTCGTGGGACGCCAGCTTAACGACTTGGACGATTTAATCTGCGCGGGCGAAACGCTTTTGACTAAGCTGAACGTCGACGGCGTGCTGATTACTCGCGGCGAAATGGGCATGAGTCTGTTTGAGCGCAACGGCGCGACGCATCACATACCCGTCAGCGATATGAGCGAAGTTTACGACGTGTCGGGCGCGGGCGATACTTGCGTTGTGGCGTTCCTGCTTGCCTTGACGACGGGGGCTCAGCCTGTGCTTGCCGCCAAGATTGCCAACTTCGCGGCGGGCATTGCCGTCCGAAAGCTCGGCACAAGCACCGTCAGCGCGACCGAACTAATTTTAACTTTGGAGCGTGCTAAATCAACGTGACGACCGCCCTTTCGTTTGCTAAGCAAAAGGGCTCAAAGACAGCTTTTTATGTTTAGAATCTACTTTTTCTTTGCGCGCCCAAAGAAAAAGTAGCAAAAAGAAAAGGCGCCTCGCGGGGGCGTTCAGCGGTCGTTGCCGAAGCGTTGCGCCAACCCGAAGCCACTTGTGCCGGCAAAGAAACATCCCTGTTTCTGTTGCCGGCGGCCGCCATCCATGGCGGCCTCAAGTTACGCAGTTGTTTCGTAAATTTCAAGGGAGCTTTGTAAATGTTAATCGACAGAAAAGACGCCGCGCAGGTTTGCGAAGACTTGAGGCGGCAAGGCAAGCAAATCGTCTTCACCAACGGCTGCTTCGATATAATTCACGCGGGGCACGTCCGCTACCTTACGACTGCCAAAAATTTCGGCGACGTGTTGATTGTCGGGCTCAATACCGATGATTCGGTCAAGCGGCTCAAAGGCGCGAATCGTCCGATAAACTGCCAAGACGACCGCGCAGAAGTTCTGTTGGGCTTGAAGGTCGTCGACCACGTGATTTTTTTCGGAGAGGCGACTGCCGAAAGTTTAATCGCCGAAGTCAAGCCGAACGTCTACGTCAAGGGCGGCGACTACACTTTGGCGACGTTGCCCGAAGCAAAAATCGTTCAAAGCTGCGGCGGGCGCGTCGAGCTGGTGAATTTGGTTGCAGGGCGCTCAACCACCAACGTCATTGAAAAAATTCAAGCGGGGCTTAAATGACATGGAAGACTTGAAAAACGTTTTAATCGTCAAGCTTAGCGCGATGGGCGACGTGATTCACGCCCTGCCCGTCAGCTACGCGATAAAAGAAACTTTTCCGGAGGCAAAATTGACTTGGGTCGTCGAGCCGCCGAGTCTTGACTTGCTCAAGATGAATCCTTGCGTCGACAAAATCATTCTCTTCAAGAAGAAAGACTTCCGCACGCTCAAAGGCTTCATGAAGGAATTCTTCCCTTTCAAGCACGAGCTGCAGGAGCAAAGCTACGACGCGGTTTTGGACTTGCAAGGGCTGTTCAAGTCGGCGGCGATAGCTTTCTTCGCGAAGTCGAACATCAAGCTGGGCATTTGCAACATGCGCGAGATGAGCGACAAAATTTCAACGCCGGTCGTCGGCGAGAACGCGGAGGGGCATATCGTCGAACGCTACTTGGACACGGCGCGGGCTGTCGGCTGCGTCGTCAATGAAGTCGTCTTTCCGATTCAAGTGCCCGTCGAGGAGTCGGAAAAGGCGCGCGCCATTATGGAACACGCCGGCATTCGCGAGGGTAATCCTTACGTTGCGTTCGTCGTCGGAGCTAATTGGCCGAATAAGCGTTGGCCTGCCGAAAATTTCGCCGCGCTGGGCGATTGGTTTTATCAGCTTGCCGTCATTCCGATTCTTATCGGCAACGGAGACCTGGACAATCAAATCGCCCAAGAAATCGAGGCCAAAATGGAAATCCCGCCGATTAATCTGATTAACCGCACGAACATTCCGCAACTTGCCCATGTGCTCAGGAGTTCGCGGCTCGTGATAGGCGGCGACACGGGTCCCGTCCATTTGAGCGCGGCTTTGGGCGTTCGGACGATTATGCTTATGGGTCCAACGAACGTCGAACGCAACGGAGCTTTCGGGCAACTGCAAAACGTCATCGAAGTGGAGCGGCCGTGCAAGGGCTGTTGGAAACGCGCTTGCCCCAAAAAAGAAATTTGCCTTGAGAAAATCCCCGTCAGCTTCGTCAAACAGAAAATCGAATCAATGAGCTAGGAAGGAGCCTCGCCTTGACGTTCCTGAAAAGATTTTTCGACGGCATTCAGCGCGATTTGCGATTGTTCGCGTTCGTGCTGATTTTGCTTGAAATTTATCGCGGACTGTTTATTTTTTTCATGTCGAATCACATCAGCGCGGATTCGGGCGCGACGCAAGTCTTGTCGGCGATGTTCGCGGGCTTGCGCTTGAGTTTGAAGACGGCGGGCGCGGTGACGCTGTTGTCGTTCGTGTTCGTGACAATCGGCGGCTTGACGGCTCGGCTGCGGCTGCTTATCGGGATTGTCGCGTCGCTGATATTCTCGTTGCTGTTCATGCTGCGCTTCCCGTATTATCGCGCCTTCCAATCGACCTTCGGGCTGGAAGTCGTCCAGGGCTTTCACGACGACTTATGGTCGATAATCGTGACGATGTTCCAAGAATACGGCGTGGCGTGGAGATTTTTGGTCGCGGTGCTGTTGACTTTGCTTTGTATCGCCGCTTTGAGCCGTCTGCTGATTCTGAAGACTTACCCGTTGCCCGAACTCGTCGGCAAAACCAAAGTCGCGGGCTTCAGCGCGGGGCTCGTCGTAGCGATTTTCCTGTTCGGGCTGTTCGTGCGCTTCGGCGGGAGCTTCACCTACTCAAGCGGGATAAATTGGGAAAATGCGGGCGTCACGACTGACGACTTTTTGAACGAATGCATTCTCGACGACGCGCAAGCTTTGTACCGGGCGCGCGCCATAGCCAAGCGCATGGAGGCGGGCGAAATTTCCGGCGTCGACCAATCCAAAATCGCGGAGGCCGCGCAGATTATCGCCGTCAACAAGGAGCTTACCGAACAAAATCTTGCGCCCTACCTTGAACGCAAGGCGGCGGGCAATCGCATTCAAAAGCCGCGCCACATTTTCATTATCCTCGGCGAAACTTTCATGCAATGGCCGTTGCTCGGCAAGTACGACGAACTTTTAATCGCCGAAGGCATCAAGTCGCTTATCGCGGAGGAAAATTGCTACTACAGCCGAAACTTCATGCCCAACGGCGATTTCACGTCGACCGCGATTAACGGACTCGTGACGGGCTTGCCCGACGTCAATATCAAAGTCAATTACCAGGCGCGCACCTACGAACGCCTTTATATCACGTCTATGGCGCCCGCCTTCAAGGAACTCGGCTACAACGTCGACTTTTGGTACGGCGGTATGCCAAGTTGGGATTCGATAGCCAAAATGTCGTTGGCTCAAGGCTTCGACAACTTTTACGGCTATCCCGACTTCAACGCGCCTAAGCAGACAACTTGGGGCACGAAGGATGAAAATCTTTTCAACGCGCTGCTTGCCCACCTGGACGAAGAGCCGCCGACCGTTCACCTGATTATGACGACGACCAATCACCCGCCGTATAATCTTGACTTGGCGGCGGAAGGCTATCATATCGACGCCGTGACGGAGGCTCTCAAGAAGTTGCCCAACGTCGACGACGTGAATCAGCTGGCGACCGAGTTGGGGCATTACTGGTACATGGACGAGGTTATCACGAATTTTGTCCGCGCCGCCGCTCAAAAGCACCCCGAAAGCATTTTCGTCGTGACGGGCGACCATGCCGTCCGTTGCGACCCTTCGACGCACCCGACCATCTTTGAACATCAAAGCGTGCCGTTCGTGCTTTACGGCGCGGGCATTACAAAGGAAATTCTTCCGCCCGATGCCGTCGGCGACCATATTTCAATCGTCCCAACGCTTATCGAACTCATTGCGCCGAAAGATTTTGCCTACTACTCAATCGCGCCGAGTCTCTTCGACAGTGACGGCGTCGGCTTCAACAATCAGGCTTTTGTCACGTCGAAGGTTGCGGGGCAGATTGACGCCGATGTTATCGAACTGTTGCCGCACGTGGCCTCCAACGAGCTCAACGACGTAAACTTGACTGACGAACGCGCTCATGCTTTGAAGGTTATCGGTGCCATTCGGACGGTTGCTTGGTGGCTCATAACGAAGGGTCTATTCTTCGGCGGGTCAACGTGATAGCCGCCCTTTCGTTGGCTAAGCAAAAGGGCTCAAAGACAGCTTGGGCTTATCGTGGCGGCGGGCGCGTCCCTTCGATTCGATTAATCTTGATTTTTATGTTTAGGATCTACTTTCTTTGTGCGGACAAAGAAAGTAGCAAAGAAAACCGCCACTACGCGTGGGGCGAAGGGACGTAACCCGCGCCGTCCGATATTTTCAGCGTGGTTGCGCCGACGGTTTTTGCGTCACGCAAAAGCGTCGGCGACGGCCGCCCGTCCTTGGGCGGCCTCGTTCTTTGCAACTAATCCTAATCTCAAGGAGACTTTTAACCAGATGATTCATAAATTCAAGCAAGGCAACGATTTTATTTTGCTCGACGTGAACAGCGGCGCAGTTCACCTAATCGACGCGCTGACTTACGAAATCCTTGACGACTTCGACGGCTCGAACGACGCCGATATTTTGCGCAAGTTTTCCGGCAAATATCCCGCCGCCGAAGTTTCCGAAGTCCTAAGCGAACTTCATCAGCTGATTGACGCCGAAGAGCTTTTCGCGCCCGAAATCGACGTGCCGCCGACTTTCGCCGCTCGCGGCGTCGTCAAAAGCCTTTGCCTCATGGTCGCGCAAGACTGCAACCTCCGATGCAAATATTGTTTCGGCAACGAGGGCACTTACGGGCACCGCGCCGTTATGTCGGAGGAGGTGGGGCGCGCGGCGGTTGACTTCATCATCAAGAATTCGGGCATACGCAAGCACTGCGAAATCGACTTTTTCGGCGGCGAACCCCTGATTAATTTCCGCACCGTCAAAGCCGTCACGGAATACGTCCGCCGCCGCGAAGTCGACACCGGCAAAATTTTCAAGCTGACGCTGACGACAAACGGCGTTCTGCTCGACGACAAGGCAATCGCTTGGCTGAACGACAACAATATTTCCTTGGTGCTTAGCTTGGACGGGCGCAAGGAGATTCACGACGCAATGAGGCCTGACATCGGCGGCAAGGGCAGTTACGACCGCGTACTGAAAAATTTCAAGCGGCTCGTCGAAAGTCGCGGCGGAGACAACTACTATCTGCGCGGCACCTACACGAATCGAAACCTTGACTTCACGGAGGACGTCCTTAGCGCGCACGACGCGGGCTTCGACATTCTTTCGGTGGAGCCCGTCGTTCTCAAGGATTCGCCGCTTGCCCTGACCGAAAAGCATTTGCCGCGCATTCGCGAAGAGTACGACCGATTGACCGAGGCTTACCTTGAACGTCGCCGCGCAGGGAACGGCTTTTTCTTCTTCCACTTCAACATTGACTTGAACAACGGCTCTTGCGTCGCGAAAAGGCTGTCGGGCTGCGGCGCGGGGCACGAATACTTTGCGGTTGCCGAGAACGGCGATTTGTATCCTTGCCATCAGTTCGTCGGGCGTGAACGGTATCGCTTGGGCAATATCTTTGACGGCGTCGACGAATCTGCGCGGCATTGGCTGAAATATTTTCGCGAGTCGCACATCTTCAACAAGCCGAAATGCCGTGAGTGTTGGGCGAAATTTTTCTGTAGCGGCGGCTGTCACGCCAATGCCGATTTGTTTAACGGCGATATCCGAGAGCCTTACGAAGTCGGTTGCGAAATTCAGCGCAAGCGATTGGAATGCGCCATTTACATTCAAGCAGTGCTTGCACAATAAAAAAACCCTCCGAGAAATTTCGGAGGGTAAATTTTTTTGTCCGTAGCGCAGATTTTTACGCTGTCTGCCAGCCGCTTTAGAAGCGGCGGAACAGCGGTCGCGCCGTGTCGTTCACAAATTTACAGTTAGTCGCCGCGCTTATACGCTTGCCCACAGGGCGCGCTAGCCTCGTGTCATTAAGCGTTCTGCCAAGATTTTGCCGAGTGATTGTAGCGATAAGCCGAGTTGTCGGCCAAGACGACTGCCGCGCTCAAAAGCTCTGTGCTCTGCATCGCAACCGAGTTGCCGTTGTTGAACGTTATCGCTACCAAGCCGTTGTTTTCAGCCGTCGCGATTATGTCGCTCAACGTCGCGTCATTCAGTCTCACGACGTCGGCCGAGGAGGCATTCCTGAAGACGTCCGCGCCTTGCGTTCTGCCGCCCGTGAATATATCGGAGCCGTTTCCGCCGACCAGCAAGTCGGACGCCGTGCCGCTGCCGCCCCACAGTTGGCTGCCGCCGTCGCCCGCGTATATCGCATCGCTGCCCAACGAAGAGCCGTTGATTATCTCGTAGCCCGCGAGCCCGCGTCCGTCGATAATGCCTGGTGCACTTGCCTCGTAAGCCTTGGCATAGGGGTTGCCCGCGCTGTCCGTGAACTCTATAACCTTGCCCGTCGCATTCTCGACGACCAAATCGCCGCTCGCCGAACTCAAGACGAAATTGCCGTTGACGAACGTGCCGCCCGTCGGTGCCGTGCCCAAGGTTATCTTCTTGCCTGCCGTGTAGTTGCTGATAACCGCGTCGCCGCCCGTGTACGAATAATCACTCGCGCTCGTCGTCGTTGAAGTGGAGGAACCGCCGCTTGTCGTCGTGGAAGTGGAGGAGCCGCCGCTCGTCGTCGTTATGGTTGAAGTAGCGGCACCAAGCCCCGCCAACTCGCGCCACATCTGACTTATGCTTGAGCCGCTCGTCGTTGCCGTCGAAGTCGTCGCAGTCGTCGTCGAAACGCCGCTGACTCTCGAAGTGGAAGAACTGCTGCCGCTTTCCGTCGTGGAAGTGGAGGAGCCGCTTTCCGTCGTCGAAGTGGAGCTGCCGCCGCTTATCGTCGGTCTGACGTAGGCACCGCCGCCGCTCGTCGTTACGCTTGAAGTGGTGCTCGTTCCGAACGACCGGCTGTCATCCGCGCCGAAGAGGGCTTTTTTATCGTCTTCACTCGTCGAAGAGCCGCCGCCGCTTGTTGTTGAGCTTGAACCGCCGCCGCTCGTCGTTGAGCTTGAGCCGCCGCCCGTCGTCGAAGTGCCGCTGCCTGCCAAAGTGCCGATGATGTGAGGATTCGTTACGTCTGCCGCGCCGAACAGTGTCACCTTATCGTTGCCGACAGTCAAAATCAAATCGTCGCCGCTTGTTGCGCTTGAGTATCTGCCGCCGCCGATTGAAATCGTCGAATTGGCATTGAAGCCGTAAATCGAATCGTTGCCGCCGCCGCTGCTGTACTTAACCAAAGCCGCCGCAGAGCCGAGACTGATTCTGTCGTTGCCGCCCGCGCCGTCGATTGTCGTCCTGCCCGTGCCCGCGATAATCGTGTCGCTCTTCGCCGAGCCCGTGATTGTCGTGTTGCCCGCGCCGCCGCGTATCGAATAGACGCTGTTAATCCAGATTTTCGTGCCGGGCACATAGTCTTCGCTGTCAATGTAGGCGGTGTCCAGCGTGACGTTGAGATTGCTTGAAATGCCGCTGAAGTCGACGCCGTGATTATTCCTCGCCGTCGAGCCCACGAAGTAAACTTCTTCGCCGCTCTTGACGGTCAAGTCGCCGCTTTCGACGCTGTACCAATCGTTGGCGGCAATGAAGACGCCCTTATTGAGCATTTGTCTGTTCTCGTGGTAGAGGTTGACTTTCGCGGTCGACGTCACGCCTTGCAGAGCCACGGTGTCGTTGCCGTTGTAGAAAGTCAAGCCGCCCGATAGGAAATCAACGCCGGCAGGGTCGCCGGGGATGTAAACGGTATCGGTGCCGTTGCCCCAGCCCGTCTTGAAGCCTTCGACGGTCGTGTTGCCGTTGAAGACGATGTAAGCGCAGGCGTTGTCGGCGTCTAGGCTTGACGGCAAAACGCCGATTAAGTTCCTGCCTTCGCCGCCGTTAATCGTTATGCGGTTGCCGCTTGCGTAGATGGTATCGTTGCCTTCGCCGCCGTCGATTGACGCGCTGTTGGAATAGCCCGTGTCAATATAGTCGTTGCCTTCGCCGCCCAGGACTGTCGCGTAGCCGCCGATTTCCCAATCGCTGCCGGTAATGGTGTCCACCTTGCGCCCGATAATCGTATCGTTGCCCGCGTTGCCTTCGACGTAAGTCAGGTGCCCGCGGCTCACGACGATTGAATCGTTGCCGTTGCCGCCAATGAGTGTCGGGCGGTAGCTGTGGTGATTGTAAATCGTATCGTTGCCGTCGCCCACGTAGATTAAGTTGCCTGTGCCCGCCGTCGTGACGGAGCTGTCGACGTCGTTGACAAGGAAGTCGTCGCCGCCGAGCGCGTCTATCGTGACGTTCGAGCCGTAGTTGGTTATCGTGTCGTTGTAGGACGTGCCGCGCAGGGAAATGCCGTCGGTTATGTTTTCGGTTTCCCAACCTTCCTCGTCCGCCTCGGCAATGAAACGGAACACGGCATTGGAGTAGCCAACGGGGTCAGACAAACCGGCTAAGCCGTGATTCGCGCCTTCGACAATAAATGTTTCCTTCACGTCCGCGCCCGAAGCGTCATACAGGGCGGAGAGCATTGAAGGCGCAACGACGCTGTCATTGGTGCCCGTGATGAACAATGACGGAACTGTGACAGAGCCAATGGAATTTATCGGCGCGGCGTCCTTCAAGTTGTAGCCCGTCAAGCTTTCGGCAATGTCGGGCGTCAAATCAATCGTCGCTTGGTCTATTTTAAAGATGAGGTTGTTGAGGTTGTCTATTACTTCGACGACGTTTGAATAGCCGCAGTCTTCGACCAGTGACGTGACGTTTGCGGTATCATTGCGGGCGGCGGCGAGCATGGCGGTTGCCGCACCCATAGACACGCCGAAGAGTGTAATTTTTGAGTCGGAATTGCGGCGGGCTATTTCTTGCGTCCAAAGCGCAATGTCGGCACTTTCAGCCGTGCCCATGGTCAGCCAGTCGCCTTCCGAGTCGCCGGCGGCGCGTTGGTCTACCATCAAGACGTTGTAGTTGTTCGCAAGGTAGAATCCCAAGAAAGGATACATGTGCTTGTGATTGTGGCCGTAGCCGTGAATGATGACGACCCATTTGTCGTTGGAGTTTTCGGGCGTGTAGTGTATGCCGCTGAGTTCCAAGCCGTCCGCCGATTCGATTGTCCACGTTTCTTTCGCCGTGTAGTTGTCGGGTTCGTCGGCGTGATATACCGTCGGGTTTAATGCAATGCCCGCGATAACGGGATAGCCTGCCGGCGTGCGATACAGCATTGCTCCGACCAAGGACGTTGCTACCCCCAAATCACCTTGAGCGGCACTGCCTGTATCAGTATCCGAGCTTGTCGTTCCTACAATGTTCAAATCATCCATAGTTGCTCCTCCTTGTAAAGTAATTTTACCATTGCCGACAGTCAAGATGACGTTGTCGCCGCTTACAGCCGAAGTGTAAGATGCGCCGCCGATTGACAGCGTAGAATCAGCAGTAAAGCCGCTGATAACGTCGTTGCCGTCGCCCGAATTGTAAACGATAAGAACGTCGTCGGCACCTTCCACGTCGCCTTCCTTGAGCGTGGCGGAGTCGGGCAAGGTAATGCGGTCATTGCCCGCGCCGCCGCTAACCGTCGCGTCTTTGCCCAGGACGATGAGCGTATCGTTGCCTGCACCGCCGTCGATTGAGGCGTTGTTGGCGTAGATAGGATTGATATAATCCGCGCCCGCGCCGCCGAGAATCGTCGCGTGGCCGCCCATAGCCCAATCGTCGGACTCAATGCCCAAATTCATTCCGATAATCGAATCGTTGCCCGCGCCTCCGTCGATGTAAGTCAAGTGCCCGTTGCTCACGACGACGGTATCATTGCCCGCGCCGCCGAGCAGTGTCGGGTTGTAGGTGTGGTAATTGTAAATCGCGTCGTTGCCCGCGCCCGCGTCGATTGAATTGCCCAAGCTTGCCGCAGTCAACGAGCTGTCGACGGCGTTGGTTATGACGTCGTTGCCCGCGAGCCCCGCTATCGTGACGCGCGTGCCGCCGTTGATTATCGTGTCGTTTAACGTCGTGCCTTGAATCAGCGTGTGGTTGACGGTGTTGTCAATGTTGAGCGCAGTGACAACGGTTGAAGGCGTCGAGCTGTCGTCGCTTTCGGAGGTGCCGCTTAGAGGCGAGCCGTTGACATAAAGCGTATGGTTGCCCGTGATGACATTGGCGGCCGTGCCCCTGAACGAGCTGATATACGCGTCGCCGTCGAGATACCACTTGCTTGCCGAGTCGAGGCTGACGTTGACGGTGCCGACTTCGCTTGAAACGGACGTGCCCGCGTTGTTGGTTATCGCGCCGCTGATGTTCCCGTTGAAGGTCGTGCCGCCCGTCAAGTTGAGCGTAAGGCTTGAGTCGTCGGCAACAAGGATATCGCCGTCGAGTTCCTGCCCGCTTGCGTTGAGAGTCGCAACATTGCTTGCACCGCTCCAACCGTCGTCGCACACGCTTAAAAGGACGCCCGAGCCGCTGTCGTCGATGTCAACGTCGTTGAGGTTGATGACGGCATTGGTGTTCGTGACGTGGAAGACGTGACCCGACTTGTTGACGAGTTTGCCGCCCGTCATGCTGAAAGTAGCCGTGCCGCTTGCCGAGTCGCCCGACATGGATTGATAGAGGATGACCGCGTCGAGGAATTGAGCGTTGCCGTTGGTGCGCGTGTTGTTGGCTGTCAATGTGCAGTTCGTGAGGGCAACGGAGTTTTGCCCTTCAATGCAAACGCCTTCGGACAAATTCGACGTGAGCGTTGCGTTTTCTACGACGATATCGGCCGTCGAGTAGATTGCGGGCGAACCGAGACCGCTTGAGGTGTAGGAGCCGCCGCTTACGCTTACGGTGCCGCCGCCACGGTCGGAGCGTATCGGAGCGGAAGATTGACCCGTCGTCGTGACGGTGAGGTTGCTTGCCTTGGTGACGCCGCCGCCCGTCGTCATGATGCCGCCCGAAGCGTCGCCCGTCGTCCTAATCGTCACGTCGCTGATAACAACGGTCGTGCCGTCGCCCGCCGCGCCGTTTTGGCCGCCGTTGCCGCCGTAGCTGAAGACGCCGTTCGCGCCGTTCGCCGAGGTCGTGACGGTGCCGCCGTTAATCGTCGTGGTCGAGCCGCCTTTGACGCGGACGCCCGCATTCGTGCCGTAGAAGCTGGAATTGTCGCCGCCGTCGCCGTCGCCGCTTTTCGTGATGGTCGGGCTGTTCAGCGTGACGTTCGCGCTTGTGTTGACCAGCAAGGCGTTTTGGTTGGCGGTCGTCGACGTGTACGTTTGATTTGAGTAGGTGCCGCCCGAAGTGATTTCGGTCGCGCCCGTCCACGTCACCGAGCTTGAGGAGGAGCCGCCGCCCGCGCCGTCGGGAGGAGTGCCGCCTTCGCCGCCTTCGGGCATTTCAGGAGGGGTGCCGCCTTCGCCGTCGGCTTTCATTTCC
The DNA here is from genome assembly GCA_946407095.1 of uncultured Selenomonadales bacterium. Classification (GTDB taxonomy): domain Bacteria; phylum Bacillota; class Negativicutes; order Selenomonadales; family Selenomonadaceae; genus Quinella. The sequence continues at coordinate 18,066 of CAMJMR010000004.1, read as the reverse complement.
GAGGGGTCGCCGCCCGTCGGTTCCAAGTCGCTAACCGGTATCGTGATTTGGTTTTCGTCCATAAAAAAATCTTTCCTTTCCTGCTTAGATAAGCGCGGTTATTATACCATAAAAAAATTCCCCGCCGCATTGACGGGGAAAATTTTTTTGCAAAGTGACGGCCGCTTCAATCCATTGCTTTAACATGTCGCTCGATGAAGTCAATTTCCGCCGCCTCCAGCCCGTACTTGCGATAAAGCTGCTCGTCAACGTTACCAAGCCAATCGATGTCGCTGCCCGACGAAAAATCTTCCAACGGCACCTTTGCCCACTTCGGCGGCGGGTTGTGTTGAGTGACTTTCAAGATGCTCCGCAGAGCGCGTGCAAATTTTGATTTGATATAAGCCAAGCAAGCCTCCGCCTCGTCGCGGGTGTCGAAGGCTCCGACCGTGATAAAAGTTTGCGTTGCGCCGACGCCTCTTCCGACAACAAGCGGCATGGTTAAAGTTTCGCCAAAGTCGCCGTCGCCGTCAGCGGCGGGCATGAAAATTTTATATTTGTCAAACACAGGGACTTCCATCATGTATTCGCGGCGAACGTATCGATAAACGCGTTTCGTTCCGATTTTGCCGAAAATGCCCAGATACTCGTATTCGTCGTCCGGTACTTCAACTAAAAAAATATCGGGCATAATTTCAAAGGCGTTCGTCCTTAAGGCCGTGTCCGTTCGATTTGGCAACCGAGCTGCAAGGTCGGGGAAGTCTTCATAAGCTTTTGCCGACAGTCTGTAGGTCATTTGCCCGCGCATAATTTTATTGAGCGGCTGAAAATTTTCATTGTCGACGACAACCTTTTGATGAATGGTTTTCAGTTCGTCGAAGGGAATGAACGTGCCAATCGGCTCGAAAGTGCGTGTGTTGTCGTAGAGCGTGACGGCAACGCCGCCCTTAATCTCGACGCCGCTGAAATATTTTCTTGCGTCGGGCGCGTAGTCCAAAACCTTGAAGTGCGGGTCGTTTAGCATACGGCGGTTGAAGTCCTTGGGCGTTGCGCCCGCGTCGAAGAGAAACCGCGCAGGCGTAATGAGTACGGTCTTATCGGCTACCTTGTGCGCGGCTTCCATCAACGTGTTGTAAATGGGCGGCGCGAAAGTTTTATTATCGCCGATTGTGTCGTCTTGATATGGCGGGTTGCCGATGATCATGCCGAATTTTTTCTTCATGCTTTAAACCTCCGTGAAAAAGAATGAGCCGCCGTTAAGCCAATCTCTAAGCGTGGGCGGAGGGTCGTCGAACAAAGAGCCCTGCGCGGACGGGGGATTGAGGGCGTCGAACTGAAAAAAATTCCACGCTACAATCTCGGCGGCCTCGGCAAGGTTTTTGTCGTCGATGGTGCCGACAGCCTCGGCGAAGGACAGCAGGACGTTGGCGCGCGCGATAAGCAAGCTGTCGCCCTGAATCTCGTAGCCGTAGACGCTTTGAAGGGCACGCTTGGCCTCGTCGAAGTTTTGAGCGCGGCGGAGCTTTTTATCCAATATGCCTGCGCGGTCTTGAGGCGGAACGGGTTCGCCCGACTCGGCGTCGTAGCGGTTGGTAATGAACGGAGCCTCGCCGCAAGTGATTTCCAACCAGCGCGAATCAAGTTTGCCGTCGTCAATGGCGTCGACCATGAACTTGACGACGCGCGAAGGCGTGAAGACTTCGGCTTGCGTGCGCGTGCGGAAAAATTTTTCTTCGTCGGATTTGAGTGCGCGTGGCTTAATGGCGGGCAGATTTTTTTTGAGCAACTGCTTGCCGTCGAGGAGGATGTTGCCGCCCGAATTCATATCACGCAAAAGGATTTCGATAACGTCCTTGAGCGGGTATTGGTCGAAGTTAATCATAGAGCCTCCCAAGCAAATCGTCTAAGCTGTCGTCTTTGGCGGCGTCGAGGGCGTCGGCCTTGCGGAGGTTGTGCTTGTCGATTGAAATGCCGAATCCCAAGACGTAATTGACAACTATGCGGAAAATAATTTCGGTGGGTGCCAAGCCGTAAACCTGCGCGGCGAAGATGTGACGGAGGCGGTCGGCCTTGTCGGGATAGAGTTCCTTGAGGCGCGGGCTTGCGTAGAGCCGCTTGACGAGCCCGGCGGCGAAGGTGCCGCTTTTCATGTACAGGTCGACGAAAGTTCTGTCGGGGTCGTCGAAGCAGCCGGGGTTTTCGCGTTCGGCGAGGGCAAGCATCTTTTGGACGGTGTCCTTGTCCGTGAAAATCTGATTGGTCTTTTGCGGCGGAATGTAGTCGAAAATGTCACGGTTGCGGTTTTCGTCGAAGTAGTCGGCAAGTTCGCGGCGCAGGCGCAAGAATTCCTTGACGGAGTCGTTGAAAGTCACTTCGTCGAAAAGTTTTCCTTCGTCGCGCAGATAGCGGAACTCGTCAAGCGTAATGCTCGTCAGCTCTTGAAAAACGTCGTCGGGGATAATGGTGTCGAAGGCGGCAAGCGTGACGGGGTTGTCGATGTCGCCGTAAGCCATGAGGAACGACGGGATTGTTCGCGTGAAGCCGCGCAGGTGGTCTCGGATTTTGTCTTCGACGGATTTTTTTTCTTCCGCCTGAATTTTGGTCTCGATGCGCGCGACGGTTTCGTTTTCCACGTCGGTCATGATTTCCTTGACTTTGGCGGGCAAGGCGGCTTGAAATTTTTCGTCGGCGTCCTGTTGGCGGCGGTCGAATTCGGCGTTGATTTCGTCGGCGGTGAGCACCTCGTCATTGCAATTTTTTAACGCAACCTTGCGCTGACGTTCGATATACTTCTTGTCGAGGTCGTGATTGGTAAAAATTTTTTCGACGGCGGTTTGAGCCTTCGTGTCAAGTTGTCGCTCCAAGCGCGTGCGCTCGGCGGCGGAAAGTTCTTTGCCGTAATATTTTTTCGCGTCGTTAAGAGTGTCTTTAACCGCGTCCTTGATTTTGCGTTTGACTTCGCGCTTGACGGGCTCGACGGTGCCGTAAACCTTTTCGCCGAAAATATCGACGGCGGTGCCTATGACGTAGTCGGCGGGCAAGGAAACTTCGCCGTCGTCGTCCAGGAAAAGATTTTGCGCGGCGGTTTGAACTTTGTCTTGAAGATTGACCTCCTCGACGGCGGGGAAGCGTTCAATAATCTTTACGACCTCGGCGGAGGCGTTGAAGACGTGCGCGATGTTTTGGAAGAGGAAATCGCTCATGAAGCCGTGATTGACGACTTCGACGGCGCGAATCTTGCGCGGAATGGACAAAACTTTTTCGGCGTCAAGTTCAATCAGCTCGCCGCTGTCGTCCTCGCCTATGACGGGGAAAAAATTCAGCAGCTCGCGAACGTTGGCTTTGCGCGTTTCGGAATCGCCGCGCCCGCCGCCGGTGTCGCTTGCCAAGTCGTTGGCGAATGCCTCGTAAATGGTCAGCGTCCGTGCAGGGTCGAAGTCGAAGACGTAAGCGTTTTCCTTGCGCAAAAAATTTTCGCCGCGCTTGAACAGGCACGGGTTTTGGGCTCGGAAGGCGGCTTGCACGTAGAGCGCGGGGCTTTTCATGTTGGCAAGCATGAGGACGCCCGTCCATTGGGGCACGGTGACTCCCGTTGTCAGCTGCCCGACGGAAAGGGTAATTGTGCGCTCGTGATGCTTAATGGCGTCGATGACTTTGTCGTAGGATTTTTTATTTTCGTCGTCGTCGTCGATTTTGCCGTCGCCCGCCGCCAGAACAATTTCGTAATCGCGGAAGGTCGGGTGCGCTTTGAGCTTGGCGGCAAGCAGGCGGGCACTCTCGACGCGATTGAGCAGCCAAAACGTGTGGCGCAATTCGTCGCGCAGTTCGGGCGTGGAGAACGGAAATTTTTTTTGCGTCGTCAAGGCGTCAAGGAACTTGTCGACGGACGCCTCGTAAACGAATTTGCCGCTGTCGGCGCGAAAGAATTCATTCAAGTCGAAAGCGTATTCGACGGACGTGCCGTCCAGGTTAATGCCGCTTGCCAGCTCGTCGCGAACAATCTCGGACATTTGGTAGGTGTAAAGGTTGAGGCTCGGCAGTTCGCCGTATGGATTGACGCCGTCGGTCTCTTCGTCCCACGAAAGTTTTTTGGCTTGCTCGTCGGCGTAAGTCCAGCTGTAAATCGCGGCTTGCGGGAATTTGCTTTTGGCAAGGGCTTTGAACGGCGTGCCCGAAAGGTGCAACGTGAAGCGGCGTTTAATCCTGTCGAAGGCAACATCGGTCTTGTAGGTGTCGACGCCCTCGTGCGCCTCGTCGACGACCAAAATATCCCAATTCATCTCGGCGACCTCGGCAAGCTTGTCAATCTCGCCGCCGAAATATTTTGAGCCCTTCAAGTCTTGCAGGCTGACGAACTCGATAAATTTTAACTTTGCCCGTTCGTCCTTGTCCTTTGGCAAATATGCGCGGCTTAGGACGAATTTTTTATCCTTGAGTGCATCGACTTCGCTGATGAAAAGCCAATCACCTCCGCCGAAAAATTTTACGTAGTCGTCGTACCACGAATTGGCTATGGCAGGGCGGTTGGTCACGATTAGGACGCTTTTAACATTCGCCCGCCTGCACAAGTCGTAAGTGGCAAGCGTCTTGCCGAAGCGGGGCTTTGCATTCCAGAGGAAGGCTCCGCCGTCGTTAGCGCGAAAATATTCCAGCGCGGACTCGACCGCCTCGTTTTGCTCGCCGCGCAGACTGTAGGGCATTGCCGAAATTTTTTTCAGCACGCCGCGATTAACCTTGAAGTCAACGAAATATTGATGCGCCTTCGTCGGCTTGACTTCAAACCACTCCTGCTCGTTGGGAATGTCGAACTTGCGCAGGTAGGCGTGAAAGTCTTTGTCGGTGAAAGCTTTGGTCGGCTCGCCGTCGAAGACCGCCGCGCCCGTCCACTCCAAGACGTAGCGGATGCGCGCCGTGCCCGTCTGTTCCTTTATGCGCGTGTCGGCGTCGCGCTCCGTGTAGCCTATCTTCGTCCAGCCGTCGTTGGTCGTCACGTCCGGCGTCGTGTACGCGTAAATCGTCGGCTTGACTGCCCGCGCCGTCTTTATCCTGATTTTCATTCAATGCGCCTCCTCGTCGACTATCCCCGTCTCTTCGGCAAGTTCCGCCCTAAGTTCCGCGTCGACGTTGATGTTTTCCGCCCGCAACACTTCAAGGCACCGCTCCGCCAAAATCGGCGCGTCTTCCGTGATGACACCCCAAATTGTATCCTTTCTGCGCTTGCCGTAGTTGTGAATCAACTGGTTACGCATATCTTTTATCTGCCGCCACGGAATGTCGGAAAGCGTCTCCTTCATTTCGTCGGACAAGCCGCCCGCCAATTCGCCTATCTGCCCGATATAAAACGCGCTCACGTCAACCTTTTCGTAATTCTTGCCGGCAATGAAGCGTTCGTAAGTTTGAACAGTGTCTTTCACGACGCGCAACTTTCGACAATATTTCACGATATGGAACAGCCGCTCCAAATCTCCTGCCCTACCTCTCATAAAGCAACACCTCGTCCTTCGCGATTTTCGATAAAAATCTTTTGCCCGCGTATTCTCTGCTGACCAAGTCAAGCTCCACGCCCAAAGCCCGCTCAAGGTCGCCGTAAAAGCCGCCGTATTCCCAGCCTTTGAAATTCCCGCCGTCATGAATCAAATCGACGTCGCTCAGCTCGTCCGCCTCGCCGCGCGCGTAGCTGCCGAACAAACTCAACCGCTCCACGCCGTAACGCTCGCATATCGGCGCAACTGCACGCCGAATCTCCTCTATCGTCAACATGTCAGCTCATCTCCTTGATGTGGCAACGTGACGTTGCATCCTGATAACGCATTGCAATGTCCGACGACTTCAACTAATCGCCGCGCTTCAGTCCATTGCTTTAACGTGCCTCTCGATGAAGTCAACCTCCGCCTCGTTCAGCCCGTATTTCCGATAAAGTTGCTCGTCGACGCGCCCGCCCCAATCGATGTCGCTCGCCGACGAAAAATCTTGCAAAGGAACCTTTGCCCACGTTTCCCGTGTGTTAAGTTGCGTCGCTTTTAAAACGCCCAGCATGACACGCGCGAATTTGCTTTTGACGTAAGAAAGGCAAGCTTCGGCTTCTGCGCGGCTGTCGAAGGCTCCGACCGTTATATAAGTTTCTGTGCTACCGACGTTAAGCTCGCCGATAATTGGCTTGCTGATAATTCGTGCCGCCTCGTCGCCGATTTTACCTGACGCTCCGTTCGCTTTAGGAACTAAAACTTTCCACTTGTAGAATGGCGCGGGGTGCGTCACATAATCACTGCGAAACCATTTGCAAACACGCTCATTATTTTGCCGACCGTGAACTTGAATGTAATCGTTGCCGTCTTCGGGCTTCGTGTCGAAAAATAAATTGCTGAACCTGTCCATTAAAACCGTTGCAAAATCGTTGGCGTGCCCTTTTGAAATGACATTGACGGCTTCGGGATTGTCTTCGTGAAATTTTTTCGTGAGGCGGTAAAGCGTCTGCGAATAAATAATTTCACTAAGCGGGCGGAAGTCTGCACGACCGATAACCTTTTCGCAAATGGAGCGCAGTTCGTTATAGGGAATGAACGTGCCAATGGGCTCGAAAGTGCGCGTGTTGTCGTATTGAGTGATGGCGACGCCGCCCTCGATGTCCACGCCCTTGAAGTACTTGCTTGCGTCGGGCGCATAATCCAAAACCTTGAAGTGCGGGTCATTTAGCATTCGGCGGTTGAAGTCCTTGGGAGTGCCGCCCGCGTCGAAGAGGAAACGCGCCGGCGTGATTAGGATTGTTTTGTCGGCGACTTTTTGAGCAGCCTCCATGATTTTGTTGTAGACGGGCGGCGCGTAGGTTTTGTTATCGCCTGTGGTGTCGTCCTGATAGGGCGGGTTGCCGATAACCATGCTGAATTTTTTCTTCATGACGAAGCCTCCAAAATTTTTAAAGCATTCTAAGCGAAAGTTTTTGCGCGGGCAAGAATTTATGCTATAATCGCGGCTGAAAGGAGCAGACGACCCATGAAAGACATTCTGGACGTACACATTCACACGACGGCTTCGGGACACGCATACAGCACGCTCGGCGAAGTTATCGACACGGCGAAGGCAAAGGGCTTGGCTCTGGTCGGAATCGCCGAACACGCGCCGAAAATGCCCGGTGCCACGCACGACTTTTGGTTTTTGAACTTCAAGGTAATTCGCCGCGAACAGGACGGCATAAAGGTCGCAATGGGCGCGGAGCTGAATATAATCGACTATTCGGGCAGCACCGACTTGCCCGCGCAGATTTTAAAGCGCATAGACTACGCGGTAGCGAGCTTGCACAATCCCTGCATAGACCCGGGCAGCTTGGCGGAAAACACGGCGGCAATAATCGGAGCGATGCGCAACCCGCACGTCGTGATAATCGGTCACCCCGACAACCCGCATTACCCCGTCGACTTCGACGCGATAGCCCGCGCAGCCGCCGATAATCACGTCCTGCTTGAGATAAACAACAGCTCTTACTATTCGGGCGGTCACCGCGCAGGTTCCGAGAAGACGGCTAAGCTGATGTTGGCGGCTTGCAAGAAATACGGCGCGGCTGTTATCATGGGCTCTGACGCGCATGTTAGGGACGATGTCGGCAATCACGAACGGTCGCAGAAAATTTTGACCGATAACGACTTCCCCGCCGAGCTTGTCGTCAATTCGAGCGTCGACAGATTTTTCGAGTATGTGAAGTATCGCAAGTCGCTTGCACCTAAGTGAGGAGGAAAAAATTTTGTTGGTTCACGAGATAATAAACAACGGGCGCGAGGCAGATATCGCCGTCGTGGACGAGGGCAGGCAGATAACCTACGCCGCGCTCAAGCAGGGGATAAACCGCTATCGCAATCGGCTGTATGCGTTGGGCATTCGGCAGGGCGACCGCGTCGGGATATTTTCGCGCAACAGTGCCGAGTTCATTTACGCTTACATGGCGGCGGCGTCCTTGGGAGCGATTAACGTCCCGATAAATTTTCAGCTTAGCCCACGCGAGACGGCTTACATCCTTCAAGACGCGGGAGTTAAGCACTTGCTGACATACGAGCCTTTGACGTTCGACGAGCCCGTTGACGTCACCCAGCACGACATAGCGACGTTCGGCGACGAGCCCGCGCCCGATGCCCCCGCCTTGCCCGCCGACTTCGACGAAAACAATCCTTGCGTCATAATCTACACTTCGGGCACGACGGGCAACCCCAAAGGCGCAATGCTTTCGCACAAAAACCTTGTCTGCAACACGCGCCAATGCGAAGTCTTCAAATGCCGCCGCGATTGCCGAGTGCTGTGCGTCCTGCCGATGTATCATTGTTTCGAGTGGACGTGCGCCGTGCTCAACACATTCTATCGCGGAGCCGCCAATCACGTCCTGCGAGTCTTCAAGCCCAAAGATATGATAGACATGGTGCGCGAGCAAGAGATAACCGACATAATCGCCGTCCCGTCAATCTTCAAGCTGGTTACGGCACTTGCCAAGCCCGAAGACTTCAAGACTGTGCGATTCTTCATGAGCGGCGGCACGACGTTGCCCGATAAGATTGTCGACGAGTTCAAAGCGAAATTCGGCGCGCCGATAGCGGAAGGTTACGGCTTGTCGGAGGCGTCCCCGGCAGTCTTTTTGACGACGCACGGCGAGGAGCGGCAAGGTTCCTGCGGCAAGTTGCTTGCGGGCACGGAGGTTCGGCTTGTCGACGAGAACGGCAACGACGTTGCTCAAGGCGAGGTCGGCGAAGTGTGGGTGCGCGGCGGTCAAGTCATGTTGGGCTACTGGAACAACCCCAAGGCGACGGCGGAGGCTCTGGACGCTGACGGTTGGCTACACACGGGCGACGTTGGCAAAGTCGACGCGGACGGCTACTACTACATCGTCAATCGAATCAAGGAAATGATTATCAGCATGGGCGAGAACATTTACCCGCGCGAGGTCGAGGAAGTCGTTTATCGCTTCGAGGGCATAAAGGACGCGGCGGTTATCGGCGTCGACGACAAACTGCGCGGACAAGTCGGCGCGTGTTTCTTCGAGGTGCAAGACGGCGCGGCGGTCGACGTTCGGGAGCTGAAACGTTTCTTGCAGAAAAATCTTGCCTTGTACAAAATCCCCCGCGAGTTCCACAAATTGGACGAGATACCGCGCACGTCGACGGGCAAAATTTCCAAACGCCAAATCCTTGAAAACTATCTTGCCGCGAAAGGATGATTCAACGTGCATCCCACTGACGGATTGGGCTTTACGGACGAACATATTCACGATCTTATAACCTACATAAACACCCACCCCGCCGTTTTCCGCAAAAACACGGAAGTGCTTGACATGGACATTGACGGGCTCAAGACGACCTTCAACGCCGAGGCGACAAGGACGCTTGACAAAATTCCATTCAAAAAGCCGCGCGACCGCGAACTCATGGAAAACGCTTTGCTCATCAAGGAAATTCGTACCATCTACGCGGACGAGGACACGGGCACAGTTTTCCTTATCTCGTTCAACAACAACATCGGGATTTTCGGCTTGGCGAACAGCGACGGGAACTGCAAAATTCTGGTCTGTGCCTACACCTTGACCGAAATCAAAAACTTGACGGTATTAACGGGCTTGGTTTTGGATTCGTTCTTGAAAGCCATCGTGCCCGATATCGACGGCACTGCCTTGGTTGACGAGCTGCTTCTCAATGAAAATGCCGTTCGCAACGGCGTAAGGTTTTCGCTGTCCCAGAACGGGCGTTTGTTTTGGTATTCGGCTGTCAACGAGAATGCGCCCGTCCCTATTGGAAAGGATGATTGATTTGAGAAGAATTTTTATGGCGGCGGCGATAGTCGCAATTTTTTTCGCTTGGAGCGGCCTGGTCGAGGCGGCGGGCTTCACGCAAGAGCAAGTTGATAAAATTATGGCTTCCGTCAACCAAAACCCTGCCTCGTCGCCCGAAAACAAATTGACGTTGAACTTGACGCCCGCGCAGTTGCAGACGAGCTTCAACGCCGAAGTGAAACCCATTCTGGACAAAACTCAATTCGACAACGCCGAAGATCGCGCCATGATGGAAAAAATTTTTCTGATACAAGACTTTCAGGTTTTCGAGGCGGACGCGGGGAAATTTTACATGAACGTCTTCGGCAACAACGCGGCGATATTCGGCGTGACGGGCAACGATAACGACAGCCTTAAGTTGGCGACTTGCGCCTATGCGAACCCCGAAACCAACGCTGAAAAGACTTTGTCATCGGTGATTCTTTTTTCGTTCGTTAAGGTCGTTGCGCCCGCAGAAAACCCGCAAACTTTGTTGGAGGCATTGGCGGCGGAGCAAACGGGCACGCTGATTCGCAACGGCATAAAGTTTTCGGCGGCACGGGACGGCGATTTGATTTTGTTGTCGGCAGTGAAGGCGGCTGATTGACGTGAAAAAATTTTTGGCGGCGTTGACGGTCGCGCTGACATTGTCGGTCGGAAACGTCGAGGCGGCGGAATTTACGCAGGCACAGCTGGACGAAATTTTTTTGAACGTCGGGCAAATCACAGGCAGCTCAACGCTGAACTTGAATGCCGACACGCTCAAGGAAAAATTCAACGGGCTGATGACGCCGATACTTAAGGAGTCGACGGGCTCGGAGGATATTTCGGCAATGGAGCACCTGTTCTTGATTAAGGACTACAAAATTTTCAGCGGCAAGAACGGCGACACTTTCGCGAACGTTTTCGGCGACTATCGGGTTGCGCTGGTCGGCGCGAGCGAGACGGGCGGGAACTTCAAAAGCTTGAGCCTGTGCTATACGACGCCCGAAAACAGCGACGAATCGATTTTCACGATTTGGCTTTTGACGGCGTTCGTAAAGAGCATTGCGCCCGAAGTCAATCCTCAAACGCTCATGAACGACTTGACGGCGGAAGATTCTTCGGGCACGGTTGTTGCGGGCGGCACGCGGTTTTTAATCGCGGAGGACGGCAACTTGAACATTCTGACCGCGACGACGCCATAATACGAAAGGAGGAATGTTACACAATGGCAAAGCAGAAGATTTACATTTTTGTAACACATGGCGTTGGTATTGGCGGCACGCCGATGTACACTGCCGGCAAGGCTGCCTACCTGCAACAGCACGATTGGCAAGTTTTTGTTTTTTTTGCAGGCTCTCGTGAGGGGAAATCGATTATTCCGTCTTTGAATCAATATATCCGTTCGGGCGGAGGGATGTGGTTTCTCTCTGATCCTCCGTACAAAATGAAAAGATACGAACAAGAATTTTGTTTAAACGATATGCTGTCGCGGCTGAATTTGCTTCCCAGTGATGAACACGAAATAATAATCGAGTCTCATGCAGACACATTTGCTTATTGGGCTGAGCTTCTTGCCGCAAAAATCGGAGCACGTCACTTTTTTTTCTGTACCAACGAGTTTTATCGCCCAATTCCAAGAGCCCCCAAAATATCTTTTGGTGACAACCTGGATTTTTTCTATTTCAAGTGGAAACGCAACGAGCTTGTCGGTTCCGAAAAAGCTTTAAAAAAATTGTTTAACGGCTATAAGAACGTCACGACTCATTTGATAGCGAAGCCTTGGACTTCTCGCGAAATGGATGCCGTTCAAGACGTTGACTTTCCGATTGATAAAATCGAAAAGCTTGATTGGAATATCTGCCATTTCGGGCGAGCCGAAAAAGAATACGTCCCGTTTGTCATTAAAGGCGTCGGCGAATTGGCGCGGCGGCATCCCGATAAAAAAATCAATTTCATTATGATTGGTGATGCAAGCCTAAGACAAAGTTTGCTTGACCAAACGCTGGGCAATCTGCCCAATGTTATCGTTACTCCGCTGGGCGATATGGTTCCCGTGCCGCGCATTCTGTTTTCAAAAGTCGATGTCGTGTGCGCCATTTCTCAATCTGCGCGGTTTGCGGCTAACGAAGGCGTCCTGACAATCGTCGCCAATGCCGTCAATCCCGAACGAACGCCCGGCCTCCTCGGCTATGACACAGAAGAGCAAACGTCAGGCAAGCCCGTTTTTTCATACGCCGATGCTCTGGAAAATGTTTTGGTCAAAAAGCTTTATGACGGCAAAACATACAGCTTGCCCAAACTGGAGCCCGCCGAAAATTATTATGAAAAATTTTGGGATATCGTGAAGAATGCCGCGCCCGTCAAAGAATATTTCACGGAAAAACTTTCCAAGGAACGAATCAGGAATTGGACGGCGATTTTTCCTTTCGGCTCTATAGCGCGCGGCTCACAGATAATTCTTTTCGGCGAAACGGATATTGCAAAGGACTATCGCAAGCAAATCGACAGCCAAAAGGATTCTTCAAGGGAATTGGGGCACGACTACGTAAAACTGCTTACGCCCGCGCCCTACTGTCAAGTCGTTGCCACGGTCGACGAACACGACGAGGAATTCGACAATACGGTTGTCGGCTTGAACAGGCTGAAGGCCAAAAATTACGACGCCATAGTTCTTTGCTACTATCCCGCGCAGGCTCAAGCCGCTTACGAAAAAATCCGGCAAATCGTTCCCGATATGGCGAACAAGGTGGTTTATAACTTTCAGACGGTGTCGGTGTGAAAATTTTTCGGAAAGGACTCCAAAATTATGATGCCCTTCAATGTTGCGCCGTTTGTCGGCGACGAGCTTAAATACGTCGAGCAGGCGATAAGGAATCATAAAATCAGCGGCGACGGTGCCTTTACGAAAAAATGCAATGCGTGGTTTGAAAGTCGATTCGCCGCGCAAAAAGTTTTGCTAACGACGAGCGGGACGAGTGCTTTGGATATGGCGATGTTGCTTTGCAAGTTTAAGGCGGGCGATGAGGTTATCTTGCCGAGCTACACTTTTTCCAGCACCGCCACTTCGATTCTTGTCGGAGGAGGCGTGCCCGTTTTCGTCGACATTCGCCCCGACACCATGAACATCGACGAAACCAAAATCGAGGCGGCGATAACCGAACGCACAAAAGCCATTGCCGTCGTCCACTATGCGGGCTTTGCTTGCGACATGGATGCCGTTATCGCCATTGCAAAGCGGCACAACCTTAAAATTATCGAAGACGCCGCGCAGGGCGTTATGAGCACGTACAAGGGTCAAGCCTTGGGCACAATCGGCGACTTCGGCTGCTACTCTTTCCACGAGACGAAAAATTATTCCATGGGCGAAGGCGGCGCGCTTGTCATAAAAGATTCTGCCTTCAACGAGCGGGCGGAGATTTTGCGCGAGAAGGGCACCAATCGCTCAAAATTTTTCCGCGGGCAAATCGACAAGTACACTTGGGTTGACGTCGGCGACAGCTACTTGCCGAGCGAGATAAATGCCGCCTATCTTTGGGCGCAACTGCAACGCGCCGATGAAATTAACCAAAACCGTTTGGCGACGTGGCAGTTCTACTACGACGAACTTAAGCCGTTGGCGGACGCAGGAAAAATTGAATTGCCGACCGTCCCGCCCGAATGTCAAGAATGTCAACATAACGGGCACATGTTTTGGCTCAAGCTGAAAGACTTGGACGATCGCACAAAATTTATCGCTCACATGCGCGCCAACGGCATAAGCTGCGTTTTCCACTATGTCCCGTTGCACTCTGCGCCCGCTGGGAAAAAGTATTGTCGTTTCCACGGCGAAGACCGCTACACCACCCGCGAAAGCGAACGCCTTGCGCGTCTGCCACTCTACTACGGTTTGACTGCGCAGGACGCCGCGCAGGTTGTTGCCACCGTGAAAAAATTTTTTACTTAAGGAGGAAGCTGTCGTGTACGAAACAGACCTTAAAGCTTTGGAACAAAAATATTCAATGCACGACTTCCCGCTTATCGTTATCATTGAGCCGACGAATCATTGCAATTTTAACTGCATCATGTGTTCCCACGACAAAATGACCCGAAAAAAGGGCATAATGGACATTCGGCTTTACAAGAAAATTATCGACGAGATCGCTGAAGTCAATCCCGACACCAGGATTTATCTGGACTTCTACGGCGAGCCTTTGACGATAAAGTACAAGCTCTACTACATGATTGACTACGCGATAAAAAAAGGCGTCTCCAACGTGAACCTTAACACCAACGGATCTCTGCTTGATGAGGAAATGGCTGAAATGCTTTTGGACTCCGGCTTACAGTATCTGAGCTTGGACTGCGACGGCTTTTCAAAGGAAGTCTACGAAAAAATTCGGCGCGGCGGCAAGCGCGATAAATTCTTCAAAAACATTGAATACCTCCTTGAGCGCAAAAAACAACGCGGCGACGTCTTGCCCATTATCGACGTTAAAGTTATCGAGATGCCCGAAAACAAGCATGAAGTTTCGCAGATTATGAGCTACTGGCAAAGCAAAGGCGCGTGGACTGCCCGCAGACGAATGATTTCTTGGGGCGGCACCAACGATAAGGCTTCGTTCGATTTAAATGCCGACCGTATAATTTGCGGAAAGGCTTTGGGAACGTTGGCAATTACTTGGAATGGCAAAGTCGCCAATTGTTCTATTGACGCCGACCTTTCCATAATTCGAGGCGATGTAAATGTCGAATCGATACAAGATATTTGGCGGCGGCGCAACGAGCAGATGGTTAAGTATCACTTTTCGCACGAATGGGACAAGCTCCCGCCGATTTGTCAACAATGCAACGATTGGCAGATTATCGGCGAAGAACGTTTCGACGAACGCGGCAACCCCATAAATAAAAACTACGCTGCTAAAGGAAAAACTTTCAGCAGCAAAGGATGATGCCAAGTGAAAAAAGTTTTGATTGTCGGCGCGGGCGTCGGGCAAGTGCCTTTCCTGAAAATTTGTCGCGCTAAAGGATATGAAGTAATAACCGTGAGCATACCGGGCGATTATCCCGGTTTTAAATTTGCCGACAAGATTCGTTTCGTCGACATCCGCGATAAAGACGCTGTACTGAAGGTTGCGGTTGAAGAAAAAGTCGACGCCGTCTTGACTGACCAAAACGATATCGGCACGGTTACCGTTGCCTACGTCGCCGAGAAATTGGGGATGCGCGGCATAGGTTATGAGACGGCTCTTAAGTTCACCGACAAATATTTGATGCGCAAGGCGGCAAAGGCTTCGGGCATAGGTGTCCCCGATTTTAAACCTGCAACCAACCTTGATGAGGCGGCGGAGGTTGCTGAAGGCATGGGCTATCCTTTGATGATTAAACCCGCCGACAGTTCCGGCAGCAAAGGCGTGCGCCGCATAAATTCCGCCGACGATTTGAAACGCGAATTCGATTCCACTAAAGCTTGTTCTCGGAGCGGCAGAATACTTTTGGAACGCTTCATTGAAGGCGTCGTTTATTGCGTTGACGGTTACGCCATGGAAAACGAACATTACAATTTGATTCTTGGCATAACAGGGCAATTCGACTTGCCCGGACGCTTTATCCCCGCCATGCGAATCTTTTCTTCGGTTAAGCGCGTGACAGACCGCGCAGGGCAAATGCTCCTTGCCGAAAATGATAAACTTGTTAAGTCGATGAAATTGCCGTTCGGATTAACTCACGCCGAATACATTTACAACCGCGAAGAAGATAGATTTTATCTGGCCGAAATTGCGGCACGCGGCGGCGGCAATTACATATCCTCCGACTTGACGCCGAGGGCTTCGGGCTTCAACGTCAACGAGACGTTGGTTGATTATATCGTCAACGGGAATGTCCGCAGAGTCGAGCCCGATAAGTTGAACGACAAAGTTGCGGCTTATGTCGATTTCGGCTTCCCTGCTGACGGCGTCGTGAAAAGCATTACGGGCTTGGACGAACTGAAAAGTTTGCCTGCCATTTTTAAAATTCAAGCGGACGATTTCCGTATCGGGCAGAAGGTCGCCAAGCTGACGGACGGCTCCAAAAGATACGGCATGATTTTAATTTCCGCAAACACTGAGGACGAGTGCCGCAAAGTTATCAACACAGTAAAGAATACTTTGGTCGTTGAGATTGACACCGCTGACGGCATACGGAAACAAATTTGGGGTAGCCTGCGATGAAAAAGCTTGCCGTCCTCCAATCGAATTACATTCCGTGGAAAGGCTACTTCGACATCATTCACGACGTCGACGAGTTCATTTTTTACGACGAAGTTCAATTTACCAAAAACGATTGGCGCAACCGAAACAAAATCCTTACGCCGCAAGGCGAAGTCTGGTTGACCGTGCCCGTTGGCATGAATAAGATTCATCGTGCGATTGTCGACGTGCAAATCAAAGATTCTTCGTGGCAACGCAAACACTTCAAGACTTTGGAAATGGCTTACCACAAGGCACCGCACTGGAAACGTTACGAAGACTTTCTGGCGTCCGTCTACTTGGAAAAGACATGGACTTATCTTTATGAGCTGAACAGATTTTTGATTGAGCACATTGCCCGCGACTTCCTCGGCGTCACGACGAAGTTCACCGACAGCCGCGATTATCCGACTCACGGCGTCAAGCACGAGAAACTTTTGAGCCTCGTCAAAGCCGCGCAGGCTGATTTGTATTTGTCGGGTTCTGCGGCGAAAGATTACATTGTTGCCGAAGATTACGCGGCGGCAGGCATTCGGCTCGTGTGGAAAGACTATTCCAATTACCCTGCTTATCCTCAACGCGGCGGGGGGGGGAGTAGCGGATTCGTTACCCATTACGTTTCTGTCTTGGATTTGCTCTTTAATGTCGGCGACGACGCTCCGTATTACATTTGGGGTTGGCGCAACGATTCATAATCGCCAAAATCTCGGCACGCTGTTTGCATACAAAAAGACGCGACTTAAACCCGTCACGGGTCACAGGGCGCGTCTTTTTGTATTGCCAAAAAATATCAAGTCATTGAGGTGATTTTATGAAAAAATTTTTGCTTTTGGGTGCTGGGATTGGTCAAATGCCCTTTCTGAAAATTTGTCGGGCTAAAGGTTACGAAGTGCTTGTCGTGAGCCCGCGCGGCGATTATCCCGGCTTCAAGTTGGCGGACAAAGCTTTCTTCGTCGACGTGCGCGATAAGGAGGCCGTCTTGAAAATCGCGGCGGCTGAAAAAATCGACGCCGTATTGACTGACCAAGCCGACGTGTCCGTCCCGACGGTAGCCTACGTTGCCGAAAAACTGAATCTGCGCGGCATAGGTTACGAGACGGCTCTCAAGTTCACCGACAAATATTTGATGCGCAAGGCGGCAAAGGCGGCGAGCGTAGCTGTCCCCGAATTCAATCAAGCGTTCAATCTTGCCGAGGCGGTCGACATTGCTGAAGGGATGGGCTTCCCGCTGATAATCAAGCCCGCCGACAGCTCCGGCAGCAGAGGCGTGCGCCGCATAAATTCCGCCGACGATTTGAAACGCGAATTCAACTCAACCAAAGCCTATTCCATGAGCGGCAAAGTGATTCTGGAACGTTTCATTGAAGGTAACGTTTATTGCGTAAACGGATACTTGATGGATAATCAATATAACAATTTAGACTTGGGCTTAATCGGATATTTCGCTTTGCCCGGAATGTATATCATAACGAGCTGTGTGTTTTCTTCGGTTAAGCGCGTGACCGACCGCGCAGGGCAAAGGCTCCTTGCCGAAAACGAAAAGCTTGTCACGTCGATGAAGTTGCCGTTCGGTATAACTCACGCCGAATACATTTACAACACGGCAGAGGACAAAGTTTATCTGACCGAGATAGCGGCGCGCGGCGGCGGCAATTACATATCCTCCGACTTGACGACTTTGGCGACGGGCTTCGGCACCAACGAGGCTTTGATTGATTACGTCGTCGAAGGGATTGTCCGCAAGGTCGAGCCCAATAAGTTGGACAACAAAGTTTCGGCGTATGTTGATTTCGGCTTCCCCGCCGCCGGCGTCGTGAAGAGTATCACGGGCTTGGACGCGCTGAAAAAAATTCCCGGCGTTTACAAAATTCACATGGAAAATTGTTACGTCGGGAAAAAAGTCGCGCGCTTGACGGACGGCACCAAAAGATACGGCATGATTTTGATTTCCGCGGACGACGAAGACGAATGTCGCAAGGTTATCGCCAAGGTGAAGCGCACGCTGGTCGTTGAGATTGAAACGGCTGACGGTATAAAGACACAGCTTTGGTAAGCCGCTTTTAGGGGTTGTTGGTAAATTAAAAGTGAATAACGACAGAAGCAAGTAAAACAAAG